>JAJDWX010000047.1 GCA_022825385.1 Rhodothermales bacterium
CGCGTCCCTATTGCCCGCAAAGACCGTCATGCTTGTATCGATGAAATCAGCAGAAAAAACCGTAGATTCGGGTCGTTGGGGACGTGACGCGCCCTTCGGGAGGCTGCGAGGGGCACGCTGGCTGTGTCATTCCTCATTACGTGGGGCCTGCCACGTTGCTTCGTCATTCCTTGCCAGCGCACCCCTCGCATGCCTCTGAGCTTCGCGGATTTAATCAGAGTATCCTTAAGGAAGCGTCGCGCCACGCATTGCGTCATTTATGCATTATTTGCCTGTTTCATTAAAAAAACCTTACGACGGTGACGAAATCAGATATTGTCGAACGAATCGCCACGGGCACCGGAATGACCCGCATCGAAACGGAGGCGGTCGTGAACGGTTTCATAGCCTGCGTTTCGGAGGCCCTCGAATCGGGAGAGGGCGTCGAACTTCGGGGGTTCGGGACCTTTCACGTGCAGTACCGGCGGCCCCGCAAGGCGCGCAATCCGCGCACGAACCAGGAGGTTCCGGTGGGGGCGCGCTACCTGCCGATGTTTCGTCCTTCGAGAAGTTTGCGCGACCGGGTCGATACGGCGGTCAGAAACAGCCTCGAAAGCGAGAGGGGCCTGCCCGATGCCTGACGGTTTTTGCATGGATTGCGGCGCCCGGATGGCCGGAGACGCCGACCGGTGCGAATTATGCGGACGGGCGCGTTCCGAATCCGCGGACGAGGCGCCGTCTGCGGCAGCCCCTGAGGCGGACGGATCGGAAAAAGGGTCTCTTGGCGCCCGGGTGGCTATTCTTATATGTATCCCCGTGCTGATTGTGATTGCCCTGTTCATGATCAGCGAGATGTCCACGCGCCAGGCCCGCCCGGATGCAGCGCGCGCGACCGCCATGCCCGCCGAAATGCGGAGCGCCGCCGTGATCGACGAATTCGAGTCCATTCCTGTCGCCGCCCAATATGCTCCCGCGGCGGATTCGCTCCGGGAAATCATGCAGTCCGGGGACGAAACGCTCGCCCTGGAAGCGCAGCGGGAACTGGTTCGTTTTCTGGCCGAAATCGGGCGGGCGGACCTGGCCGCCATCGAACAGCAGCGCCTGGCCCGCCGCACCGACGCGACGGCGGACTGGCGCCATGCGGGCGGGCTTTTGTACGGCTGGATGGAAGCCGTCTACAACGAGCGCAAAACCGACGTGGCGTTGCTCACCATTGAGGCGTTTGGAAAAGTGCTTTCCGAGAATCCGGACGACGTGGACGTTCGCGCCGACCTGGGCTGGGCCTATCAGTACGATCCGCAAAACCCCATGGAAGCGATCCGGCAAACGAATCTGGCGCTCGAACAGGCCCCGGATCATCTGGCCGCCAACTACAACCGCGCCGTTTTCTTGCTGCGCATCAACCGGATTCAGCAAGCGCTGGAGCAATTCGAGCGGGTGATTGCGCTGGCCGACGACGGTTCTGCATACCAGCGGCAAGCCCAGGCATGGATACGCACCATCCGCCAGAATGCGGAAGATGCGCTATAGCATATTCCCGGAGCGCCCGTCGCATGGGGCGTTGTGCGGTTTCGTCCTGATGTTGTGCGTCGCCGCGCTGCTTGCGGGATGCCGCCGCTCGCCGTCCGCGCCCGCGCTCACGGTGTATGCCGCCGCGTCGCTGACGGACGTAATGGAAGCCTTCGCGGATACGTTTCAGGTTGCGACGGGCGTACCGGTTACGGTGAATGTGGCGGGCAGTTCGCTCCTGGCGCGGCAGATCGAGCGGGGGGCCGCCGCCGACCTGTTCGTTTCCGCGCACCCGGACTGGACGGACTATTTGCATGCGGCGGAGCGCATTTTGCCGCCCGAGGAACTGCCCGTCGCCAACCGGCTTGTGCAGGTGCGGCGGCGGGACGCAGGCCGTTCCGCAAGCGACCGCATCGCGCTGGCCGACCCGGACCATGCGCCGGCGGGGATGTATGCCCGCGAGGCGTTGCTTTGCGAGGGGACGTGGGCGGCGCTGGCGCCTCGGCTTGCGCCGACGCTGGACGCGCGGGCAGCGGTGGCGGCGGTGGAGGCGGGCGCGGCGGGGGCGGCCATTGCGTATGCCTCCGATGCCGCCATGGCGCCGGAATTACGCGCGGAGGAGGTGATCTCGGAGGCGTGTCGCCCCCGGATACGGTATGCGGCGGCGGTGGTGCGGGAAAGCGCGCGGCGACAAGACGCCCGCCGTTTCCTGGCCTTGTTGCGGGATCCGTCGTCGGCCCGCCTGTGGCGCCGGTTCGGATTCGGGTTTATATCCGAAAACGGTGGATAAAGGGCGTGGGGTGGCGTGATTATATATGAGGAGAGTCCTCCGAAAATATCTCTCGAAGAATCGCAAGAATCTCGGATGTTTTTCCGGGAGGTATTTTGCCCAATCGCTTGATCATTCTGCTCTGGTCAATAACCCTTAATTGGTCCAACACAATATAGGAATCGCTTTCGTTAAATTTGACTTTGACTCGGGAAGCATAGTTATAGCTGCCTCGCGTCATTGGCGCGCACAAAAACGTTGCCAGGCGGCGATTCATGAATTCGGGGGATACAATCACGTAGGGTCGGGTTTTCTGTATTTCCCTGCCTTGCGTGGAACGAGGATCCACAGACACCAAATACACCTCGCCACGCTTTGGTTTTCTCGTTAATCCCATTCCCACTCCTCCTCGTCGAACTTCGTAGGAATATAGGGATCAAGCAGACGGTCGTCGCCCCGTTCATTCATTAATTTTGCGTCCTCCGCCAACCTGGCGCGTAAATCATTCGCCGTGGAAACTTTTTTGACTCCATCGACGCGTGTCCATGTATTTTCATCCGAAGAGCGCCCATAAGATGATACGGGCAATGTGCAAGCAGGCAATACCATGATAATCTCTGTTTTACTTGGCAGAATCGGGAGGGGAAAGCAGATTAATCACCGTATGCAGCCTTGCATAGTACAACGGGTTTCCGTCCGCGTCGGATTGTCCCTCAAGCCGCAAGGCTTCGCTGGCGGTTGCTTTGATCCGGAGCACTGCGCCATCTTCAAGCACGATGTCGCTGTATCGTTCGGTAGATTCGACCACGCGGACAACCTCGCCCGTCAGCGAAGCACCGTCAGGCGTTTGGATTGTCTTTTCCATGATCTGCAGGGTGAGGGGTGTCGGGAAGCATAGGTTGCAAGGTTACAAAAAGGCGCTGGCAATGGCAAGCATATTCGTAATATCTTCCAGAAAATTCGCTTAAACGGGATATTCGCCAATTAAAGCCCCCACCCCCTACTTCTTCATCTGCTTGAAGAAATCCACCCAGTCGTTGTCTTTCAGGGTGGACACTCTGGAGTACTCCTCAATCATGCGCATGAGGTCCTGCCAGTCTCCGCGTTCGAGCACGTACTTTGGTTTCAGATTCACTGCTTCGGGCATTCCCTGCCCTTCCGCGCGGTAAAGCCATTTCTGGGCTTCTTCGAGGAAGTCGTCGTGCTCTTTCGCTACCATGCATTTCACCAGCAAGAACATGCCCAGTTTTAATTGCGCGCCGGCGTGATTCTGTATGGCCGCCTCGCGAAACCAATCCATCGCTTTCGAAAAATCCTTGGGTACGCCTACGCCCTTGACGTACATATTGCCCAATATGTACTGGGACAGGGAGTCGCCCTGTTGCGCGGTTTGTCGAATAAGGTCCGTATCCATATTTACCGTGCGCTAAATTTTACCCCATCCGCAGCGCGTCGGACAATTCGTTGGCGTCGTCGTCGCGGCGTTCTACCTGGCTGCTTTCAAGCAGGTCGCCGCACATCCGAATGGCCTCGACGAGGCCGTCCGCAAAACGCCCGCCTCGCACCCCGTCCCGGATGCGGGCCACGATATCCGTCCAGTCGTCGGCGGATACCTGCGCGTTAATGCCCGCATCCCCCAGCACCTCAATGCGGTGCTCCCAAAGCGATACGAAGATCAGGACGCCGGTGCGTTCCCGCGTGGCGAACACCTCTTCCTCCACGAAAGCCTTCATGGCCCGCCGGTGTACGCTCCGCGTCAGCCAGGCCGGTCCGGCCAGCATCCGCCCAAGCGGCGGCGCGAACGCGGTCAACGCGGCTCCAGCCATGCCCGCCGCCAGCGCCAGCGACGCGGTTCCCCATCCCGTATGGAGCCACGCCAGCCCCCATCCTTCGTAGAACTGGAATATCGCCGCCGTGCAGGCCAGCGCCAGCGCGGCGGCAATGCCTGCGCCTTTCCATACGACGCCCTCGTACGTATCGCTGCGGGGGACGACATACGGGACGATTTCGCCCGACGTACGGCGCTCCGCTTCGGCTACCGCCTGCCGGATGCGTTCGAGGTCTTCCTTCGATAGCCGCTCTTTCATGGTTTGCTTGGTATGCGCTTTGCCGCTTGCAGGGGCATTGCAGTAGGGATACGTTATTTTGGGCGAAGGGTTAGCGAAAATCCGCGGAATTCGCAAAATCTGAATGAATCCGCAAGGCCCGCCCGTTCGTCATGCGCTCGGTCGGTCTGTTCGACTCGGCAAGCGCCGCCGCAACGCGGCATGCGCTACGAGGCTGGCGGCGGACAGCAGGATCGCCACCACAACGAGCCGCAGCGCCGCGCGTTCGCCGCCCATGCGGTGTATCTCCGTAAAGATAGCCAATGGAAGCGTACGCGTTTCGGACGGAATGTTGCCCGCCAGCACGATGGTGGCCCCGAATTCGCCAAGCGCGCGCGCAAACGCGATCACGACGCCCGCCGCGATGGCCCGCCCCGCGAGCGGCGCCGTCACATACCGAAAAACAGCGGCTCGCGTACCGCCGTATACGTATCCCGCCTCTTCCCAGGAGGGATCGACTTGTTCGAAGCCGACGCGCATGGTTTGCACCATCAGCGGGAACGCCACGACGCCCGCCGCCACGGCGGCCCCGAACCACCCAAAGGCGATGCGCAGCCCGAAGGCGGACGCCAGCCAACCCCCGATGGCCGATTCCGGGCTTAGCAGAATGAGCAGCACCCACCCCGTCACGACCGGCGGAAGCACCAGCGGCAACTGCACCAGATTCTCCGCGACAAACGCCATCGGCAACCGGTTTCGGGCGAGCAGATAGGCCGTCGCCACCCCGATCGGCGCCGTAATCAGCACTGCCGCGGCTGCTACGCGCAGCGAAAGCCCGACCGCCTCCCATTCCGCCAGCGTGAGCAGGAAGCCCGGAGAAAAATATGCTGTCGAAAAAGGGGGCGCCATGGGCTACATGAATCCCAGTTCGAGGCGGGCTTCCTCGGACATCATGTCGGGGGTGAAAGGCGGGTCGAAGGTCAAAACCACCGTCGATTCCTCTACGTCCGGGAGCATGCCGATCGCCGCCTCGACCTGCTGGGGAAGTATATCGGCGACGGGGCAGTTCGGCGCGGTAAGGGTCATTCGGACAAAAACGGACTTGTTTTTCACCTGAATTTCATAAATAAGCCCGAGATCGTAGATATTTACCGGAATTTCCGGGTCGTAGATGCTTTTGAGCGTCTCGACGACCTGGGCTTCGAGGTCTTGCGCCTGTTGCGCTTCTTCCTGCTTGTTTTGTTCGGTCGAGGTCGTTTCCGCCATGGGGCTGTCGGGAAAATGTGTGTTGGGGGTCAGCGCGTTGCGAGAGTACGTATTCGGTTATCGCCCTTTTGGTCCGGTCGTTTTGCGGGGCCGGGCTTACGCCTGGTTCGCATGCATTTGCGCAAAACGTTTGAGTTGCCGGACCATGGAGGCCAGGCCGTTTCTGCGCGTGGCCGAAAGGTGATCCTGCATGCCGATTTCGTCCAGAAATTCCAGACTGGTTTCGACCACGTCTTCCGGGGGCTGCCCGGACAGGACCCGGATCAACAACGCCACGAGGCCCTTCGTAATGAGCGCGTCGCTGTCGCCTTCGTAGAACACCCGTCCGTTTTTCATGACCGGGCGGACCCATACCTGGGCCTGGCAACCGTGAATCCGGTACGCTTCGGTCTTGTACAGCGGGTCGAGCGGGGGCAGGCCCTGTCCGATTTCGATGAGATATTCGTACTTCCCCATCCAGTCGTCGAAGAGGCCGAACTCTTCCACGATGTCCCGGGCGCGTTCCCGAATCGTTCCTTGTGCCGCCATGTTCGCCACGCAGGTTCCGCTCAGAGTATCCTTATTAGCCGAGCATTTCCCGAACGCGCCGTACGCCCGCCGCCAGCGCGTCCGCTTCGTCGAAGGTGTTGTACAGGGCAAAAGAAGCCCGCACGGTGCCCGGTATGCCGAACCGCCTCATCAGCGGTTGGGCGCAATGGTGTCCCGTGCGCACCGCAATGCCCAATCTGTCCAGAATGGTGCCTGCGTCGTACGGGTGTATGTCGCCGATCAAAAACGAAAGTACGCTTGCCTTCTCCGTTGCGGTTCCGACGAGGCGAACGCTTTCGATCTGCAAGAGTTGTTCGGTGGCGTAGTCAAGCAGGTCGCGTTCGTACGCCGCAATGCGGTCCTGACCTATTCCTTCCAGAAAATCTATGGCTTCGGCGAACGCCAGCACGTCGGCGATGTTTGGCGTGCCCGCCTCGAATTTGTGGGGCGGCTCGTTGTAGGTCGTTTGCTCGAACGTGACTGTTTCGATCATGTCGCCGCCGCCTTGCCAGGGCCCCATGGCTTTCAGGCGCTCCGGTTTCGCGTAGAGGATGCCGACGCCGGTCGGGCCGAACATTTTGTGCGAGGAGAGCGCGTAAAAATCGCAGTCCAGCGCCTGCACGTCTATTTTCATGTGCGGCGCCGCCTGCGCGCCGTCCACGACGACCGGTATGTCCAGTTCGTGCGCTTGCCGGATCATGTTTTGCAGCGGGTTGATCGTGCCCAGGGCGTTGGACACATGGCCAATGGCCAGCAGGCGGACGCGCTCGCCAAGCAGCCGCTCGAATTCTTCGTAGATGATTTCGCCCGTATCCGACACGGGAATGGCCCGAACGCGCGCGCCCTGCGCTTCGCAAAGCATTTGCCACGGAACGATGTTCGAATGGTGCTCCATGTGCGAAACGAGCACCACGTCGCCTTGCCCGACATGCAGGGGGCCGAACGAAGACGCCACAAGGTTGATGCCTTCCGTGGCGCCCCGGGTGTACAACACGGCGGATTCGGAAGGCGCGTTGAGGAAGTCGGCGGCCCGCTTGCGCGCCGCCTCGTAAGCGTCCGTTGCTTCCCGGCTCAGAAGATGCACGCCTCGGTGCACGTTGCTGTGTTCCGAGGAATAGTACCGGATGAGCCGGTCGATGACCGCCTGGGGTTTTTGCGAACTGGCGGCGTTGTCCAGATAGACGAGGGGCTTTCCGTATACTTCGCGCCGGAGCGTCGGAAACAGGTCGCGCACCTGGGCAGGGTCGAATTTCCCCGGAATGTCTTGTATTGCGCCGGTGGCATGCATGGACGCCGCGTTTATTTGTGGTCAAGGTCCGGGCGCCGCAGGGCGAGGGCGGCCCGGCGTCGCCGCGATGCTCCCGCGTTATCCGCCGAAAAGGCGCGTCACGCGTTCGTCGAGCATCTCGCGCAGCGGTTCGATGGATATGCGCTCCAGGATGTCGCCTGCGAACGCATGGAGCAAGAGGCCCTGCGCCTGTCGTTTGCTCATGCCGCGGGAGCGCAGGTAAAAGAGGGCTTCCGGGTCCAGTTGGCCGGTGGTGGCGCCGTGGCTGCATTTTACGTCGTCCGCGTAAATTTCCAGCTCCGGCTTGGCGTTCATCGTGGCCTCGTTGTTCAGGACGATGGTTTTGTTCTCCTGAAAAGCGTTGATGCGCTGCGCATCCTGCCGCACGAACACCTTGCCGTTGAATACGCCGGAAGCCCGGTCGTTCAGGACGCCTTTGTACAATTCGTTGCTGACGCAGTCCGGCTTTGCGTGATCCACGAGCGTACGGTTGTCCACTTGCGTGTCGCCCGCGGGCAGAAACAGGCCGTACAGGTGCGTTTCGCAGTGCGGGGCGTTGGGCAGCACGTTCAGGTTGTTTCGGACGACCTTGCCGTCCAGCGTTATCGTGGCGGTCGAGAACGTGCTGGCCGCTTCCTGATACGCCTGCGTGGTCGAAACGACGCTGTGTTCGTCGCCCGGATCCTGCACCAGATACGTCTCGACCACGGCCCGCTCGCCCACGAAAATTTCGGTTACGGCGTTCGTGAAGGTGGCTTCGCCCTCGAGCCCGCAGTACCGTTCGACGATCCTGGCCTGCGCGTTTTCCTCGAACACGAGCAGGTGCCGGGGCTGCAGGAACAGGCGTTCGTTCGTCGTGGACAAGTGCAGCGCGTAGATGGGCTTTTCAAGGACTGTTCCTTTGGGAACGTACACGAACAGGCCGTCCCGAGCAAACGCGGTGTTGAGCGCCGTGAGGCTTTCCGTTTCCCAATCCGCGTAGCGGCCCAGATGCCGCCGAAGAATGTCCGGGCAAGTGGTCGCCGCCGTTTCCAGGCCGCAGATCGCGACGCCTTCCGGGAGGTCGCCGATCATGGAATGCGCGCTGGAAAAACGTCCGTTGACCAGCGCGACGACATGCGCGTTCAGGCCGGGCAGCAGGCAGTCCCGCCAGCGCGCAGGCAATGCGTCGGACGGGGGGGCGGCGGGGGATACGGCAAAGCCGGCGGCAAGCGCTTCCGGGATATTCGTATACTTCCAGGCTTCGTTTTTTCGCGAGGGGACGCCAAGGTCCCGGAAGCGATTCAGGGCTTGTCGCCGCAGTGCCGGCGCCATGGCGAAGGGGAGGGCTTCTGCGGGCCCCGTTCCGTTTTTCGCCAAGAGGCCGGCGTGCGCTTCGAATGCGTCGACGAACGATGCTTCGAGCGAGGCGAGGGCGTGGGGATGCGACATATTCGCAATCGGTTGGATGGGCGAGGGGGCAGGGCGTCCTGAAATTATGTACGAGGTCGGCTACGCCGCCACCGCTTCTTCCCGAAGCCAGTCGTACCCTTTTTCTTCGAGTTCGAGGGCCAGGCTCTTGTCCCCGGACCGCACGATGCGGCCGTCCGCCATGACATGCACGACGTCGGGCACGATGTAATTGAGCAGCCGCTGGTAGTGGGTAATCACGACAAAGGACCGGTCGCTGCGCCGCAGCGCGTTTACGCCGTCCGCCACAATCCGCAAGGCGTCGATATCCAGCCCCGAATCCGTTTCGTCCAGGATCGCAAGGCGCGGTTCGAGCATGGCGAGTTGGAAAATCTCGTTGCGTTTTTTCTCTCCGCCCGAGAATCCGTCGTTGACGGAACGGCTCATGAGTTGCGGGTCCAGCGATACGAGGGCGGCGCATTCCCTCATGCGTTTGAGAAAAGCGCCCGCCGAAAGCGGTTCTTCGCCGCGATGCTCCCGCTGCTGGTTGAGGGCCTGCCGAAGAAAGTTGTTCATGCTTACGCCGGGCAGCTCGACCGGGTACTGAAAGGCCAGGAAAACGCCTTCCAGCGCTCGCTCGTCCGGCTCCATGTCCAGCAAGTCGCCTCCTTCGTACAGGACGCCGCCCTCGGTCACCTCGAATTCCTCCCGTCCCGCAAGCACCGCTGCAAAGGTGCTTTTTCCCGATCCGTTCGGGCCCATGATGGCATGCACTTCCCCTGCGCCGACCGTCAAATCGACGCCCTTGAGGATGTTCTGCTCCTCGATTCGGGCATGCAGATTATTGATTTGAAGAAGGGCCATGTTTCGCCGATGTTTTCGTAATTGCGTTAATGTAATGTAATAAGGTATGCAAAAGGGGGCGTTGCGCCGGGCGCATCGTCGCTGCTCAGGTCAGCCTACGGAGCCTTCCAGTTCGATATCCAGCAATTTTTGCGCCTCCACGGCGAACTCCATAGGAAGTTTGGCGAGGATTTCCTTGCAAAATCCGTTGACGATCAGTTTGATCGCCGCTTCTTCGCCAATTCCGCGCTGGAAGCAATAGAATAGCTGGTCTTCGCCTATTTTGGAGGTGGTTGCTTCGTGCTCCACCTGCGCCGAGGGGTTTTTGATTTCTATGTAGGGAAAGGTGTGCGCTCCGCACCGGTCTCCAAGCAACATGGAGTCGCACTGGGAGAAATTGCGCGCCCGCTCCGCGCCCTTGTTTATTTTCACGAGTCCCCGGTAGGAGTTGTTGCTGCGTCCCCCGGAAATGCCCTTCGAAATGATGGTGCTTTTCGTGTTTTTCCCCACATGCACCATTTTCGTGCCCGTGTCGGCCTGCTGCTGTCCTTTCGTAAAGGCCACCGAGTAGAATTCGCCCACCGATCCGTCTCCTTTCAGAATCACGCTGGGATATTTCCAGGTGATCGCCGAGCCGGTTTCCAGCTGGGTCCAGGAAATTTTTGCGCGATCTCCTTTACAAATGCCCCGCTTGGTGACAAAATTGTAAACGCCTCCGCGCCCCTCGTTGTCGCCGGGGTACCAGTTTTGAATGGTGGAATACTTGACTTCCGCGTTGGCCTCGGCGACGATTTCCACCACGGCGGCGTGCAACTGATTTTCGTCGCGCATCGGGGCGGTGCAGCCTTCGAGGTAACTTACGTAGCTCCCTTCTTCGGCGATGATCAGCGTACGTTCGAACTGTCCCGTTCCCGCCTGATTGATTCGGAAGTACGTCGAGAGTTCCATGGGGCAGCGAACGCCCTTTGGAATGTAGCAAAAAGAGCCGTCGGAGAAGACCGCGGCGTTCAGCGCGGCATAGAAATTGTCCGTGTAGGGCACCACGGAGCCCATGTATTTCTGCACCAGTTCGGGATGCTCCTGTACGGCGTCGCCGAACGAACAGAAGATGATACCCAGTTCGGCCAGTTCTTCCTTGAAGGTCGTATGCACCGATACGCTGTCGAGCACGACGTCCACGGCGACGCCCGCCAGTTTTTCCTGTTCGGCCAGCGGAATGCCCAGCCGCTCGAACGTTTCCAGCAATTCAGGATCCACCTCGTCCAGGCTTTCGTAGCGGGGCTTCTTGCTTGGCGACGAATAATACGTGATGTTCCGAAAATCCGGCTCCGTATACGTCAGATGCGGCCAGCGCGGGTACGCCTCCGACGGGTTGGCGGCCAGCTTTTCCCAGTGCCGCCATGCGCGCAGGCGCCATTCGAGCAGCCACTGGGGCTCCTCTTTTTTCGCAGAAATCAGGCGGACGACCTCTTCGTCGAGGCCTTTGGGTATGGTGTCCGCCTCGACGTTCGTCTCCCAGCCGTATTTATACTCGCTGGCGGCGACCTCGTGCAGGAACTCTGTTTCCGTGGTGGGCATGGGCAGTGGGAAAAAGCGTGGGCGCTGGCGCGCGCGGGAAAGATAAAAAATACGGCAGATATGCAACCGAAGCGGCGGCTTTTCGTTCCTGTTTTCGCCGGGCGCTACGAGAACCTTCCTTTTTTCTTCCTATGGAATCCATACGCATTACCGAGCGCGCCCTGAAGCAGCTGCTTGCGGTTGCCGCAGGCGAGGGCGTGGATTTGTCCGAAACCATGCTTCGCCTCGCCGTCGCGCCCGGAGGCTGTTCGGGCCTTACCTACGATCTGGGTTGGGATACGGTTCGCCGGGCCGACGACGAATTGATCGAGGCGGACGGATTATCCGTCGTGCTTGACCGCCGCAGCGCCGCGTGTCTCGACGGCTCGGAACTGGATTTCACGGATGGCCTCGAAGGGAGCGGGTTTCATTTCGCCAATCCGCAAGCGGCCCGGACCTGCGCCTGCGGCGAAAGCTTCGGGCTGTAGGCGCTTATCCGCCGGGGGTTGACTCGCGCCGGGTCCAGTGGACTCGTTCGCCTTCGAGGAGGCCGTAGATATCCGCGAATCCGGCGGGCACTTCGATAACGTACTGCGCCGGCGCGTCCGAGCGAATAAGGGTGGATGTGAAGGGACGGTTGTATTTGTCGATATCGATGACCATGGAATCGCGGTCCACGAACAGCAGGTCCAGCGCAAGCGGCGTGTTCGCCATGTAAAACGTTTGCATGGCTTCCTGCTCGAAAAGGAACAGCATGCCGCTTTTTTCGGGCAGGGAGGGGCGTTGCATCAGTCCGCGCGCGCGCTCGGAGTCCGACTCGGCGATTTCAATATCGATGGTCAAAATTTCCGCGTCGCCCTGGAAGAAGGTCAGGTCGCCGTCGTCCCGGAAGGGGATATCGGGGAACGCGTCGTTTGCGCGCTGCGTGGCGCGGGAAGCGGGGTCGCCGCCGCACGCCGCAAGCGTCGCGGCCAGCAGGACAAGGCATATATATCGCATGGGACGCCGGGCGGAAGGCGTATGGGGCGGGTAAGCGGCAAGGCGATTTTTCCTGACGCGGTCGGCGAGGCGGCGGTTTGCGGCGGCGGAGCGGCGGCCTCGTTTCGCCCGCGGCGCCGGAGCGCCTTGCGGACTTCGTTAGCGTATCCTACAGGAATACATATCAGAGGATCCCCGCGTATCCGCAGGGGGCGGGGCGGGCAAGGAGGGGCGTATGCAGAAAAAAATTTATATACCGACAGTTCATTGCCTTGTGTATTTGTATTGCATTATGTATACTTATGCGATGTGCCGGGATTTTCCCGGATATGACCTGCCTGCGGAGCGCATTCCTTTCGGAGCGTTCCCGGGTTTCCGATACATCGCTATCACTCATCAAAACAGTACCGCGTAAAACAATGGCCAAGAAAAAAGCCGGTCAGTTTTTTGTCGAAGTTTTATCTCCCGAAAAATTCCGCACGGAAATTTCCGGCGGCGGGCAGTCGGGTCGAACGTCCAAGTACGACTCCATCGGACGCTCGGTGCGGCGCCTGACCGGAGATACGGTGATAAAACTCAAGCTGGACAAGAAGGAAGTGCAGCCTTTGCGCCAGTATCTTCGGAAAAACTTTGAGAACAAATACGTGCTCAAGACGGCGTCCACCGGCAAAGCCGGAACGTTCACCGGATTCATCTTTCTCGCTGCCTGACGGGGCCGTGGCGGGCCTTGTCGCATGCGCCGTCGCGCAATGACGCCCGCCGCTTCGCGCGCAGACATCTACTCCTTATTGCAAGAACCATCCATTCCTTATGGCATTCTACACAACCACGATCTACAAGGACGAGGCCGAAGCGCTTTTGGCCAAGCTTCGCGCCAAGACGCCGACGCGCGCCGGGCGCGTTTCCAAGTTCGTACCGCTCATGAAGCATATCGACGCCCTTAAAGGCGAACAGGTTTTGCGCATTGAGCCGTGTTCCGCGACGGACGTGACCAATTTGCGTTCCTGGCTTGAGCGCCATGCGGAAAAGCCGGGCAGATATTTCAAAATTGCTGCGCGCAAGACGGACAAACCGAAGGTTTTCCGCGCGTATGTATCCCTGAGCGCCGCCAAGCCGCCTCGCCGGAAGCGCAAGAAGGCCGGCGCGGCGTAGTTTTGCATGCGATTCCTTGCTAAAAGCCAAGGGGTTGCGGACGTACGGTCCAGAATATATCGGGATATATTACGATATATATTCCGGGAAGGACGACGGGGCTATATCTGCCCTGTCGTTTCTTTCTATGGAGCTATCCGCTTGCGGCGGCTTTTTTCTTTAGCGCCTTGATCCAGGCGGGTAAAATTTCGTACAGGTCGCCTGCGATTCCGTAGGTGGCATGGCGAAAAACGGGTGCGTCGGGGTCCTTGTTCACGGCGATGACCGTGCGGCTGTCCGCCATCCCCGCCACATGTTGCAGGGCGCCTGAAATACCCACCGCAACGTATACGTCCGGCGCAACGGTTTTGCCGGTTTGCCCGATCAGCGAAGCGGCGGGGAAAAGCCCGGCTTCGATGGCCCCGCGCGACGCCCCGACGGCGGCTCCGAGGAGCGCCGCAAGTTCTTCGATCAGGCGTTTGCCTTGTTCGTCCCGCACGCCGCGTCCGGCGGCCACCACGACGGCGGCTTCGGCCAAGTCAACGCCCCCGGAAGCCCCCGCCGTCACCTTGCGGAGCGTTGTTCTGGACTGTTTTTCGTCGAAGGCAAAGGGCACGTCCCGGACGCGCAAGGGGGACGCGGCCGGATATTCCGAGGCGGCGTACGATCCGCCGCGCAGCGAGACGAGCACGGGCGCGCCTTCTGCCCGTACGCGGGCCATGAATCCGGCCGCGAAGACGGGCCGCGCGGCTTCCACGCCGCCCTCGAACACGTCAAAACGGGATACGTCGGGGAGGGCGGGGGCCGCCATGCGCACGGCCAGCGCTCCGAGGATTTCCCGCGCGGTTTCCCCGGAGGGAAACACGACGACGTCGGGGGCCGCCTGTTCGGCGATGCGGGCCAGCGCGGCGGCGAGCGGGGCGCCTTGCGGAATCCTGCTGCCTGGCGCAAACACCGGGTCGGTCGCGACGAACGCCTCTTCTATTCCGTAGCGGGCCAATGCTTCGAAACAGGCGGCGGGCGCGTCGGACGCGATGGCGGCGGCCACGCTTGTTCCGCCGATTTCCCGGCAACGCGACAGGGCTTCCAGCGACGGGCGCGTCATGCGCCCTTCCCGGATTTCGACGAAAACAAGCAATCGCGGCATGACTATGGCGCGGGCGAACCGCTTGGTATTTTTACATAGGGGGCCAGGACGTCGAGCGCTTCGTCCCAGGGTTCGTCCACCATGCGCGCCGGGGGGCGGCCCGGCATGGGTTCGTAGCGCTCGACGGTCAGCGCGGGCAATCCGACGGGCCTGTCTATTATTTTCGTACGGATCGGTTTTTTTCGCGCCGCCATGACGCCTCGTATGTTCGGAATGCGCGGATCGCACATATTGTTGGAGCAAGAGATGACGCAGGGCGTTTGTATCCGCGTAATTTCCTGGCGGGCGTCCGCCTGCCGGGTGACCAGCAGGTGGTTTTCGCTTCGTCCGTCGAGGTCCGGCTCCAGCGCAATGGCGTTGCCAACGAAGGGCAAACCCAGCAATTCGGCCAGCATGGCGGGCGTTACCCCGGCGTCGGTGTCCTGCGCCTGCTTGCCGCACAGAATCGCATCGAACGTTTCCGTCCTTAAATGATCCGCAAGCATCTGCGCGCAGGCCTGTCCGACAGGAGGGGCGTCGCCATCCCGGACCTGAAGGCGAACGCCCGCCGCCGCTCCCATAGCCAGCGCCTTGCGCAGCGCTCCCTCGGCTTCGGGCGGGCCCGCCAGCACGGCATGCACTTCTCCGCCGCAGCGTTCGACAAAGGCGATCGCGCCTTCCGTCGCCGAGGCGTCGAACGCATTCAGGGCCATGCGTCCCGCGCTCGTATCGATGCGCCCGTTCTCGACGCGCAACAGCGACGTCGCGTCGGGCACTTGTTTGATGCAAACAATAAACTTCATATCCGCTATCTTTCGTGGAGTATCCCATGAACGACGCGAATCGTCTCGTGTTCGTATTATGCCTGTGCTTACGCCTGTTCATGTCGCCCGCTACGCCGCTTGATCCATGAAAATCATTCGTTTTTTTCTCGCCTTCGCCTTCCTGGCGCTCATTGCCCAGTCCACGATCCCGCTCGCGCGCGCGCAAGACGAGGCCCAGGCCAGGACCTCCCAGTTCGGCATTAGCCTCAATACCCTGTACAGCACCGAGCACGGCGTAGGCATGGGCTTTCGGGGGCGGGCCGCCATCCCGATCAACGCGGACATCTCCACGGCGCTGGAGCTTGGACTCGCCGGCTTCGTGTTCGAGGGGTGGAAGGGCGCCGACTATCTCTTCGATCCGCAGATTTCGCTCATTATTACGCCGCCTCCTACCCGGTTGCGCGCCACGTATTTCTTTTTCGGCATGGGGGGGTACCTTCCGCTTGCAGGGAACAAGGACCTGAGCGGTCCCACGATCCATATCGGGGTCGGGCGGGTGCATGGTTTCGGGGAATCCGCCATGTTCTACGAAATAAGTCCCACGCTTATCATCGGCAGCGACAGGCTGGGCTTTTTGGCGCCTTTTCGGATTGGCCTCATCTTCTGAGTGGCGTCCCTGTATCTTCATATCCCTTTTTGTACGCAACGCTGCATCTACTGCGATTTCTATTTTACGACGACGCGGTCGTCCCGGGCGCCGTTTCTCGATGCCATGCGCGCCGAACTGGCGCATTACGGGGCGGAATACGGTTCGCGCGAACCTGTCGAGACCATTTATTTCGGGGGCGGTACGCCCTCGCTGCTGTCCGCCCGCGCCTTGGGCGATTTGCTCGGCGAGATTCATCGCGTTTTCCAGACCGGCGGCATGCGCGAAACGACGCTGGAGATGAACCCGGACGATGCGGATCCCGATTATCTGCGCGCGCTTCGTTCTTTCGGGTTCGACCGGTTGAGCATCGGAGTGCAATCCTTTTACGAGGCGGACCTGACGTTTCTGAACCGGAGCCATACGCCGGAGCAGGCCGCGCGGGCCATAGACCGGGCGCAGCAGGCGGGGTTCGATAACCTGTCCGTCGATCTTATTTTCGGCATTCCCGGTCAGCCGGAGGAATACTGGTGCGCCAATGTGCAGAAACTGGCCCGGATGGGCGTGCCGCACCTCTCGGCGTACGGGCTGACGATAGAGGAACGCACGCCTCTCTACAAGATGGCGATGCAGGGGCGCGTAACGCCCGCGCCGGACGAGGAATTCGCGGCGCGTTTTCAGTTCGCCATGGATTTTATGCGGGAGCAGGGGTACGAACATTACGAAATATCGAGTTTCGCTTTGCCGGGCAGGCGCTCCCGACACAACGAGGTCTACTGGCGGCACGCCAATTATCTTGGATTCGGGCCGTCCGCGCATTCGTTCTGGTGGGATGAGGGGGCGGCGGGCGAAGCGGCGGGGGCGGCGGAACGGGCCGGCGCAGATGGAGGAGAGGCAAGCAACGGGTCAAGTAACGGGGCAATCCGAACGGGTATGCAGAACGGATCGGCCCGCACAACCGGCGCGGGCGCCCGCCGCTGGCGCAACGAAGCCAATTTGCGCAAGTACGAAGCGCTTGTGGAGCAGCGCATGCCTCCGGTAGAGGAGGTGGACGCGCTGTCGCTGGGGATGCTGGCGGACGAGTATGTGTTTTTGCGGCTTCGCACGTCGGACGGGCTGGACGTCCGACGCCTGAAACGCGCGTATGGCAGGGATATTTTGTCGGACAAGCCGGATTTGCTTGCTTCGCTGGAGCAGGAAGGGTATATCGAGTGGATAGGGAACGGCTGCCTCCGCCTCACGGATGCAGGAAAAATGGTGTGCGACGCGGTGGTGCAGGGGTTGGCGGGGTGATGTTTTTTTGGGGAGGCGGGCTGGGGTTGCCGGAACCGGGTAGAGGGACGGCGTGTATAGTTGAAGGGGTTTTCGTGCGCTTGAGGTTCTGGATTGCCTGAAGTGCTTGCGAGCAAGTCCGTCTTCGCCACGCGCCGTGCAATCGCGATTACTTCGGAGTAAGCGTAATGACAGAAAAAATAACCGTTTCGGTTGATTCCGACGTGGCCAATATCTATCGTTCGGTTTCGAACAAGAAGCGCCGCAAATTGGATTTACTTATCAACCTGCGCTTGCGCGATGCCGCCGAAAGAAGTGGTCCGTAAAAACTGGACAGGCTTTTAGGTGCAGGGTTGCGATGGTTTACGCCGCCTTCGCGAGCGGCTTTCGTCTGTAGTATACGTCGTCGGGCGTGAGGTTGTCAAGGCCTTGGTGCGGGCGTTCTTCGTTGAAGTAGCGGACGTAGGCGGCGATTCCCTTTTTGGCCTCGGCCACCGTCTCGTACGCATGACGGTACACTTCCTCCTGTTTGAGGCTGCGCCAGAAGCGCTCCACGTACACGTTGTCCAGCCAGCGCCCCTTGCCGTCCATCGAGATGCGCACGCCGTGCGCCTTCAGCGCGCCGGTGAACGCTTCCGACGTGAACTGCGCCCCCTGGTCCGTATTGAAAACCTCTGGCTCGCCGTAGCGACTGATCGCCTCCTCGAGCGCATCGACGCAAAAATCCGCGTCCAGCGTGTTCGAGACGCGGTGAGAAAGCACCTTGCGGCTCTTCCAGTCGATTACGGCTACAAGATAAAGGAAGCCGCGCTCCATCGGTATGTACGTAATGTCCGCCGCGTAGACCTGGCCCGGTTCTGTGATCTTCATCGTTTTGAGCAGGTAAGGGTAAATCTTGTGCCCCTCTCCGGGAGAGAACGTGCGACGCTTCGGATAGATGGCCCGCAAGCCCATAAGCCGCATAAGGCGTACGACGCGGCTTCTTGCCACCGTAAGGCCCTGCGCTTCGAGCAGGCTCTATTATCGTGCGCGAGCCGCTCGTCGGGCGATCCATGTAGATGCGGTCGATCTCTCTCATTACGGCGAGGTCCTCCGCGCTCACGCCTTTCGGGCGATAGTACGCCGTGGAACGGCTCAGCGCCAGCAGCGCGCACTGCCGAACGATAGACAAGCGGTGATCGCGATTGATCTGGTCCCTGCGCTCGGCTACAGGCCGCGACCGAGCGCCTTCGATAAAAAATCATTCTCGATCAGAAGCTCCCCTATCTTGGACTGAAGCGTCTTGACATGCTCGTCGCGCCGCTCGGAATCGGCGGGGCGGCTGCGGACGAAAACATCCTCGCCGTTCTTGAGCATGCGCTTCTTCCAGGACTGTATCTGGTTAGGATGCACTTCGAAGCGGGCGGCGAGATCGGCTATCGTACCGTCGCCGCGAATGGCGGCAAAGGCTACCTTCGCCTTGAACGAAGGGCTGTGGGTTCTACGGGTGCGTTTGGGCATGAAAGACCTCCAGTGGGTTGGTTGGATCGGAACAAGGTCGCAATCCTGTACCTTAAAAGCCCAA
>JAJDWX010000018.1 GCA_022825385.1 Rhodothermales bacterium
GACGGCTCTGCTGGAGGGGTATAGCGTGGCTTCTTCATTGTACCCTCCAACCACCAGGCCATATCCGTTTTCCACGTTCGACAGCGTACCCGGATGAACCAGTACGCGCTCGTCCGCCGGATCGCCTCCCGGCGGATCCCACGCAAGGCTTCCGACCGTGATTTCCAGTCCTAACTTCAATAAGGCAAGGCCATCCTGGACGGGATTGTTGAATGCGATTCCCGTATCGTTATGATAATATGATCGCATGGTTTCGTACAGCAGGTTCAGATCCGTTGTGAATTCCCAACCGCGATTTGCTTTTTCTTCCATGCCCTTGTGAGAAAACGCATAGCGGCGGCGAGGAGTAGCACATACTGTATCGGGGACATTTACATGATAAAAAGAAACCTCGTATATGGTCTCGATACGAACAAGCGAGAATGGTTCATCGTCGAGTCCCGAGACGCGCACATGCAGGTTTCGCGTACCTGCATCGTTATCCTTGATATGCACCTCTCCGGGCACATTCACTTCTACGAAGGCATGCTGCCCATCGGATCGCACTACATCCATCCGATGACGACTGCCATACGCTGGAAAAAAGTCGGCGACGAAGATGTGATCCATCTGCCCCGTAGCGTTGGCGGCCACCGAATCTCGCCACACATATATCTTGCCACTATTGAGATCTGTCGAGGTTACGACTGCATCAAGGACATTCCTCGATTCTGCGACAAGAAGGTCTTCCACAGGGCCCACAAGCACCGTCTGCACAGGCAACCGGGGGTTAAAAACGCCATACAGCGAAAACGGCTCGTCCACGCCAGTCGGCCCCGCCACGTCCTCTTCGCAACCGGCAAGGACCAGGATCAACAACAAGGAAACGGCACAAAGGACGCTCTGTGTATTCAGGCACTGCATTATGTTGTTTTGCTGGAAGGCTTTGGCCTACCAAGGCGCTGTATCTACAAAAAGCGTAGCGTATGGTCTATACCACGACACTAAGATACATACGCTTCGAACAAAATGGAAGGGCTTCACTCATTCTTGATCTATGCCCGCCGCGCCGCTGGATAATGTCCCCAGGCGTTGTCCAATCCACCCGAACCGCTTCCTGGGGGGCGTAGCGTCCGGGAACCATAGCGGGGCCGGAGGGGTAGCGAATCCTGCCTATGCGTACGTTTATCAAGATATTTCTCGCCACTGCGGCGTTGACGACGCTTGCGGCCTGGTTTTGCCCGCTGGCGGCGCAGGCCCAGGTTCCCTCCCGGCGCGCTGCCCTGAGCGGCTTCGTTACGGATGCTTCGGATGGACAGCCGCTGGCCGGCGCCGCTGCCGTGCTTCGGGAACTGGGCGCCCCTGCCGAGCAGGTTCCTGCGTACGGCGTCGCCGCGAATGCGGACGGCGTCTATATCGTTTCGGGCATTGCGCCTGGCGCGTACGAACTGACCCTTTCGTTCATAGGGTACGAAGCGTTCCGGGATACCCTTTCGTTCGCCGCGGGGGACGCCCTGCGGCGGCATGCCGCGCTAACCCCTTCCGAAACGGCGCTCGACGAGGTGCTTGTGCAAGCGGGTCGCGAGCATGGCATGGCCCGGATCACGGCGGGGCGGCAGCGCATTCTCCCCGAAGAGATCGAACTTGTGCCTTCCCCGGACATTTCCGCCGACCTGGCGAATTACCTTACGGTGCTTCCCGGCGTCGTTACGACGGGGGATCGCGGCGGGCAGTATTACGTGCGCGGCGGCGAACCTTCCCAGAACCTTGTGCATCTCGACGGGATGCTTGTGTACCAGCCCTTCCACGTGCTTGGGTTCTATTCCGCTTTCCCGGCGGATATACTGGACCGCGTCGATTTTTACGCAGGCGGCTTTCCTACCCGGTACTCCGGTCGGCTCGCCTCGGTCATTGACGTCGCCGCCCGCTACGGAAACACCCGGCGGTTCGCGGGCATGGCCAGCGTTTCGCCCTTCACGAGCGCATTGCGCCTCGAAGGCCCCATCGTGCCGGGGCATGCGTCGTTTCTCGTGGCGGGCCGGGAGTCGTTTCTCGAACGCCTTGCCGAGCCGATCATCGACAAGAATCTGCCCTTCCAGTTCGGGGATGTTTTTGCGAAACTGCATGGCCCGGCCACGCGCAACAGCCGGCTTTCGATCAGCGCCCTCCGAACGCACGACCGGGGCACGATCGCCGAAGAGGTTGGAGAGGAGGTCCCCGAAGAAGTCCGGTGGAACAACGAGGCGTTCGGAGCGAACTGGGTGATTGTGCCGCGTATTTTGCCGGTCATTATGAACGTGCACCTGTCGCATTCCCGGCACCGGACCGAACTGGGGCCTGCCGACAAGCCGCTCCGAACGTCCCGCATCCGCCATACGCGCTTTGCAATCCATGCGTTGTTCGAGAAAGACCGCGTTTCCTGGGAAAGCGGCTGGGACGGTCTGATCTCCGGGGAATCCATAAACAACCTGGACGGGGTGTTTCATCTGCCGGAAGTAACTGCGAAGCCGTTTCTGGAGTTTGGATTCTACGCGCAATCCTCGTTCGATCTCGGACGCGGCCTGGTCCTGTCGCCGGGCGCCCGCCTGCAATGGTATCAGGTCCGGATCGATCCCTGGCTGGAACCCCGGTTGCGGGCGACATGGGATCGGGGAAGGCACCATTTCAGCACCGCCGTCGGCATGTACAATCAGGAAGTGGTGGGGCTTACGGACCGTCGCGACGTGGCCAATGTGTTTACGATATGGTCTATCGTGCCGCGCCCGGAGGACGACGAAAACGAAAGGGACCCGCTGGTGGGGCGGCTGGGCAAATCCGTCCATGGGCTCATTGGCTACCGGGGGACGCCGAATCCCTGGCTGGAGGTGTCCGTCGAGGGGTTCTATCGGCGCATGCAGAACCTGTTCGTCTCGGAATGGACGTCTTTTCCCGAACTTACCACCCGGCTGCACCCGGCCCGCGGACGGTCGCTTGGCATGGAGGCGCGGGTGGAGGCGCGCCGCGCGCCGTTCTACGCCTTCGTGAATTACGGCCTTTCTTCCACGCTGTACCGTACGAAATACGAGGCCATACGATACTGGTTCGATACGGAATCGCTTGAGTTTCGCCCGCCGCACGACCGCCGCCACCAGGTTAACGCGCTTGCCAGCGTTTCCTGGAAAGGGTTCGACGCCAGCGTACGCTGGGCTTTCGGCTCCGGGCGTCCCTACACCCGGGCGGTGGCGTTCGACAGTTTCGTGCTGCTGGAAGGCCGGGCTGCAAGCGTTTTCGACCTGATGCGCTCGCGCCGCGTGATCTACGACCGTCCCTTCAATGCGGTGCTTCCCACCTATCACCGCCTCGATATTTCCGTGGAGCGAACGTTCCGCTTCTCCCGGGCCGCGCTTACGCTTCAGGGGAGCGCTATCAATCTGTACGACCGCAGCAATCTGTTTTACCTCGATCAGTTCACGGCGCGCCGGGTGGATCAGCTTCCCTTCGTGCCGTCCTTCGGAATCCGGGTGGAATTCGAGTAAGGATGCGCCGCGGCGTTTTCGGGCAAGGGGCGCGGACGAGCCTTTTCGCAAGTCGGCCCTCCGCGCGTCCATAAGGATACTCTGATTAAATCCGCGAAGCTCAGAGGCATGCGAGGGGTGCGCTGGCAAGGAATGACGAAGCAGGTAGTGTGGCGGCCCCGCGTAATGAGGAATGACACAGCCAGCGTGCCCCTCGCAGCCTCCCGAAGGGCGCGTCACGTCCCCAACGACCCGAATCTACGGTTTTTTCTGCTGATTTCATCGATACAAGCATGACGGTCTTTGCGGGCAATAGGGACGCG
>JAJDWX010000024.1 GCA_022825385.1 Rhodothermales bacterium
CGCGCAGACCGAAGCGTACGGCGCGCTCATGAAGGAGGGCGTGATCGACCCGACGAAGGTGACGCGCACGGCGCTCGAGAACGCGGCGTCCGTATCGAGCCTGCTCCTGACGACGGAAACCGTCATCAGCGACAAGCCCGAGAAGAACGCGGCAGGCGCCGCAGGACCCCCGGGAGGAGGCATGCCCGGAGGTATGGGAGGAGGCATGGACTTTTAGGAGGCCAACGCTTCGATTTCGGAAAGGAAGCGGGCGGCCAGCGCGGCGGCCCGCTCCTCCGAGGGCGCCTCGGCGTACAGGCGCACGATGGGTTCCGTATTGGATTTGCGCAGGTGCACCCAGGCGTCGTCGAAGTCGATTTTGAGGCCGTCGATGGTATTTGCGTTGCCCCCCTCGTAGCGCGCCGCCAGCGCGGCGAGGAGCGCGTCGGGGTCGCGGTCGCCGATGGGTGCCTTGTTCTTGCTCAATGCGTAGCGCGGCAGGCGCGCCTTCATGGCCGAAAGCGCCTCCCCGCGGTTCGCCATATGCTGCAGAACGAGCGCAGCCCCCGCCAGCGCGTCGCGCCCGTAATGCAAATCGGGCAGAATGACGCCGCCGTTGCCTTCGCCGCCCAGCACGGCGCCCGTCTCCTGCATCTTCCGGACCACGTGAATCTCGCCCACGGGGGAACGAAACACCGGTTGTCCGAAGGAGGCGGCCACGTCGTCGATGGCCCGCGAAGAAGAAAGGTTGGTCGCAAACGGGCCGGAACGGAACCGCCACAGGAAGTCGGCGGCAATCACCTGGGTCAGTTCCTCGCCCATGTACGTCCCTCCGTCCGCCACCAGCGCCAACCGGTCCGCATCCGGATCTACGGCAAGGCCAACGTCCGCGCCCGTTTCCGCCACCAGGTCCGTTAATTCGACAAGATGCTCGGGGAGCGGCTCGGCGGGATGCGCAAAAAGGCCGGTGGGTTCGCAATGCAGGCAGCGCATGCGTTCTTCCCGAACCCCCAACCGCGCCAATAGCGCAGGCAACGCCACGCCGCCCACCGAATTGACCGCGTCGATCGCCACGGAAAAGTCCCGGCGACGGATGGATTCGGGGTCGATGTAATCCAGCGCAAGGATGCGCTCGATATGATGGTCCAGAAAATCTTCCTGCCTGTAGCTCCCGAGGGCGTTCCACGGCGCCCGGTCCGCTTGCCCGCTTTCGGCGAAACGCAACACCTCTTCGCCCTCCTCCGGCCCCAGGAATTCTCCCTTTTCGTCCAGCAGTTTCAGGGCATTCCATTCGGGAGGGTTATGCGAAGCCGAAAGGACGACGCCCCCCGAAGCGCCCAGCGCCGCAACGGCCATTTCCACGGTAGGCGTCGCAGCCAGTCCGGCGTCTACCACATCCACGCCTGCGCTGCGCAGCGCGCCCGCCACGATGGAAGCGCACACCTCCCCCGTGACGCGGGCGTCCCGGCCCAGGACCACCACCGGGTCGCGCCCGACGAGGGCGGCGCGGCGACGGGTCCAGACGGCGTACGCGCCGGCATAGCGGACCAGCGCTTCGGGGTCCAGCCCGTGGCCGAAAATGCCGCGAATTCCGGAAACAGAGGCGATAAGCGTTGGCGGCATGATAAATAATGCTTAAAATGCGTAAAATAACAGGATTGCGAAAACCCTGGCGACAAGGCAGCGCGGCGCGTGGGCGCAAGCGATGCTTCTGCGACGGCCTTTTGCACTGGCTTCCATGATGAACCTTCCGCGACGGCTTGTGGATCCGCACCGCCTGGAAATACAGTCCCCCGAAATGCGATGGCGGCATCGCTTCACCCTCCTCACGGGCGCCGCCACCCTCCTCCTGATGGCGTGGGGCGCCTTCGTCACCAGCATCAATGCGGGGCTGGCCGTGCCGGACTGGCCCTCGTCGTTCAATTCGTACGATCCTTTCAACCCCTGGCCCGAATGGTGGAAACGCACGCCCGTCCTCGCGGAGCATGGCCACCGCCTTCTTGGCATGCTGGCGGGCCTCCTGACGCTGATCCTCGCCGCGTGGACCTGGATCGCCGAGCGGCGGCGATGGCTGAAGGTCCTCGCGGCCATAGCCCTTGCGCTGGTCATTCTGCAAGGGGTGCTGGGCGGCTTGCGGGTCGTGTGGCTTTCCCTGGACCTCGCCGTGGTCCATGCCTGCATGGCGCAACTGTTTCTGGGGCTCGTTACGGGCATGGCCCTCTTTACCTCAAAGGCCTGGCTGGACGAGGACGCGCGCGAAGCCGGCGCCAACCCGTCTTTTTTACGGCGCGCGGCGGTGGTCGCGCTCGTCGTCTTGTATATGCAGATTATCCTCGGCGCGCTGCTTCGCCATCCGGGCACGGGCATCGATCCCCTGCTGGCGGGGCTGCATATCTTCGGGGCGGTCCTTGCGACCGGCGCCATCGCGTATTTGTTCGCATACGTTTTCCGCCGGTTTCGCGGCGCGCGCATCGCCTATCCCGCCGCGCGCCTGCTTCTTGTGCTCGCAGTCGTACAAGTCTTGCTGGGCGTTACGGCGTATGTGGCGACCCTCGACGACCAAGGCATGCTCGAACCAGGCAATCTGCAGGTGATAACGAACACCGCGCATATGGTGGTCGGGGCGCTGCTGATGGCCGCCGCCGCGTGCGCCGCGCTGGGGGCGTTCCATTTGAAAAAAATCGGCGAAACCCGCGTCCCGCCGCGCGAAATATCCTAAAATCCGTTATATTAAGCCCGCCTGTTCATTGTCCCGACGCGCTACGCCCGTGCCGCCGCATTCTTCCGAAGACCTCTCTCGCCCTGCCTTGACCTCCCGCGCCAAGGCCCGCGCGGCGCATCCGGCGCAAACAGGCGGCGACCGGGCGCAGGTTCTCCGTTCGTATCTCGAACTGGCGAAGCCGGAAATCACCCTGCTCGTCGCGCTTTCGTCCGCCGGGGGATTCTTTCTGGCTCCGACGCCGTCTATCGACCTGGGGCGCCTCCTCTGGCTGCTTGTCGGCGTGACGCTGGCGAGCGCAGGCGCAAGCGCCCTGAATCACTGGATCGAACGGGAGCGCGACGGCGCCATGCGGCGCACCATGCATCGCCCCTTGCCCTCCGGGCGGATGGCTCCGTCGGCGGCGCTGTATTTCGGGGCCGGGCTGGCGGCGGCGGGCGTGGGATTGTTGTGCCCCCTCGTCAATCCGCTGACCGGCATGCTGGCGATGGCGACCGTATTGCTCTACCTGTTCGCCTACACCCCGCTCAAGCCGCGTTCCCGCTGGAATACGCTGGTGGGCACGCTGCCGGGCGCGCTGCCCGCCCTGGGCGGATGGACGGCGGCCACCGGCGCGATCGGCTGGGGCGGCGTGGCGGCGTTTTCCATCCTCGCCGCCTGGCAAATGCCGCATTTTCTGGCCCTGGCCTGGATGTACCGCAAGGATTACGAACGCGGCGGATACGCCATGCTCACCGCGACGGACCCGACGGGCCGCGCCACCACCGGACAAACCCTTTTCTTTACCCTCCTGCTCGTGGCGGCGAGCCTCTGGCCCGTAGCCCTGTCGCTCGTCGGGTGGGGGTATGCGCTCGGCGCCGTCGCCCTTGGCGGATGGTTCCTGCATGCGGCCATCGCCTTTCGCCGCAGCCGCGACGTCCGGGACGCCCGACGGGTCCTGCGCGTGTCCATCTGGTACATTCCGGCGCTCGTGCTGGCCTTGCTCATAGACCGCGTGGCGCTAAGCGGGATTTTTTAAGCGCCCTGCCGCGCTTGCCGGTCCTTGCCGCCGCGCAGCGGGCCGTTTTTCTCCCCTCCTTTCCGTGTCCGCCCTTCCCGTCCATATCGAGCGCCTCACCTATCGCTACGGATCGCACGGATCGAGACGAGCGCTGGACAAGGTCTCCCTGTCCGTGCCCGAGGGCGCGCTCTACGGCCTCCTGGGGCCGAACGGAAGCGGAAAAACCACGCTGTTCCGCATGCTCTCCACGCTGCTCCGCCCGCCGGAAGGCGCGGTCCGCATCTTCGGGCGCGATCCCCGTACGCATCCCGACGCCGTGCGGCGGCGCGTCGGCGTCGTGTTTCAGGACGTGGCGCTGGACGAGGAACTGACCGTGCTGGAGAATCTGCGCGCGCATGCGGCGCTCTATGGATTGCAGCGGCGCGCATTCGAGGAGCGGCTTGCCCGGCTGCTGCCGCTTTTCGGGCTGGAAGACGTCTTGCGCGAGCGCGCGGGGCGGCTTTCCGGCGGACAAAAACGCCGCGCCGACCTGGCGCGGGGCCTGCTGCACGCGCCCCCGCTCTTGCTGCTCGACGAACCGGCGACCGGGCTGGACCCGGCGGCCCGGCACGCGTTTCGGGAAGCCGTGGACCGGCTGCGGCGCGAGGAAGGCGCCACGGTCTTGCTCGCCACGCACGCCATGGAAGAGGCCGACCGATGCGACCTGCTGACCATTCTGGACCGGGGCCGGATCGTGGCGCACGGTACGCCCGCCGCGCTCAAAGAGGCCATCGGCGCCGAAACGCTATGGATCGAATGCGACCGCCCCGAGGACCTGGCCAGGCAGATTGCGCAACAACTGGACGTATCTGCGCAGGTCATCGGGACGCGGGTGCAAATCGCAGGACCGCGCGCCCGCGATTTGCTGTCCCCCCTCTACGAAACCGCCGGAGAAGCAATCCGGTCCGTCACCATCCGGCGCCCCACGCTGGAAGACGTGTTCATGGCGCGCGCCGGACGCGGACTGCGCGAAAACGAACAACCGCCGGAGGGCGAAGCGCCATGAAAATGCACGCCGTGCCTGCGCTCTGGCGGCGCGAACTGGTCAAATTCGCGCGAGACCGCAACCGGGTGGCCGGGGCCGCGCTGCAACCCATTGCGATCTGGCTGCTCTTGGGATTCGGGTTTCGGGATTCCTTTCGCTTGCCGGGCGCAGAGGGCATGGACCTCCCCTATCTCGAATTTCTGTTTCCGGGCATGATGGCTATCGTGGCGCTGTTCACGGCCATCTTCTCGACCATTTCCATTGTGGAAGAGCGGCAGGGCGGCTTCCTGCAGGCGGCCCTCGCCACCCCGGCGCGGCGCTGGGCGCTTGTGCTGGGCCCGGCGCTGGGCAGCGCCACGCTGGCCGTAGCGCAGGGCGCCTTGTTTTTCCTGCTGATTCCGCTGACGGGCCATGCCCCGAGCTGGGTCGGCGCGGCGATGATGGCCGGGATTCTGGCGGCGGTAGCGCTTGGATTCGCCGGGCTGGGCGTCGCGATCGCCTGGCGGAGCCGGACCACGCGAGGCTTCCACGCCATCATGAACCTGCTTCTGATTCCGCTGTGGGTGCTCTCCGGCGCGTTCTTTCCCGCCGAAGGGGCGCCGGGCGTCCTGCAATGGGCCATCCGGCTGAATCCCGTTTCGTACGGGGTGGATGCGCTGCGGACCGCCCTGTACTGGCCGCAAGAACCGCCCCTTGCGATCTTTCCGTTCGGCCTTTCGCTGGCCGCAACCGGGCTGTTCGCGGCCATCACGCTCTTCTGGGCCGTGCGCTCGGCGAGCAAGCCTGTCCACGCGTAATCTTTCCCTTTCACCCCGTAAAACCGAAAAAAATCATGCGCAGAACCCCAAAATCCCCCAAGGAAGGCATCTATATCCTGCTCGTCGTCAATGGCAAAAAGTTCTGGTCCCCCATACGATTCTCCTCGGAGCGTCCCCTCGAACGCGACGAAGAGGGCAAAGCCTGGGCCAAGGTGCAACTGCCTGCCGTAGAGCCTGACGAGCAAGGCTAATTGCTTCGTCATGCCTCGCCAGCGCACCCCTCGCAGCCTCTACTCTTCGCGGATTTAATCAGCGTATCCTAAACCGGGTCCGTTCGCCAGGCGGGGTCGGGCAGTTCGCGCACGATGCGCAAGGTTTCCATGCTCACGCGGATAACCCTGGCCAGCAGCTCCAGGGGATACGCCGGATTCTGCATGGTTTCGAGGGCGTAGCGGTTTGCGTCGTTCACGATGCCGCTGGCCTTGTCTGTCTTGACGCATTGCCGCTCCATGACCCAGGCGATGGCGGGCTTCCCGTTCACCATGTAGGCGTACGCCGCTTCGGGAATGTCCCGCACGGTAATGTGGTCGTTGTACTGTATGCGCGTCCGGTCTTTGGCCTTGCCCTGGCGCGGATGGCGCATGGGCCCCTTGACGCGGAACCAGGCCATGGGGGCCATGCCTTCGGGCGGCGCCCAGCCCCCCTTTTCGAAGGCGATGGGATAGGGCTCAACCTCGTCGTATCGTACGTGCAGATGGCCCAGGGCCTCCCCGGCCTGCGCCAGCGCCCAAAAATCCCCGGGGCGCTCCGGCAGGGGGATGCGGGGGAGTTCCTTGCGCAGGTTCGCCGCGTATTTTTTGCGGTAGGACGGCACGTGAAGTACGCCGTATACGTAATGGAAAAGCACGTCCGCCGTAAATTCGCTCCCCAGGCCCAGCTGCGCGCGGAACGCCTGCAGGGCCGCTTCGCTGATGGCGCTCTCGCGGACGTAGCCCTCGGCGTCCGTTTCACGGCGGGCGTGGGCGAACAGGCCGTCCTTGTCCGAGGCGGGCTTGCTGTATAGCCACCGGGGGAAACATTGGCCGCTGGCAATCAGATGACAATTAGGGATATCCTTAACCATCAAACATGAAAAATCGTCGCTTTCTCCTCTTCCCGTAACACAAATAACCTGATTCTCCGACTTTGCATGAGGAAATATTTTGGGAATCTGGAAGACACTTGGATTAAGTTGGCGACTGAGATAAAGATATTGACGCGTAAAAGGTCGATATTGCGATGCTGCAATTCGTCCATTTTCGATAAACAAAGGTTTGTTCCGGGCAATATCTTTCTTCAGCTCATGTGACCAACTTATCTTTGTAGGATCATTGTTAACAAGGCTGCTAATCTCCGCCACGGATAAACGGTGCGCATCCTCGATAATGTGGGATTGAAGGCGCGCTCTTTCCGCATTATAGAAACGAATTATAGATCGGACATTATATCTCAATTCAGATTCAGAAAAATTATAGCACCATGCATCACGCTTAGTCTGCGCGCCCATAGTATAGTTTTGGAAAATTTTTGGACTAATCTCCCCGCTATTAGATTTATCTCCCATGACCATGAACGAGGTAAATCCCGCGTCTCGCTGATTCAGCCAGTCGTGGTGCCTATCCGGTTTGATCTCCAGCCAGCCCCCATTGGTTGCCACGCCCTGCAAGTTACCGTACGCGGCTACTTTTTCAAGTTTTTCCTGCCGGCTCAGGTAATCGCCTATGTCGTAAAACCGAATCTGGCAGCCCGTGCGTTCCGGGTTGCGAACCATGAGTGCAATGGCTACGGGCGCCCGGGATCCGAGGCCAAATACAGGACCGCCCTCCGCCTGACGGCGACCTCCCTGGGTTCGAGCGTTCCCCCGTAAATGCAACACATGAATACTGGTGAATTCCTCCGCAAGGCATTTGCGAAGGCCGTCCATAGCGGTCCCTTCCAGCCAACCCGCATTGGTCACGAAGCCAATCACGCCGCTTTCGCCAATGCGGTCGGAAGCCCAGCGTACAGCCCTAATGTAGCTATCATATACTTTGTTTTTGTTCGTGCTTTTTGAATGGGCCGTATATTTTTGGGCAATTCGCCTGTCCAATTTTGGATATTTCTGATTCTGCGCCGCGTCATTCTCGCTCTTTTGACCCACGCTCCACGGCGGATTCCCCACAATCACCCGAATGGGCGCGTCTTTTTGCTTCTTTCGTTGCTCGGAATTTTCCGGGAGGATGCTTGCAATCAGGTCTTCGGTGTCCTGCATTTCGAACGTGTCCGTCAGGATAATGCCCGGGAACCGTTCGTAGGCCGCCGCCCCCACCGTTTCGTGGTAGGCCGCTTCGATATTCACCGCCGCAATGTAGTACGCCAGCAGCATAATCTCGTTGGCATGCATCTGGGAGGCGTATTTTCCGGGCAAATCTTCCGGCGAGATCAGCCCGTTCTGAATAATGCGCGTGATGAAGGTGCCCGTGCCCGTAAATGGGTCCAGAATCTGTACGCCGTCCGAAGAAAGGGACTGCCCGAATTCCGAGCGCAGCAGTTCGTCCACCGAATGCAAAATGAAGTCCACGATTTCTATGGGCGTGTACACAATGCCGAGTTTCTCCGCCGTTTTGGGAAACGCGTTTCGGAAGAACTTGTCGTAGAGGTCGGTAATGATTTTTTGCCGGGCCAGCGCGGTGTTCGCAGCCCTGGCCCGCCGCGCCACGCTGGCGTAGAATTCGTCCAGGCTCTCGGCCTCCGTTTCGATATTCGCTGGCTCCAGCACGTCCAGCACCAGTTGCATGCCCTTGCTCACCGGGTTCTGATCCACGAAGCGGGCGTCGCCATGCAGCGCCTCGAAAACGGGCCGGGTAACCATGTGTTGCGCCAGCATTTCAATGGCTTCCTTCTCCGTAACGCCTTCGTTCAGGTCGTCGCGGAGTTCCGCAAGGAATTCGCCGAACACTTCCTGCGCCGCCTCGTCCGCCGTAACCATCGCCTGGATGCGGGCGATATGCCGCTGGGCTATGGCGGCCACGTCCTCCGCCCATTCGCTCCAGTAGCGCCGGTTGCCGCATTTCTCCACGATCTTCGCCCGGATCGCCGCCGGCAGATCGAATTCGAGGGCGTACTGCTTGTCCATCTCGCCGTTCGCCGCGCCGTCGCCGCCGTAGTCCTTGTCGCCGGTCCTGGGATCTCTATTCGGGTCTTTGGGCCGCCAGTCCGAAAGCGCGATAATGCCCAGGTGCTTGCCGGATTTCCCTTCCTCCAGCAAGTTGAGCATGGCCTCGAACCGCTCGTCGTGCGACCGGATGGCGTTCAGCACCTGCCACACCACCCGAAACGTGTCGGACTGGTTGAGCGCCTCCGTGGGGTCCATGTTCGAGGGCACGACCACGGGCAGCACCACATAGCCCATGCGCTTGCCCGCGGCGCGGCGCATCACCCGGCCCACCGCCTGCACCACCTCGATCTGGCTTTTCCGGGGGTGCATGAAAAGAATGGCGTCCAGGGCGGGTACGTCCACGCCTTCCGCCAGGCAGCGGGCGTTGGTCAACACCCGGCACGCGCGATCCGCCGGGCGGACGCCATCCAGCCAATCCAGCCGTTCCGCCCGCCGCAAGGCGTTGAAGGTCCCGTCCACATGCTTCGCCTGCACATCGTATTCCGGGGCCGATCCATGCGCCACGGCCACAGGGGACGCCCGGTATTCGCGCGCCACCTCGTCAAAGAGCGCTTCCACCTGTTCGGAGGACTTGATGTCCCGGCAATATGCGATGGCCCGGCGCATGGGCAGCCTGTCCTCCTCCGGGAATTCGTCTTCGTCCGCCTTCGCCAGCGCCCGCCAGCACCCCACCAGTTTGCCCGCCTCCGTAAGTTTGAGTTCGTGCCGGGCCAGCGAAGCGCTTACGCCCCGGGCCACGGCGTCCTCCGGCACCGTCAGCACAATCACTTTGTAATCGGAGAGCAGGTCTTGCTCCACCGCGCTGCCAAATCCGATTTCGTACAAAACCGGCCCGTAGAGGGATTCGTCCTCCATGGAGCACAACGCGGCGTTCACTTCGCCCGCCCGGTTGCGCGCCGAGGCAGCGTACACCTTGGGCGTGGCCGTCATGTAGAGCCGCCGCTCCGCCCGGACATGCCGCTGGTCGTGAATCTGCACGAAATGGCTGTCCGCCTCGCCTTCGATGCGCGCGCCCGCCGTCCGGTGCGCCTCGTCGCAGATGGCCAGGTCGAAGTCCGGCAATCCATGCTCTCGCTGCGCCGCGCCGATGACCGGAAGCGAATGGTACGTGGCGAACACCACGGTGAGTTGATCGGGGGCAGGCGGGGCGGCCTCCTGCGCCAACTTCGCCGGGTCCGTCGTCGCCGGAAACGCCAGGTCCAGCGCGTCCATGTCGATGCGGTCGTCGTTGCGGCGACGCCTTCGGCCAACCTGCGCATCCGAGCAGGCGGCGTAGGCCCGAAGCGAAAGCCGCGCATCCGCCGCCCATTCCCGAACCGTCTGGGACATCAGCGCCAGACTGGGCACCAGGTACAGGACGCGCCCTCCCTTGCCCGCGATTTCCTCCGCGATCCGCAGCGACGTATACGTCTTGCCCGTACCGCAGGCCATGATGAGTTTGCCCCGCGATCCCGGCTCGGCCAATCCGTTTGCGGCCCGGTCGATGGCTTGCTGCTGGTGCGGACGCGGGCGCTTGCGGCCTGCGCTCCGCTCGACCTCCTCGCTCGCGGCGTATTTGGCCCAGTCGATGGGGCTTTTGCGAAGTTCGTCCAGCCCGATCCGCAAGGCGGGCACGCCCTGCCGACGCAGAATTTCCTCTGCGGGAGCGCTCCACTGCCGGCCGGTCGTGTCGATGATCAGGCGGCGCGTGAACTGGCGCGCGCCCGAAGCCGACAGAAACGAATCTATTTCCGCTTTGGGAACGCGCTTGCCCTCGGCCCGGAACTTGCACTGAATGGCGCACCACCCTTCGCCTCCGCGCACTTTGGCGACAAGGTCGATCCCCAGGTCTGCCTCGGGAAGGCCCTGCGCCCCGGCCCACTCGCCATAGGGCGCGGGGGATTCGTAGAATGTTCGCTGGACGGGGTCGTGTTCGAGAAAGGCAAGGCAGAGCCGCTCGAACGCCGTGCCCTTGATGCGTTCCTGGCTATAGCCGGACGCGGCGGCCTTCGCCCGCCAGGCATTCAGAAGATCGTCAAGATCAGACGATTGAACACTGGCATCTGGAGACCCATAGTTAACATCCGGGGGGGGGGGCTATTATCCGGGCAGTGCATTGCCGTGTACGGGGGATCGGGGGTATCGCGAAAGTCCCCCGTGCGCGCGCAACAGCAGCTCCAAATGGGGCGCATTTCCGTCAATATATCAAATTTCTTTACAGAAATGTAACGAAAATGCAAAAATTACAGGGGAAGGCCGCCCGGCGTACGCGCCGACTTTCAGAGGCCAAGGCAAGATACGCTGATTAAATCCGCGAAGCGCAGAGGCATGCGAGGGGTGCGCTGGCAAGAAATGACGAAGCGATGTGGCAGGGCCCGCATAAGGAGGGATGACAAGCCAGCGTGCCCCTCGCAGCCTCCCGAAGGGCGCATCGCGTCCTCTACGACCCGAATCTACGGTGCTTGCTGCTCACTTCAACGACACAAACATGACGATGTAATCAGCCTGATTCCTGAAAAATATGCGACAAAATTGTAACGAAATGACGACGATTCCCGGAAGCATTTTGTAAACACATTTTCGGGCTTCAGGAAGGCAAAAAAAATGGCAACCTTAATTTTTTAAGTCGAAAATTTTTGACTTAAATTATTTAGGTTACGCAGGCCAAAAGGCGATTTCCTCTCTGGTATACGCCCGGTTCGCAGGACAAGAAAACGCCTCCGCCCCGCCCGAACGGAGGCAAAAAAATATTTTCGGAGCGCTGGAACCCGGCAAAAAGGGTCTCGTTCATACAATGTACCACAGAACAAAAAAACGACAAACACAGTGAGGGTGCGCATGCTTAGTTGGGAAACGATTGTCGGCGTCGCCACGTTCGGCGGATTTCTGTTCGGGTTTTACTGGCTCCTTCGGACAGACATGCAGCATCTGCGGACGGAAATACGGATGGATATGCGGGACCTGCGCACGGAAATGCGAGAAATGTCTGTCCGTGTCGATCAAAAATTCGATGCGGTCAACGCAAAATTCGATGCGGTCAACGCAAACTTGTCCGGTTTATCCGATCGGCTGTCCGCAGTCGAGCAACGCGTGGCCGTAGTCGAAGAGCGAACCCGGAAGAAATAGCCTCGAACGCCCCGCCCCCGGCTCATTCCTTCGATTTCCTCGCAGAACTTTCCCCGGCTCCCCGGAACGATGAAACGACGGGACATAACGATAGTGATCAGTGCAGCGGTCATGTTGACGGGCTTCGTTACCGTTACCATCATGCTGCACAATTCGCTCCGGGCGGATATGCGAGACTTGCGTACGGAAGTCCGAGAAGACATAGAAGTCCTGCGCACGGAAACCAGAGAAGACATAGAGGGCTTGCGTACGGAGATAGCAGGCCTGCGCACGGAAACCAGAGAAGACATACAAGACTTGCGGGATGATATACAAAACTTGCGGAACGACATACAAGTCTTGCTCGCCGCCAAAGCAATCCCGACAGACGCAGCGACAGGGAAGGCGACCGCGCCTGCGTCGAGTCCCGCGCCGCCCGATTCCGCGCTTACGCCCCACGCCGGACCGGAACCCGGCGTCTTGTCCGCCCTGGATGAGGAGTAAGCGCCGCGTTTGCGTCTGAAACGTGGAAACCGCCGTTCCCGTTTGCCTTTCGGGCAGCTCTGCCCGGCTCACTCCTTCGATTTCGCCGCCGAACTTCCCTTGGCTCCCTCGCCGGCGGCGGCAGATTTTTCCCCGGACGAAGAAGATGCTTCGGCAGGGGCCTTGTCCCCGTCCCTGGACGCCGCTTCCTTGCTGTCGCCCTTCCCGTTGGCGTCCTTCTTTGCGCCTTCTCCGTTGTTCCGCGCATAGTCGGTCAGGTAGAAGCCGCTTCCCTTGAAGATCAGCCCGGCGCTGGTAATGATGCGCTCCACCTTCTGCCCGGTCTCAGGGCATGTGGCGAGCGCGTCCGCTGTAATGCGCTGGTCGATTTCAAAAGTAGAACCGTCTTCGCGCCGGTATACATAGGTAGGCATGATTCGTCAGCAATCAGTCAATCGTACAATTGCGTCGCCGCCGCGCGGCGCCCGAAAAGACAACCCCCGCCCCGGAATGTTCCGCGCCCGGCTTGCTACGGGGCTCCGAACAGGCTGTCCGGCAGCGTGAAGACGGGCGGGCCGAGGATGGAGCCGGACGCCTCGTCGGCTACGCGCGGGCGGATTTCCCTGATCTTTCCGTTGTTGCGCGAAGGGAAGACCCGGTTCGTCAGGAGAATAACAAACAGGTCCGTATCCGGATCGACCCAGAACGAGGTGCCGGTAAACCCGGTATGCCCGAAACTGGCGGGACCGAACCGGGCCCCGGCGGACGAATACCCCTCCGGACTTTTCGTATCCCATCCAAGCGCCCGCGAACTGAGTTCCGGCTCCTGCACGGTCGTAAAGAGGCGAAGCGTTTCGGGAGAAATGAACGGCGCCCCGTTCGCGCGCCCGTCGTCCACCAGCATATGGGCGAACCGGGCCAGGTCCTCCGCCGTGGAAAACAATCCGGCGTGACCGGCTACCCCTCCCATTATCCAGGCGGTTTCGTCATGCACTTCGCCCTGCACGAGGCGGCCCCGGAAAACGCGGTCCCGTTCGGTGGGAACCGCATCCCGATTGGGCGTGCCGGACGGCATAAACCCGGTGTCGCGCATGCCCAGCGGCTCGAAAATACGCTCCTCCACGTATTCGTCGAAAGGCTGCCCGGTAATCCGCTCGACCACGAACATGAGGGCAATCATGCCGATACTGCTGTAGCGCATTTCCGTGCCCGGCTCGTATTCGAGCGGTTCCGCCAGCACCGAATCGATGAGCGCTTCGCGCGCGGTCGCGCCCATCTCGTAATACCGACGAAACGGAATGAGTCCGCCTGTGTGGACGAGCAGTTGCCGAATGGTTACGCGCTCCTTGCCGGATTGCCGAAACCGGGGAAGATAGTCCGCAACCGGCGCGTCCAGTTCCAGCTTGCCCTCGTCGAAAAGCAGCATGACCGCGGTGGTCGTGGCGATCACCTTGGTGAGCGAGGCCAGATCGAACATCGACGTCGTAGTCACGGGCCGCGCTTCGTCGTAGGTAAAATGGCCGTACGCTTCCATCTTGGCAATCACGCCGCCGCGCCCTATCGCCAGCGCCGCTCCGGGAAAGGCCGTACTGTCGATGGCGTTCCCGATAAGCGTATCCAGCCGGGCAATGACGGCGCCGTCCAGCCCCGCTTCGGCGGGATAGCCGGTTCGGATGGCGCGCTGCGCCAGGTCCATCCCGTCGCCCGGAGCGTACAAACCCGGTATGCCGACGGGCAGGCGCCCGCGCACGTCCGCATGGCCCGCCACGGCGTCGGCGGCAGCGGTCTGGGACGCCTCTGACGCGCCATACGCAACGAGATAGGCGGCGGGCTGCGCCATATCCCGCGCGATATACGGGTCGCCGAACGAAACAAGCGCGACCGGCGGGCCGTGCTCCACGAGGCGGGCAAGAAACGCCTTTTGCGGGTCTTGAGGAACGCTTTCTTCCCCTGCTTCTCCCTGCGCTCCCGCTTCCCCGCCTGCTTCCTCCGCCGGTTCCCTGCGCGGACCGGGACGCAAAAATGCGGACACGAGGACGAACGGATAGCCGTCGGCGGCCTCCAGCGCCGCCTCGTAGGCCGCCGGGTCGGACAAATCGTTCAGGCACAGCGTATCGACTGCCGCTTCGGGCAGGTTGCGAAGCGCGTCGGCAAGAAAACGGCTTCCCGTAGCCGGATTCGTCCCGTCCGCAAGGGTAATGAAGAGTGCGCGCGCGTTGCGGGCAAGCGGAAGTATCTTCCCCGTGTTGCGCAATAGCGTAAGGGACGCCCGGGCTATGCCGAGGCCAAGCGCCCTGTGCTCGGGCGTCGCGATGCGTTCCAGCGGGCCCCTGCGCGCGCTGTCCGCCTCGCTCGCCGCGTACCGGTCCCTGTGCAACCCCGCCCAGGCCTTGGCCCGCAAAATCCGCAGGACCGCCTCGTCTATGCGCTCCAGAGGAATCTCGCCCGCCGCGACCGCCTCCAATACCGCCGCCCGCGCCGCCCGGGGGTCTTCGGAAAGCAGCAGCATATCGACGCCCGCCAGCAAGGCGCGCACGGCAATCTCTTCGGTAGAAAAATGCGCAGTCACCCCCGCCATATCCAGCGCGTCCGTCACGACCAGCCCGTCGAAGCCCAGTTCGTCGCGCAAGAGGCCCGTCGCCACCTGGGGCGAAAGGCTCGCGGGCAGCGTGGAATCCGGTTCGACGAGGGGCAGAGCAAGGTGCGCGACCATCACGCTCATTACGCCCTCTTCCACCAGTTTGCGGAACGGGACCAGCTCCAGCGCGCGCAGCCGCTCGGCCCCAAAAAGCAGCACCGGCAACGCCCTGTGCGAATCGACGGACGTATCGCCGTGCCCGGGAAAATGCTTGGCCGTAGCCAGGACGCCGGCCTCCTGCAATCCCGCCGCGAACGCCGACGCCAGCTCGGCCACCCGTTCGGGCCGCTCGCCAAACGAACGCGTGTTGATGACCGGATTGTCGGGATTGTTGTTCACGTCGGCGACGGGCGCGAAGACATGCCGAACGCCAAGGGCCTTCGCCTCCTGGCCCGTAACGTACCCGGCCATGCGCGCCCATTCCACGTTCCCGGCGGCCCCCATCGCCATGGCGCGCGGAAAGACCGTCGTCCCGTCCACGCGCATGCCCGCGCCCCATTCCATATCCTGGGCGATCAGGAGCGGCCATTTCGCCCGCCCTTGCAAATCATTCGCGAGCGCGATCTGATCCGCTGGATTCCCCTGAAAAAAGGCGACGCCGCCCAGCCCGAATTCCTCGACCAGCGCCACAAGTTCCCTATAGGCGGGGTCCTCCGGATCGGTCGCCCGCCCATACGCCCGCACGGAAAAAAGCTGGGACGCCTTTTCCGTCAGCGTCATGGCCTGGAGCTGCTCTTCGGCCCAGACTTTCGTGCCGGGCCATAGGTCGTCCGCGTCCGGCGGGACGACCGCGGCGGGCGGCAGCGTCAGGAGATACGCAACGACCGCCGCGACGAACACAAGCGCGGCGACCAGCAAAAAACGGGGATGGCGAAAACGAGACATGGGAAAACCCTAAGGCAAATTACGATTCGTATACAAGAATATACGAGCAAACGGGCCGGATTATACCGAATTTCGCCGCCCGAACGCAAGGCGGGAGACCGCCCGCGCCCCCTACCGATGCCGGGGCGGCTCGGGCAGATGCGCCTCCTCGTCTTCCCCTGCGATGCGGCGCACCATCCTTTCGGTAAACAGCCCGGCCAGCGCCACCACGGTGATTTCGAAAAAGACGCCGAAAAGAAAACGGCGAAACCCGCGGCGGACGGCTTTCGGAAGGAGCGAGAACGCGCCCGCCACGCCGAGGAGGCCCAGTAGGAAGGCCCACGAGCGATACCCGGATTGCGGAGATTCTTCGGAGGAAGCGGACATGGGATTCAACAGGCTGTGCGGGTCGGTGGGGGTCTGTGCGGGTTTGTGCGAACGCGGGGCTAATCCGGCCTGTCTTCGCCCGGCCACACGTTCCCCTCCCGGTCGAAACCGAACGCATGGACCGAATACCCGGCGAAAACTCCCAGCCCTTCGTCCACGTTCGAATGCAAATGAATCGGCGGGGTTTGCAGCAAGGCCGCCTCGATATTCAATTCGTTCACCAATTCGGATTGCAGGAACGCCGTATGATGATACAAAAAATAATCCTCGCTCAGCGCCGTAAGCACCAGTTTGTAACGGGATTCGCTCCTGGATACGGGCTCCGAATTGAAGGTTATCTCGAAAAATTCCGTTTCGCCATCGAACAATTCGTCCGAAAAAAGTACGCCCTGGAACGACTCGTCCCCCCCGGCTACGTCCGGCGAATCGAAAAAATAGGCGTAATCGTCATACCGGAACGCGCTTTCGTTGGCCGAGAACGAAATTTCCTGAAACGAACTGGACGTGTCCGGGTCCTCCTGCGGGAAGATAAACGTGGGGGCGGGAAGGAATTGAAACAGTTCGAGTTTGTAGTAATTCGTGCCCGGAGGGTCCTCGATCCGTATGCGAACCCGATAGTTTTCGAACTGGAAGGGCCCGATGGAGTTGTCGTCGAGCCGCGCCAGTTCCTCGACGGCGGCCTTGACCGACGGAATGGCATTGACGGCGCGGATCGCAGGCAAGCCGGGCGCCTCCGCCTCGAGCGTATACGCGGCGCCGGGCGTCGGGTACGCGCCCGCGGGCGCCGCATACATTCCCTCTCCGGTATGCGCAAGCGTATGCGAAAAGTCTCCCGTCTCGTTCGTAATGCGCACCGTTGCGTCGGGTACCGTCAACTTCCTGACGTCGTCGCGCCCCTCGATGTCTGCGCTGCGGCTGAGGCGGACCGTCCACGCGCTGTCCGGCGCGAAAAAGCTGTGGGCCACCAGCCGCGAATCGTGGTCGGGAATATCCACCTCCACCGCCAGTTCGCAAGCGGCGAAAACGCCCGCCATGCCCAGCGCGCCTGCCGCAAGCAGCGCGGCGCGCCACGATCCGCAGGGCGCTCCGCGCCATGATCTTTCGGAGCGAGGCTTCATCAGAAAGAAATACGGTATGCGAACGAGGGAAGCACCGGAAAGAGGCTCAACTGACGAAAATTGAATGTAGACGCGCTGCGATTTTCCCGCACGGGGTACACCACGAACGGATTTTTCCGGTTATACGTATTGTACGTGCCGAACGTAAGCGTACGCGTACCCCAGGAACGTTCCTTCCGAAAATGGATGGCAAGGTCCAGGCGATGGTACGACCGGAGACGGGACGCGTTGCGCGGGCCGTAATCCACTACGATGACTTCATCGTCGTCGTCTGGCCCGCTGTAATAATCGTGTGCCTGGTCGTGCAGCAACACCGAGTGGCGGCCCACCGGAAGCCAAGCGGGATAGCCGCTGCCGAAGACCCAGGCCGCGGATATTTCCTTGTTCGGCGAGAGGTGGCGTTGCGCTACGATGGACACGTCGTGCCGCCGGTCGTAGCGGTACGGGAAAACTTCTCCGTTATTCAGGTTTTTGAAATCCCGGGTGGCTTTCGCCCACGAATACCCGATCCACCCGCTCGTACGCCCTGTTTTCTTCTGCAGGAACAGTTCGACGCCGTACGCCACGCCGCGCCCGGTCTCGATCAGGTCGGGCCAGTCCCGGAACACCGAATCAAAGGTTTGCGTGCCCGCCTTGTATTCGATGATGTCGCGCATCCATTTGTAGTAGCTTTCGAGCGACGCCTCGTAGCGCCCCTCCCGGATATTCCGCACCAGCCCGACGGCGACCTGATGGCTCTTCTGGGGCGGCATCCGCTCCAGGGCCGAAACCCAGAAATCCGTAAAGGGATTGCCCGTGCTGGCGGTCAGGAAGTGCACCGGTTGCTGCATCCGCACGTAGGACGCCTTCGCCGACATCCGCCGCGCCACGCGGCGGCTCAGGCTCAAGCGCGGCTCCAGGGATGGGTAATTTTCGCCATCCACGAAATACCAGGCCATGCGCAGGCCCGCATTCACCCGCAGGCCCGAAAACAGCGTCATGTCGTCCTCGGCGTAGAGGGCGGCCTCGCTGGAACGCACCGTGCCGACCGGCGACGCCAGCGTCGTGTCCTCGACGGTTTCCCCGAAGTCCTTTTCCCAAAACCAGAGCCTGCCCGGGCTGAAGCGGTGGCGAATCCCTTCCGCCCCGAAACGCAGATAATGGCTGGGCGAAGGCCGGTGCTCCAGATCCAGCTTCACGGTATAGTCCAGAATGTCGGATACGTAGCTCACGCTTGATTCGTAATCGTAGCCCCCGGCTTGCTCGCCCGGGGTATGGTACCGTTCGTCTGTCCCGATGGCGAAACTGTAATTCGTGAGGCCCACCAGCACGTTGGAAAACGTGCGGTTGCCAAACAGCCGGTTCCAGCGGAGCGCGGCCAGCCGATTGCGCCAGCCCAGATCGCCTTCGAATTCGCCTTCCTCGTATTGGTCGTCCCAGTTATCCGAACCGTAAAACAGATCGCGCCCCGAATACCCGCTCAGATAAATGCGGTCCTTCCGCGATACGATGTAGTTCGCCTTGAAATTCACGTCGTAGAAAAAGTATCCCGCGCGCGTATCCTCCGGCAGGAAGGGCCGCGCCAACAGGTCGGCGAGCGTACGGCGGGCGGTAAAAAGAAACGAAGCCTTGTCCCGCAGGATCGGCCCCTCCAGCGTGGCGCGCGTCGCGATAAGCCCGGTCCCCACGTCGCCGCCGTACTTCCGCAGGTTGCCCTCTTTCATCGTCAGGTTCACGACAGACGACAGGCGGCCTCCGTACCGCGCCGGAAAGCCTCCCTTGATCAGTTCGACGTGCTTCATCGCGTCCGCGTTGAACACGCTCAGAAAACCGAACAGGTGCGACGGGTTGTACAGCGGAAGCCCGTCCAGCAGGATGAGGTTCTGATCCGGTCCTCCGCCCCGCACGTAGAACCCGCTGCGGCCTTCGGATCCGGACTGTACGCCGGGCAAGAGTTGCAGCGTCTTCTGGATATCTACTTCGCCGAGGAGGGCCGGAAGCGACTGTATCTGGTCTATCGCCACCTCGTGGCGCCCCATCTGCGGCTGGTCGATAAGGGAATCCGCCCGCGCCACCACCTCGATGCCTTCAAGGTCTATGGCGATGGGCGCAAGGGCCACGTCCAGCGTCGTATCCGCCGAAAGCGACAGGGCGCGCGTAACGGTTTCGTAGCCGAGGTAGGCGAACGCAAGGGTAAGCGAATTGAGGCGGACGGTGAGGCTGTAGTAACCATACTGGTTCGTAACCGAACCAATGCCCAGCGCCGGCACGCTCACCGTGGCGCCCGGAAGGCGCTCCCCGCTTTCCGCATCCTCTATGTACCCGTTGACGGTGCGGACTTCTCCTGCGTCCTGCGCCGCCGCAGGCCCGGCGACGAACGCTCCCGCCCAGCAACACAGCGTAAGGAGGACAAGCAGGCAACCTCGGCGAAGCCGCCGCCCGAAAGGACATGGAAAACCCGCGGATGCGTATCCTTTCATCAACGAAAACATAACAAGTAATGCAGTTTCGCTATTCCAGTCGGAAACGGAACGTTACGGTGCCCGTCTGACGCTCCTGCGGGGCATTGGACGGCAAGGGATTGAAACGCCATTGCTGCAAGGCGTCCATGGCGGCTTTCTCCAGGTCCGCGTCGCCCTTCAGGAGCAGAAAGCGCTGCACGACCCGGCCTTGCGGATCGACGGTAATTTGTACGCGAATCGTCGCGTTCACCTGGGTCCGGTACGCAGGCAGCGGCGCGTACGCCGGGTCCCGGTTCAACCCTTCGATTTCAAAAGGCGCGGCGGTTTCGTCGTCCAGGCCCGCTCCCGTTTCTTCGGGGCGGGTTTCGCCTGCTTCACTGGGGGCGGCGCTGCCGAGCGGGCGAATGGGCGGGGCCTCGTCCTGCGGGTCGGGCTCTTCCGCCGCTTCCTCGCTGTCCTGTCGTTCGGGAGATACTTCCTCGGCCTCCGGCGTTGGCGCCTGCTCTTCGTCCGGAACGGGCTGCGGCTGATCCGGCAGGTCCACTTGGCGGGCGTCTTCCGGCGCAGGCGGCGGCTCTTGCCGGGTTTCTTCCGGTTCTTCGGGTGCTTCGACTTGTTCCGAGGGGCGGCTTTCCGAATACGGGCCAAAGTCCACCTCCACAAAGCCCATTTGCCGGGAATCCGCTTGCGCCACCGTCAAAAAGGCAAAGAGAAGGAGTACGCCCGCGTGCAGCCCCACACTGGCTCCCAAACCAATCCATTCGTTCTTTTTCATGGGCTGCGCGGTATGCCGGGGCCGGGGCCTTGGAGGGAAAACGAATTCCAAATATAACGCAAACAAAGCGACGGTATTGTGAAACGCGAAAGAAGTTTCCGGGATCCGCGGCGGCTTCGAGGCGACGTACGGGCGGCTACGGGGGCGGCGGCCAGCAAGGTTCATGCAAAAGCAACGCCCCGTCCCCGCAAAACGCCTTGACCTTAATTTTTTAAGCTGAAATTTTTCAGCCTAAAAAATTAAGGTTGGGCCTTGGAAAAGGGAGCTGAGAGGCCCCCTTATCTCACTTCCTGAGCGTCATAAGGCCCGTTTTTGCCTGCCCCGCCGCCTCCAGACGATACAGGTAGACCCCGCTGGACAGGGAGGTTCCGTCAAACACGGCCACATGGGATCCCGCCTGCCGTACGCCGTCCACGAGCGTGGCGACCTCCCGGCCCAGCGCATCGTACACCGCAAGGCGAACCGGACCCGAGGCGGGCAGCGCGTATTCAATGGTGGTCGTATGCGTAAACGGGTTGGGGTAATTCGACGCCAGCGCGGCGGCGGTTGGAAGTTCCGCTGCGGATTCGCTGGAGGTAATGGTGGAGGCGGCGTATTTGATGAGCATAGTCCCCCAGGGATTTCCCAGCAATCCCGGCTCGACCGTTTCCAAGTCCAATTGAAACGTTGTTTCAGAGTACGCAGCAACGTAAAGATCCCCCGTGGGACTAACAGCCAACGCTGTGACAAATTGCGAAGATGGTCCGGTTGCATGTCCGACCCACAGCAAGGTGCCTGAATTATCGTAGTGCGCTACAAAACCGTCTTTATGGTAAGAATAACTATCGTAATTATACAAAACAACATCCCCGATTTGTATGGAATTGCTGCTGAAAGAGCCGCCAATATACACATGACCGCGAGCGTCTGTCACCAAATCAGGATACTCGGCACTAAAGGCCCAGAGATTTTCGATTGCACGAATCCAGAGTAGCGTCCCGTCAGGGCTATGCTTGGCGAGTATCGTGCCATCATCAGCATCAAGCCCAGCAAACGGGACCGTATCCAGCAGGGCAGAGTCCAAATCGCTATACTGCCAAAGGATAAAGATATTGCCATCACCATCCACAGCCATTTTTTCAGGCTCGGCAAATCTTGCAAAGATACCAAAGTCATCAGGTGTACGAACCCAACGGATATTTCCTTCGGTATCGAAACTGGCAAGAGCGAAATGGATTGCGCCAGAAGAATCAAAAATAGGAGTGGAGCCACTTGAGTCGACAGGAAGCGTTACTTCGTTAAATTGACCTTCTCCGAAGACAGCTCCCCCGCTGAAATTACCAAATAGATAGGTATTCCCATCGTTGTCAGAATACAACAAGGACCTGGCGTTAGGCTGATAAGAAAGCCAATTAAACCAGAACTCGGATCCTGGATAATCGTAGTTCGGACCCGCAATTCTCCTACTCCAACGCAAAATACCTTGAGGTGTGTAGCTGGCCAAAAAAACATCGATATCTGCTCCTGCGTCAATAGCGCCCACAGGCGGATACCCCCATGTCGACACAGGTGGAGTCGGAAGAGAATCGGGAAGCAGGTCATTATAAATACCTATAATATATATGTTATCCATTGCATCTTTATCCATACCAAATATCGTGCCTCGCGAACCAAAATTCATAGGAAATTTAAAAGTATTCCCAGGTATTATTAATTCATGTGGTTCTTGTTCTTGATCGGAATATAAATATGGAACAAGGGCAACACCTCCATATGTTAATTCATTATAGAATCCAAATGGACCCGGTATTTCAATTTTAACATCTATAAGGATCTCTAATCCTTGAGTTACATATATATAATTCCCAGCTAAAACACTATATTTTTGAGGATATGTTATATTTATAGAATCGGAAAGTCTGTTGTAATAAATATGATCACCTAAAGCATTAATGCCTGCGAGGCAATTATCAGCGATTATGTAAATTTCTTCATTTTTATTTATGTCAATATCTGCAATCACGGACGGCGACCAATAACAAGGTTTGCTTATCCACTCAGGAGTTACTCCAAGATGCACTTGTCCCCAAGCATTCGAAGAAGTTAATACAAAAGAACCAAATAGCAATATTGCTAATACATGTATCGTGTTTTTCATAAGATCCTCCGCAGTTTGAGTGTGACTTGGGCCTTTGTTGCTACTTCATAAGAAGCACGGATTTCGTAAACCGTTTCCCCGCTGCATCCAGCACAACGAAGTACAATCCACTCGACAAATGGGATGCCTCGAACCGTACAGTATGCTCGCCAGATTTCTGAAGACCGTCCGTTAGCACAGCTACCTCGCGGCCCAGAAGATCATAAACCAGAAGGCGAACAGGCCCTTCTTCTGCAAGTCCGTAACGAGACGTTCCTTTCAGCGTCAACACCCTGTTCCGTATCGTCCCAACCGCTACAGGAGGGCCAAGAGAAGAACCCAACGCCAATTCCCCCGCCGCCCGCGGAGCCGCCTCCCCGCATATCTCCGCCCGCGCCGGCAAAACCGAAACGTAAAGCGCCCCCAGCGCAAGCGCCAGGACCCATGCGTACCGCGACGACGACGAAAACAGATTCATGCTTCCCCGGGCATGATGTTCAGGATAACGCGCTACGGACATCGCCCGCCCTGCGCAACAACCGCCGTATACAGTATAGGATAATTCCTCCGTATTACCAATATATTAAAAATCCCCCCGCAAGCCCCCTCCAAAAAATTCCCCGAACCAGAAAACCAACCCGGCGGTACAACAAACCCCAAAGAAGCCGCCCTTTTCCGCCGCAACCCCGCCTCAAGCCCATGCGCCCGCGCCCGCGTCCCGTCGATCTGCCCGGCGTACGGAAACAACTCGTCGCCTGGATCGCCCGGCAAGCCAGCGAGGACGCCCTGCGCTGGCTCCAGGATCGCTGCGCGGAGATCGCAGGCGGCGCGCCTGTGGCCAAATGTTTCCTGGCGTTCAGCGGCGCCCCCCGGCGCATTCCCAAAGACACGCTGGCGCTCGACGAAACGGACCTTGCGCGGGCAAGCGCCCTGCGTCCGGGATGGAACCCCGCAAACTGGAGCGTGGACGAAGCAGCCCGCGCCCTCCTCGTCCTGTCCCGCCCCGCAGACGACGAAAACGCCTGGATTCGCATGGCAGAACAACTGTTCTCGACCGCCGACGCGCGCGAATCGGCGGCGCTGTACCGAATGCTGCCCCTCTACCCCTTTCCCGAACGCTTCCGGGCCCGCGCCGCCGAAGGCATTCGGAGCAACATGGCCTCCGTATTTCAGGCCGTCGCGCACCGCAATCCCTATCCCTCGGAGCATTTCGACGAGGGCGCCTGGAACCAGATGATCCTGAAGGCCCTCTTTACCGGCAGCGTACTGCACAAGATAATCGGACTGGACGCGCGCAGCAACCCGACCCTCGCCCGAATGCTCGTGGACTACGCGCGCGAGCGCTGGGCCGCCGGGCGCGCCGTCTCCCCCGAACTCTGGCGTCCCGTGGGGCCGTTCGCGGCGGAGCGCCATCTCCCGGACCTGCGCCGCGTCCTGCGCGCTGGCGACGAAGCAGAACAGGAAGCCGCCACCCTCGCGCTCGCGCAGGCGAACGCCCCTGCCGCAGGCGAACTCCTCGGCGCGTTCCCCCGCCTCAAACAACGCATCGACGCAGGCGAACTGACCTGGGAATCCTTCAGCCGGAACCGGATCGAAGGTATGGCATAGGCTTTCCCTCCCGCGCCATGCATCCAGGCCGCAGGTCCCGACGCCCGCCGCGCCCCTACGATACTTTCTTTCGCGACGTTGCGCCGCAAGCGCCGTACTTCACCCTCCTTGCCGTTATGCCGAAACAACCTCCCCTCTACATCGATCCGCACGTCCACATGATTTCCCGGACCACGGACGACTACGAAGTCATGCGCGCCGGCGGCGTCGCAGCCGTCATAGAACCCGCCTTCTGGCTGGGCCAGCCGCGCACCACGGTAGGCGCCTTCAAGGATTATTTCTCCATGATCGTGGGCTGGGAGCGCTTCCGGGCGGCCCAGTTCGGCGTTCGGCATTATTGCGCCATCGGACTGAACGCCAAGGAGGCCAATAACGAGCCGCTTGCAGACGAAGTGATGGAACTCCTGCCGCTCTACGCCGCCAAGGAAGGCGTGGTGGCGATCGGCGAGATCGGGTACGACGACATGACGCCCGCCGAGGACAAGTATTACCGGCTGCAACTCGAACTGGCGAAAGAACTCGACATGCTCGTCCTCATCCATACCCCCCATCGCAACAAAAAAGAGGGGACGAGCCGCAGCATGGACGCCTGCGACGATATGGGGCTGGCGCCGGATCGGGTCATCGTGGATCACAACAACGAAGAAACGGTCCGGGAAGTCCTCGACCGCGGCTACTGGGCCGCCTTCACCATCTATCCGTTCACGAAAATGGGCAACGAGCGGATGGTCGAGATTGTGCGGGAATACGGCCCGGAGCGGATTTTCATAGACAGCGCGGCGGACTGGGGCGTGAGCGATCCGCTGGCCGTGCCCAAAACGGCCCGCCTCATGGCCGAACGAGGAATCCCGGAAGACGCGATCCGGGCCGTTACCTACGACAACGCGCTCGCGGCATACGGACAAAGCGGACAATTTTCGGAAAAAGACTGGCTGGAGCCCGCCCCCATCGACCAGCGCGATCTGTATGGGGGCAATTCGGTGCTGCGCGGCGGGCAAGCCCCCGTAGTACAGGAAAAAGGATTGATTATCGAGTAAGGATCGCGGGTCGATCAATCCTGCCAATCAATCCCGGGGCGCGTCGCGGGATTTCCCGACGTCGGGCGGGCCGTCACCCGCGCTTTGCCCGCCGCCCGGGGCTTCGAAATCCGCGAGCTTGTAACTGACGCTGCGTCCGCCCCCCGGATTGCGCAGCAGCACGCCCCATGCGATGAGTTCCTTGATATCCCGGAGCGCGGTGTCCTGAGAGCATTTCGCAAGCTTCGCCCATTTCGAAGAGGTGAGTTTGCCCTTGAAATCGTCCAGGAGGCGGGCGAACACGTCGCGCTGGCGTTCATTGAGCGAAAGCCCGGCGACGCGCTCCCAAAATCGGGCCTTGTCCAACACCGCGTCCAGGGTTGTCTCGGCGCGGTCAATGGCCCGTTGCAAGCAATCCAGAAACCAGTACATCCATACGGAAACGTCCATCGAGCCTTGCTGGGTCGCTTCCAGTATTTTGTAGTAGCCTGCGCGCTCCTCCCGGATTTGCGACGACATGCTGTAGAAGCGTTGCGGGCTTTGTTCGGAACGGGCCAGCGCCATGTCGGCAATGGCCCGGGCAATCCGCCCGTTCCCGTCGTCGAAGGGATGGATGGTGACAAACCAGAGATGGGCCTGGCCGGCCCTGATCACCCCATCCATTTCGTCGGACTCGTTGAACCACTCGAGGAAACGCGCCATTTCCTCGTCGATCCGCTCGGCGGGCGGCGCCTCGAAATGCACCCGCTCGCGACCGATGGGGCCGGAAACCACCTGCATGGGGCCGGTACGATCTTCCCGCCAGGCGCCTGCGGCAGTCGGTCTCGAATATCTGTCGATGTCGGGAAACAACCAGGCATGCCACTCCCATAGCCGCTTGGCCGTTAGGGGCAAATGATAACAATTCGTAGCATCAAGCATCACCCGAACAATCCCGTCCACGTTACGATCCACATGGCCAAGGCCACCTATATCTATCCCGAGACGACGGGCAAGCGCGGAGCGAACCTGCTCAATGTCCAGCGTCTCCCCTTCGATATCGCTGGTCTTAAGCACATCCTCGGTAAGCGTCTGGAGCGTCGCTTCCTGTCGAAGGTCGAAACCCAGCGCCGCCATGCGGCCAGAAAGACGCCCCTGCCGATACCGTACGGCAGCCAGCAGGTTGGTCAACGCCTCCTGATTCCAGTGGAACAGGGGCCAATCCGGGCGCTCATGTATGTATATTCTACGCATAATCTGCGGTGATTATACGAAATCCTGCCCGCAAAGGCAAATAATCCATGCAAAAACTGCGGCGATTATACATCGCAGGGTCCGGGACGCGCGTAATCGACGCATTTTTTGCGGAGAATACGGTTTTGGGCGGAAGAGGTTTGTGCGGCCTCCCCTGTATACGCCAAGCCCCCAATCTGCAATGTTTTCGGCTTGGGGTACGCCGGGAGATACGCTGATCAAGTCGCGAAGCCTATGTTCTTGCAGCAGACGCACTGGCAAGGAAATACTGAATCTGTACAGCTGGAACAAGCAACGCCGCGTCCGGCGCGTTCCCTGATCTTTTCTGCGCGCAGCGGGTATATGCTCCGGCGCCGGGCCAAAGCGGTCCGGCGAACGCTTGCAAGCCATTCATAGCGGAACAACGCGCCGATGCAAACGATCCGGCAGGACATTCAGGTTGCCTTCCGGTACGACGTCCATTTCGTCGAGGACGCCTTTCATCCGGAGAACGACCTGCTCGCCCGCATTGTCGAGGCGGAAGCGGGCGTCCCCTGGCGCAAGATGCTGCCGGTGATCGACGAGGGGTTGCTGCCGCACTACCCGGACCTCCCGGAACGCATCGAGGCGTACTTCGCGCAGCGCGCCCATTCGCTCGCCCTGCACGCCCCCGTGCTGGCGGCGGCGGGCGAAGCCGCAAAAAACGATCCTGCGCTGGTCGCCGGGTTGCACGCCGCCATACGGCAAGCCGGACTCTGCCGCCATTCATTCGTCCTTGCGATAGGGGGCGGCTCCGTCCTGGACCTGGCGGGATACGCGGCGGCCACCGCGCACCGGGGCGTCCGCCTCGTCCGCATGCCGACCACGGTACTGGCCCAGAACGATTCGGGGGTGGGGGTCAAAAACAGCGTCAACGCGCGGGGGGCCAAGAACTTCCTGGGAACGTTCGCGCCGCCGTACGCGGTGGTGAACGATTTTTCCTTCCTCGCCTCGTTATCCGACCGCGACTGGCGCAGCGGGATGGCCGAAGCCGTCAAGGTGGCGCTCGTCAAGGACGCCGCCTTCTTCGACGAACTCGAAGCGAACGCGGAACGCCTTGCGCCCCCCCGGCGGGACGCGCGCGCCATCGAGCGGCTCGTCTACCGGTGCGCCGCCCTGCATCTGGACCATATCGCCGCCTCGGGGGACCCGTTCGAAATGGGGACCTCCCGCCCGCTGGATTTCGGGCACTGGGCCGCGCACCAACTGGAGCAACTTACCGGCTACGCGCTGCGGCACGGAGAAGCCGTAGCCACAGGCATTGCCCTTGACGCCACCTACTCGCGCCTCGGCGGCCTGCTCCCCGAACGCGACTGGCGGCGGACGCTCGCCCTCCTCGAAGCGATGGGCTTCCGCCTGTACGCCCCCGAAATCGGCGCGCATCTGGACGAGCCGGAGCATCCGCGGTCCGTTTTCCGGGGCCTCGAAGCGTTTCGGGAACACCTGGGGGGCACGTTGACCATTATGCTGCTGGCGGGCATTGGCCAGGGCATGGAAGTCCACGAAGTCGATCTGGGGCTGTACCGGCGAGCCATTGCCCTCTTGCGCGAGCGCGCGGCGCGGGCGGCGCGGGCGGCCTGCACGGAACCCGCCGCCGCGCGCATTTCCTGACGATAAAGCGTAATCCCATGCGCATTCCGCACGGCAAGGGCCTGGAACTGACCTACTGCGCCAACATCCACCCCGGAGAAACGCTCGACGAGGCGGAAGAAAACCTGCGTACCCATGCGGTGGCCGTAAAGCGGCGGGTGGCGCCGGACGCGCCCATGGGCGTCGGGCTGCGCCTTTCCGCCGGCGCCGCGCAAACACTCGCCGAAGACCCCGCCCGCCTCGACCGTTTCCATGGCCTGCTCGAAGAACGCGACCTGTACGCCTTCACGATCAACGGCTTTCCGTACGGGGCCTTTCACCGGCAGCGCGTCAAGGACGAGGTCTACAAGCCGGACTGGCGCGACGACAAGCGGCGCATCTATACGGAACAGCTTGCGACGATTCTGGCGCGCCTGTTGCCGGACGGCGCAGAGGGCAGCATTTCCACCTCCCCCCTTTCCTATAAACCCTGGCTACGGGAGCGCAATCTGCGAGACGAGGCGCTGCGCAGGGGCGCGGAGCAGCTTGCCGACGTCGCCTTTCGGCTGTTCGAGGAGCGCGAGCGCACGGGGCGGCTGATCCACGTGGGCATGGAGCCGGAACCGGATTGCCTGATCGAAAACACCGCCGAAACGGTGTCTTTCTTCAAGGAATGGCTCTGGCGGCACGGGGCGGAGCGCCTGAAGCGGGAACGCGGCCTCGGCGGCGCGCAGGCGGAGGAGGTCTTGCGAGAACACATCCGCGTGTGCTACGACACGTGCCATTTTGCGGTGGAATTCGAATCGCCTCCAGCGGCGCTGGCGGCTTTCGAGGCGGCGGGGGTCCTGCTCTCCAAAATTCAGATCAGCGCGGCGTTGCGCGTTCCCCTGGACGAACCGGGGTCCGCGACGCGGCGCGCGCTGGCGGACGCACTGGAACCCTTCGCCGAATCCACCTACTTGCATCAGGTGGTGGCGCGGTCGGCGGACGGGACGCTGCATCGGTACCGGGACCTGCCCGACGCCCTGCCGGCGCTGCCCGCCGACCCCGCGGAAGAATGGCGGATTCATTACCACGTGCCCGTCTTCATCGACCGGTTTCCGCATTTTCGCTCGACGCAGGAAGACATTGCGGCCACGCTTGCACAGGCGCTGCGGGACGATTCCTGCCCCCATCTCGAAATCGAGACCTACACCTGGGAGGTGCTTCCGGAGCCGCTCAAAACCGACGTCGTCTCCTCCATCGCGCGCGAATACGCCTGGGTCGCGGATTGCCTCGAACGCATCGCCTGAAGCGCCCGCGCCCTTCGCCCCGCTCGCGCTGATCGCCCTCGTCGCCATGCCCAAACTCGCCGTCCTGAATGTCGTCGGGCTGACGCCCCGCCTCTTGCCGCGCGCGCCTTTTCTGTCGTCGTGGGCCGCGCGCGGCAAGATGGCGACCCTGACGCCCGTCCTGCCCGCCGTAACCTGCTCCGTGCAAGCCACGCTGCTGACCGGCGCCCCGCCCTCGGAGCACGGGATCGTCGGGAACGGCTGGTATGTTCGGGACGAAGGCGAAATCCGGTTCTGGCGGCAATCGAACCGGCTGGTCGGGGGCGAGAAGATATGGGAAAAGGCCCGGCGGCTTGGCGTGGCGGATTTCTCCTGCGCCAACCTGTTCTGGTGGTACAACATGTATTCGTCGGCGGACTATGCCGCGACGCCGCGCCCCATGTATCCCGCCGACGGGCGAAAAATCCCGGACGTCTGGACCGAGCCGGAAGGGTTGCGGACGGAACTTCAGCGAAAACTGGGCAGGTTTCCGCTTTTCGAGTTCTGGGGACCCGGAACGAGCGTCCGCTCCAGCGAATGGATCGCCCGGTCCGCGTTGCATGTGGACGCTGCGTACGATCCGCGCATGGCGCTCGTCTACCTGCCCCATCTGGATTACGTATTGCAACGCGAAGGGCCGGACGGGCCCGGCGTGGCGGCGGAGGTAGCGCAAATCGACGCGGTCTGCGAGGAGCTCGTCGCGCACTACGAAGCGCAGGGGGCCGCCGTCCTTGCGCTTTCGGAATACGGGGTGACGCCGGCGCGACGGGCCGTGTCGCTGAACCGCGCGCTGCGGCGGGCAGGCTTCCTGCGGATACGGGAAGAACTGGGACGCGAACTCCTGGACGCGGGGGGGAGCCGGGCCTTTGCGGTGGCGGACCATCAGGTGGCGCATGTGTACGTGAACGATCGGGACGCGCTGGAGGACGCGCGCGCGCTCGTCGAAGGGACAAGCGGGGTCGCGCAGGTCTTGCAGGGCGAAGAACGCGCCGCCTGCGGCCTGGACCACCCCCGGGCGGGGGATCTGGTGGCGGTGGCCGAGCCGGACGCCTGGTTTGCGTACTACTACTGGCTGGATGACGACCGGGCGCCCGACTTCGCCCGCACCGTGGATATTCATCGCAAGCCGGGCTACGATCCGTGCGAACTCTTCCTGGACCCGGCCCTGCCCTCGGCCCGGCTCAAGGCGGGCTGGCGGCTATGGCAAAAGAAACTGGGGTTTCGCTCCCTGCTGGACGTGATTCCGCTGGATCCGTCGCTGGTCCGGGGAACGCACGGGCGGTTGCCGGACGATCCGCTGGACGGGCCGCTGGCGCTTTCCAATCGCCCGGAATGCCTCCCGGACGGTCCGCTGCGCGCCACAGACATGCAGGACGTCCTGCTGGCGCACCTTGGGGCGGGCGCATTGTAAAGAGCGCCTGCATTTTACGTCCTCGAAACGCTGGACGCCGCCTGCGCCCCCTACATTTCGTCGGCGCGGCGCCAGACTTCGCGGGCCAGGACAAGGCGGGCCGAAATGCGGTGGGTGTAGCCCAGGTCGGAAGCCAGCCCGGCGAAATTCCCGAACCCGTAATTGAAGGCGAGGCGGCCCAGCTGCAAACCGGCCCCCACCGTCGGGGCCGCGTCCCATCCTTCGGCGCCGGACCTGAGGACGTCGGTGCAGCCCGCCCGCAACGCCACAACCTCCCGAAAAGCGTATTCCACGCCCAGCCGGGGATGGTAGGATACGCCGCCCGTATTAAGCGCCCAGGCTCGCCGCCCCTCGAACGCCATGTCCACGTCCGCAGCCAGCGCAATGCGGTGCGCGCCCATCTTGAAGAGATACCCCGAGCCAAGCCGCAGCACGGGCAGGACGGTCTCCACGCCGCCCTTGGGAATCGTTTGTCCGAAAATATCCGCTATGTTCGCAAGCAAATCCCGGTTCACGGTCCAGGATTGCCGCATGCCGGCGGCGTCCTGCAGGTTGACGCCCGCCATAAAGGCGCCTCGGCGATACAACGCCCCGACGTCGAAACTGTACCCCCAGGCATCCGCGAAATCGCCGATACTGCGGCGGACGATCTTGGCGGTGGCGCCGGCGGCAAGGTCCTTGCGCACCCGGCGGGCGTAACTTGCGAAGAACGCCGCGTCCGCCGCGGAAAAGCTGGTAATATGCTCTTCCGGATGCGGTCGAGGCTGGTTTCGCTCGGGGTCCCAGGCGTCCAGCGTGTTTTTTATGTCGTTTACGCCGCTCCTGAAGAACGAAGCGGCCAGCGTCGAGCGGGCGTTGATCGGCCAGGAAACCGCCCCGTAATCGAACGAAACGATCCCGGCGAAGCGCTCCGCGTGCATGTATTCTATTTCGGGGAAAAGGGTCTGGCTCAGGCCGGCGGGGTTCCAGTATCCTGCGCTGGCGTCGTCCGCAAGCGCAACATGGGCGCCGCCCATGCCCAGCGCCCGTCCGCCCGCGCCGGTAGCCAGAAAATCCGCGCCGTAGCGCACGGCCTGTCCCTCGGCAGGCGCCGCCAGCAAGGCCGCCAAAAGGCCTGCGTAAAAAACCGGTCGGGATGCGGCCATGAAATTCGCGATTGCCCTGATTAATTCCTTTTTCGATTCGGAAGCGCCCCGGCGGCGCGCAGCAAAACGAAGGCGCGGCGGCGCGCTTTGAGAATCAGGCCGTTTCCGGTGCGTTGCGGGCTACGCTCCGATGCCGGATATCCACCCCTTCCACCAGAAAAACAGCGATCTTGCCGATGCTTTTCGCATGGTCGGCGATGCGCTCGATGGACTTGCCCATATGCACGAGGTGAACGATCTTGTCTACGTGATCGGGCCCGGTATTGGAAAGCGCGTCCAGCATTTCCTTGTACATTCGGTCCACGCGCTGGTCCCGCGCTACGATTTCCCGGGCCAGCACCTGATCTTTCCTGAAAAACGCTTCGTGGGCGCTCCGCAACATCCAGCGCGCCTCGTCCGCCATCGCCCGGAGATTCGCTCCAGCCACGGGCATGGTCGGAAAATCGGCCTGGCACACATGCTTGGCGATGTTTTTGGCGTGATCGCCTATCCGCTCCAGGTCCGTATTGACCTTCACCGCCGCGATAATAAGCCGAAGATCGACCGCGACGGGCGTAAACAGGGCCAGGATACGCTCGCTGTGCTCGTCCACCTCCAGTTCGAGCCGGTCCACCTCGTCGTCTCGCTCCCGCACCTGTCGGGCCAGGTCCAGGTCGTTGGCGGACATCGAATGAATCGCGTCGGCGACCTGCGCCTCGACCAGCTCCGACATGCTGGCGAGCAATTCGCGAAGCGAGGCCAGTTCGGCGCCGAGGGGTCGAGTTGAGGGGGAGGGCATTGCCATGGATCCGTTGTAGCCTGATCGGGCCAGGCAAATCGACGGCCGCTGTCCTGGCCTAACCGAATCTGCCCGTGATGTAGTCTTCCGTACGCTTTCGGGAGGGACGGGTAAAAAGTTGCTCGGTGGCGTCGGCCTCGATCAACTCGCCCATGTAGAAAAATGCGGTGCGGTCGCTGATTCTGCCGGCCTGCTGCATGTTATGCGTAACGATAATGATCGTATAGCGTTCCTTGAGTTGCAAAATCGTTTCTTCCAGCTTGGCCGTGGCGATCGGATCCAGCGCGCTGGCCGGCTCGTCCATCAGGACGACGTCCGGGGCCACGGCCAGCGTCCGGGCGATGCACAAACGCTGCTGCTGTCCGCCGCTGAGTCCGTACGCCTGCGCATGCAGCCTGTCCTTGACCTCTTCCCAAAGCGCCGCCTTGCGCAGGCATGTTTCCACCAGATCGGCCTCGTCGCCTTTGTAGCCGTTGACGCGCGCGCCCCAGATCACGTTTTCGAAAATGGTCTTGGGGAAGGGGTTGGGTTTCTGGAACACCATTCCGATGCGGCGGCGCACCATGACGGGATCCGCATTGCGGTAAATGTCCCGCCCGTCGATAAGCACCCGGCCTTCGAGGCGGGTGTCCGGGATCAGTTCGTTCATCCGGTTCAGGCAACGCAGCAGCGTACTCTTGCCGCAGCCGGATGGCCCGATGAAGGCAGTCACTTCGTTGGCCCGGATATCCAGCGAAACATCCTTGAGGACATGGTTCGCGCCGTACCAGAAGTCCAGGTTCTCCACGCGAACCTTGGCTCCCTCCGACGCGCCTTGCCCGGCGGGCGACGATCCGTTTCGTTCGTTCGTTTCCATGAATGCCTTGCTTGGGAATGCGCTGGTTATCTTGCCCGGTACTTCTCGAAATAATTTCGCAACAGGATCGCGCTCAGATTCATCAGGAACAGCACGACCATCAGTATAATAATGCCTGCGGCGGCCAGCCCCTGAAAATCCGCTTGCGGACGCGCCGTCCAGTTGAATATCTGAATAGGCAAGACCGTAAACGGATCCAGCGCGCTGGTGGGCAGGAACGCGATGAACGTGAGGGCGCCGATCATGATGAGGGGCGCTGTTTCCCCAATGGCCCGACTCAGCGCCAGGATCACGCCGGTCATGATGCTGGGGGCCGACATGGGCAACAAGTGACTCCAGACCACCTGCCGCCGCGTAGCCCCGAGCGCAAAAGCGCTTTCCCGGATTCCCTCCGGAATGGCCCGCAACGCTTCCTGGGAGCTAATGACGATGATGGGCAAAATCAGCAGGGCCATGGTCAAGGCGCCCGCCAGCAGGCTGCGTCCAAGGGCGAAGAAGCGCACGAAAAGCGTCAGGCCCAGAATGCCGTAGACCACCGAAGGAATGCCTGCAAGGTTGTTTATGTTGATCTGAATAATCTTCAGGAGCCAACCCCTGGGCGCGTATTCTTCGAGATACAGGGCCGACGCCACCCCGATGGGCACGGAGATGGCCGCGGTGAGCAAAATCATCCAGAGCGAACCGACGATGGCCGACTTGATTCCGGCGTTTTCGGGTATGCGCGAGGGAAAACGGGTCAGAAAATCCCAATCGAGCCATTGCCCGCCTTGCACTACCACGTCCACGATCAGCGTAACGAGCACGACCAGGCCGGACGTCGTGGCCAGAAACAGCAACACGCTGAAAACAAGCCCCTTGCGGCGCCGGCGTTCGAGGCGTTCTTCGTATTGTTGCGAGGAAGTCACGATCAGTACCGTTCCCGGTATCTGCGGATGATGAGATTCGCCAGGAAATTCATGCTCAGGGTCATCAAAAACAGCACGAGGCCCACCGCGAAGAGGCTGTAAAACTCGACCGTCCCCTGCGGCGTGTCCCCAAGGCTTACGTTTACGATGAACGCCGTCATCGTTTGCACCGACTCCGCGGGATTCGCGGTAAGGTTCGGCATGGCGCCGGCGGCGAGCGTGACGATCATCGTTTCGCCGATGGCGCGGCTAAGCGCCAGAATGAAGCTGGCCACGATGCCGCTGACGGCGCCCGGCACCATCACCCTGAGCACCACTTCGATCCGGGTGGCGCCCAGCGCATAGGCGCCCTCGGCCAGCGAACGAGGGACGGCGCGAATGGCGTCTTCGCTCAGGGAAGAGACCATGGGGATAATCATGACGCCTACCACGATCCCCGCGCTAAGGGCATTGTAGATATTCAGGCCCGGCACGAACGTCTGCAACAAGGGCGTCACAAAGGTCAGCGCAAAATAGCCGTAGACCACGGTGGGAATGCCCGCGAGCAACTCCAGGCCCGGTTTCAGGACTTTCCGTACGCGCTCGGGCGCGTATTCGGCAATGAAAATGGCGCTCATCAGCCCGATGGGAAGTGCCACGAGGGCCGCAATGACCGTAACGAGCAGCGTACCCGACAACAGGGGCCATATCCCGAAATGCTTGTCTATGAACTGCGGCGTCCAGCGCGTTTCGGTCAGAAATTCGACAATGGAAACCTCCGCGAAGAAATGCAGCGATTCCACGAGGAGCACGGCGGCGATGCCCAGCGTGGTCAGTACGCTGACCAGGGCGCAAAAACCCAACGCATACTCGACGGCCCGTTCTTTCGGGCTGTGGAGCATGTTGACGGCCAGGTCTGCGTGCGCGCCCGTCTTCGCGCCCGTCGATATTTGCTGCGAATCGGCCACGGCCTGCGAACGACGCTATAGCGCTTCCGGTTCGGACAAGAGCGAGTCGGAGGACGCGGAAGAGGCTTCGGGGGACATATACCGGGTCAGCAGTTCGCGCATGGTCACGCCTACGTGGGCTTCCTCGCCGAACATCGTGCCCAGGACGCGGCGCTCGAAACGCTCGAGGGCCAGGGCGTATTCCTCGTCGGAAAGCGGCACATAGCCTACGTCCCGGGAAAGGGAACCTGCGTTTTCGAGATAAAAACGGACGAACGCGCTAACGATTTCCCGTTCCGCGGCAGCGGGGCGCACATAGATGAAGAGCGGTCGGGACAGGGGCGCGTACGTACCGTCCCCTACCGTCGTCAGCGTAGGCCGTACGCACCCGTCGCCGTTGTCCGGGTCGCCGTCGTCGACGCTCAGCAGTTTGAGCCGGTCTGCGTTTTCCTCGTAATAGGCGATGCCAAAGAAGCCCAGCGCGTCGGGGTCCCCGGAAATGCCCTGCACCAGCACGTTGTCGTCCTCGCTCGCCGTGAAATCCGACCGGCTGGCGCCCGACGCGCCGCCCACGGCCTCGGTGAAATAATCGTACGTCCCGCTGTCCGTGCCGGGGCCGTAGAGGGAGAGTTCGCGATCGGGGAAGCCGGGGCGCACTTCGCTCCAGTTGCCAACGCTGCTGCCGGGCTCCCAGATGGCGCGCAGTTCGTCCACCGTCAGGCAGTCGGCCCAGTCGTTGTCCGGATGCGCGACCACCGCCAGGCCGTCGTAGGCCACCGGCAACTCGATGAAGTCGATGCCCTCCTCCGCGGCCAACGCCAGTTCGGTGGACTTGATCACCCGGGACGCATCGTTTATATCCGTTTCGCCCTGAAGGAATTTGCTGAATCCGCCGCCCGTTCCGCTCACGCCCACCGTGACGCGCGGCGCGCGTCCATGGGCGATCATGAATTCTTCGGCGACGGCTTCCGTAATCGGATACACCGTACTGGAACCGTCGATCTGGACCGAGCCGGAGAGTTGGCCCTCGACGGGCTCGCGGGCGCAGCCGCTCGCGGCGGCCGCAAGGACAAGCAGCGCCGCAAGGGGCGCGAGGCGGGACGAAAAAAGTTTTGAAGACATGGTCGGTACAGGAGCGAAAAAGAAAAAGGCAGCGGCAACAGGAACAAGACAGCGCAGGACATGCCCGCGCCCGGATCGACTACAGGATACTCTGATTAAATCCGCGAAGCTCAGAGGCATGCGAGGGGTGCGCTGGCAAGGAATGACGAAGCAGCATGGCAGGCCCCATGTAATGAGGAATGACACAGCCAGCGTGCCCCTCGCAGCCTCCCGAAGGGCGCGTCACGGACGCAACGTACCGAATCTACGGTGTTTTCTGATGATTTCAATGATTCGGGCATGACGATCTTTGCGGGCAATAGTGACGCGCTGAGCGAAGCGGCTTTGATCAGAGTATCCTACAACCTTGTACGATAACAAAGAATGGACTGAGGATTGTTACCAAAGTGTTAAATTATCGACTTTTTATAAAAATTATTCGGGCGCGGCGCCTTGAACGGACGGACCGTTTGCGGGGCCGTCCGCAGCCCTTTCCCGAAAGCGCCCGGCGCAGCGGACCGGAAGCGCGCGGAACGAGACCCTGCGCCTTCCGTTCCATGCGTACGCGCCAACAAACGCCCGCCGCCCGCGAACCGCCGCGTATCCCATGCCCCGCCTTGACCATGTCGGTATAGCGACAGCAGACGCCGAGCGCCTGCTGGATGCGCTCCGCGACCTGTTGGGCGAAACGCGCTACTCGTCCGAAACGCTCGAAAAAGACGGGGTGCGCATCGCGTTCGTATCGGGGGGCGGCGCGCAACTGGAACTGCTGGAAGCGCTCGACGAAACGTCGCCCGTGGCGCGCTTTCTGCGGGAGCGGAAAGGCGGGTTGCACCACCTTGCTTTCGAAGTCGAGGATATTCACGCCATGCACCGGCGGGTCCGCGAGGCGGGCTATGCGCCCATCGACCCGGCGCCGCGACCCGGCGCCGAGGGCAAAAGCGTTTTCTTCGTCCATCCCGGGCAAACCGGGCAGATTCTGATCGAATTTTGCGCCCGCGCCGCCCCTCGGCTGGAGCCTGCGGCGGGCGCGCTGCCGGCAGGGGTCCGGCGCGTCGTTCGCGCGCGCGGCTCCGAAACGCAAACGCCGCTCCTGCATATCGCGGCCACGGCGACGCCCCCTTCCCCCGCGCCGGACGCGCTGGCAGAGCGCCTCGCGCCAGCCAGAATATACGTCGCAGCAGAGGCGGATGAAAACCCGAACGTCCCGGCGCTTATCGACTGGCTCGGCAAGCCGTCCGTACATCTGCTGGCGCAGGGCCTGTCTGCGAAACCGGTTATGGACGCGGCCCGCGCCGACGCCCGCATCCAGGCGACCCTGTGGGCGGATCCGGACCCGGACGCATTCGACGCGGCGCGACCTGTCCCGGCAAGCACGCTGTTCTTGACCGGGGACAGCGAGGCAGGGCTTTCCGCAGCCCGGGCCTTGCGGCGGCGGTTCCCGGACGCGGCCATCGCGGCGACGTCCGACCCGGCGCTGCGCATCGCGCTCGTCAAGCGGCATATCGAACGATATCCGGCCGCGCAAGCGCGGGCGGCGCGCCCATGACTCCGGAACTGAAGCAAAAGATCGACCGCCTGCCCCGGCTCCCTGGCGTCTATCAGCACAAGGACGCCGACGGAAACGTACTCTACGTGGGCAAGGCGAAAGACCTTCGCAGCCGCGTCCGGTCCTGGTTTCGGGACCATCATGCGCGAGACGGACGGTTGCGCATCATGATCGGCAAGACGACGGACGTGGAAGCGATCGTTACGGACACGGAAGCCGAAGCGCTCATCCTTGAAAACAACCTCATCAAACATCTCAAGCCGCGCTACAATGTCCTTTTGCGCGACGACAAAACCTTTCCCTTCATTTGCATTCGGAAAGAGCCCTTCCCCCGCGTTTTTCCAACGCGCCGCATCGTACGCGACGGATCGAAATATTTCGGACCGTACGCGGACGTAAAAAACATGCGCCTGATGTTGCGGGCGATCCGATCTGTTTTTCAATTGCGCACCTGCGCCCTGAACCTTGCGCCGGAACCCATCGCCGCCGGCAAATACGACCCTTGCCTGGAATACCATATTAAAAAATGCGCGGCGCCCTGCATTGGACGGCAGTCCGAAGCCGAGTACGACCGCACGATAGAACAAGTCGAAAAACTGCTGAACGGACACACGAAAGCGCTGATTTCCCTGCTCCGCGACGAAATGGAGCGCCTTTCCGAAAACATGCAATTCGAGGAAGCGGCCGGATTGCGAGACCGCATCCTGGCCCTTGAAAAATACGCCCGAAAACAAAAAGTGGTAAGCGAGGACGAGGCCGACCGGGACCTCTTTGCCCTTGCGCTGGACGAGCGGGAAAATGTGGCGTGCGGGGCGGTGTTTCAAGTGCGCGAAGGCAAAGTCGTCGGGCGGCGGCATACCTACGTCCATCCGATAGAAGGATTGCCGGATACGGCGTTGATGCAACGGCTCGTAGAAGATTATTATGCGGACGCTGCGTTTTTTCCCGGAGAAGTACTCTTGAGCCACGACATCGCCGAACCGGAAGCGGTAAAGGAATTGCTCCTGCAGCGGCGCGGCAAGAAGGTCCCCCTCGCCGTGCCGCAGCGGGGTCCCAAGGCCAAACTGATGGGCATGGTGCATGCGAACGCAACCATACTCCTTGACGAATGGAAAATGCGCAAGACGAAGCGCGGCGAGGACCGCATTCCCCATGCCGTACGATCCCTCGAAAAAGATTTGCGCCTGCAAACCTTGCCGCGACGCATCGAATGCTTCGATATTTCGCACCTTGCGGGCACGGGCACGGTAGCGTCCTGCGTGGTGTTTCGCGACGGACGGCCCCGCAAAAGCGAATATCGCCGCTACAAGATCCGCGGCGCCGTCCCCGGCAAACCCGACGACTACCAAAGCATGCGCGAGGTCGTCGCGCGGCGGTACGCGAACCGGGAAGATATCGAATGGCCGGACCTTGTGGTAATCGATGGCGGCAAAGGGCAACTTTCGGCGGCCGCCGATGCGTTGCGGACCGCAGGCGCGTATGGAAAGTTTCCGGTCGTCGGGCTGGCGAAACGGCTTGAAGAAGTGTTTTTCCCGGGCAATTCCGAGGCGCTGCACATTCCCAAAGCCAGTACGTCGCTTCAGCTCCTGCAACGCATCCGGAACGAGGCGCACCGCTTCGCCGTGGCCTTTCAGCGAACGCAGCGAAAAAAAAAGGTCCTTCACTCTTCGCTGCGCGAAATCGACGGCGTCGGCGAAAAAACCGCGCAGAAACTGATTCGGCGCTTCGGCTCCGCGAAACAGGTGGAAGCCGCCGGAGAAGAGGCCCTGCGCGACGTCGTCGGCCCTGCCGCGGCGCGCAAGATCGCCGCTTTTTTCGAAGCCAAAAACGGGGGTGCATCTTCCGAGCGCTCTGCGTAAGTTGTACGGAATACGCATTCCCGGCGCAACGCCGCGCAAACGCTCACCGCCATCTCGCTGCGACATGCTGAATTACATATGGGCCGGCCTGATTGTCGCCGCCCTTGCATTCGCCATCGTTTCCGACCTGCGAGACGGCGCCAGCGACCGGTTTCGGAATCACGCCGCGCTGCCGATCGCCCTGGAGTATCCGGAAGGCTATCGGGAGGAAGCGCGGCGCGTTCCGGTGCATATCCGGATCGACGCGGAAACGTACCAGTCGTTCTACGGCGTGGACGCCGCCCCCGATTCCGTCTACGCGGGACACGTGCTCCGTACGCAAGCCGGCGCCCGCCTCTTTTTCGCCGAGCGCGCCGCCCTGCCGGATCCGCTCTTGCGCATCCGGGATTTTTCCGGCGGAGACGCCCTCGAAGGCACGCTGGGGCCGGAAAACGCGGCGGACGCGCTCGTCGCCACATCCGTCCGCTTCGATCCCGTGCGTTTTCCGCACTTGCAGGACATCACCAGGGCCGCTTTCGACTTCGCAGACACGGCCGTCGAAATCGCCATCGGCCTCGTCGGCGTGCTGGCGCTTTTCCTCGGATTGCTTAAAATCGCGGAAGCCGGGGGGCTCATTCGCCAAATGGCCCGCCTCGTGGAACCGCTCCTGCGCCCGCTTTTTCCCGGCGTCCCGAAAGGGCATCCGGCCTTCGCCATGATCGTGCTGAACTTGTCCGCCAACGTATTGGGCCTCGGCAACGCCGCGACGCCGCTCGGCATCAAAGCCATGGAAGAACTGCAAACGCTGAATCCGGTGAAGGATACGGCCACGAACCCCATGGTTATGCTGCTGGCGATGAATACGGCCAGCGTACAGCTGGTCCCGCCGGCGCTGCTTGTGGCCGTCATAGGGCTTCAGGTCAACGAACTGATTTTCCCTATCATCGCGGTAACCGGCGCCTCCCTGGCGGTCGCCACGGGAACCGCCTGGCTCCTTGAGCGCGCGCCCCTCTGGAAACGAAGCGACCCGAACGCCCGCCCCGCCGAACCAACCGCATCCGGGGAGGACGCGCCATGACCTGGTTCCGCTACTTCATCGATTATTTCTCCATCCTCGTGCTGCCGCTCATGATCGTGGGGTTGCCGGTCTACGGCCTCATTCGGGGCGTAAAAGTGTACGAAGAGTTCGTGGAAGGCGCCAAGGAAGGATTCCGGGTGGCGGTCATGATTATTCCCTATCTGGTCGCCATTCTTTTCGCCATCGGGATGTTTCGGGCCTCGGGCGCCATGGATTTTCTGGTCGAAACCCTGGAGCCGTTGCTTGGGATCGTGGGTTTTCCGCCAGAAATGCTCCCCATGGCGATCATTCGGCCCTTGACCGGCTCCGGCTCCGCCGCCGTCGTGGCGGATATGGTGGCCGCATTCGGGGCGGATTCCATCCTGGTGAAGATGGCGGGCGTCATGTTCGGGTCCACCGAAACCACGTTTTACATCATCGCCGTGTACTTCGGGGCCGTCAACGTAAAGAAAACCCGGCACGCCGTGCCCGCCGGACTGACCGCCGACATTTTCGCCATGATTTTCGCGGTGTACCTGGTGCAGTGGCTCTTCGGCGGGGCATAAGGCGCTGCGGCAAAATGTAAAGCAATTTGAAAAAAGTAAAGAACAAAACCAAACATAAAGAATTTTAATAAAATATAAAGAAATTTGACAAAACGCAGCCTTATTCGATAAAATGTAAAGAATTATAAACAATAAAAATAATTTCTATAAAATGAAAAGAATTTATTGAAATACAAAGAAATTATACGACATGTAAAGAAAATAGTAAGATGTAAAGCGATTCGCCTATTCCGCCGACAGCTGTTCCAGCGCCGCCGACAATGTGCGCAGGTGCATTCGAAGCGCCGACGCGAGGGGAAGCGGGCGCAGCCCCAACCGTTCGATATCCTGGCGGACGTCCCCGGGCGCCCCGTCGTTTTGCGCAAGCCGCAGGCGAAGTTGGGCGATGATTTGCTGCGATCCGCTCGACGGAGAGAGACCCTTGGCCAAAAACAGCGGCAATTCCGTCACGTAGCACAAAGGATCGCCGCCCAGGCTGCGCACATATTCCATGGAACTGCTCCGAAACAGCGCGGCGGTATCCCGGTCGCCGCGGGCCTCGAAAAACGCGCGCATGGCGGGGGCTTCCGGCGTGGTCCAGAAGCCGGGCGCAAGGTAGAAAAATCCTTTCTCGCCCTGTCGATTGCGGTCGTACAGCGGCAGGCGCTCGGCCTCGGCGGCCTCCCGAAACCGCGCCTTTAGCCGGTCGGCGCGATACCCCCAATGCTTTTCGATGAGCAGCAGCGCGCCCCCGCTGATCCCCATGCCGTGCAAACTCCCGTGCAACGCAAAGGGGCCCTCTTTGCGAAGCCATGCGGCCACCGCGCGGTTCTCCGGGCGCATATCCGGGAAACCGAATTCCACGTCGCGTCCGGGCGGCTCCCGCATCGCATGGCGCAAATAGGCCGTGGCCAGGGCCTCGCTTTCGGCCTCCTGCCCCGCTTCGTTCCAGATCGTTCGCCAGGCGCGGTTTCGGTTTTCCCCGTCGGGGTTCGTATGCGGGACGATAAAAAACCGGAACGCGTCAAGCAGCGGTCCGTGCGCATCCGGGCGCTGCGCGATCGCCAGGACGAAGCGGCGCAAAAAATCCGGGCCCACCGGCTCGTCGGGATGATTCCCCGCCATCAGGCTGACACGCCGATCTCCCCGCCCCAGCGCGACGCCGTCGATGGGGCGGCCTTCCTCGCTCTCGCCAAGCCGAACATAGCGAATCATATCCGGTTGCGCCGCCGCCGCGCGCCGAATCCGCTGCGCAGCGTCCTCCGGGTCAAGAAAACGATCCGCTTCCTCCCGGACGGGAAGAGCGTTCAGGGTCGCCAGGCTGTCCGCCCAGGCTTGTCTTTCCGAAAACCGATTTTTGTCCGATTTCATGGAAACAAATCCATGGTCTTATTTATCCACATGCCTTGACGAAAACGTTTTCGATCCGTTCCTTCGAATGGTCCATGCGTAACGCCTTTCCCATGTGCGATTTCAATCACCTCCATTGCCACACGCGGTTTTCCCTCCTCGACGGCGCCGCCAACATCAAAATCCTCGCGCAAAAAGCGAAGGAAATGGGCATGGCGGGCGTGGCCATTACGGACCACGGCAATCTCTACGGGGTCCCGGAATTCTACACCGAACTGAAGAAAGTCGGCGTCAAGCCCGTCATCGGGTGCGAATTCTACCTTACGCCCTCCAGCATGCAGGACCGGAGAGACAAGACGCGCTACCATCAGTTGTTGCTGGCGAAGAACAAGCAAGGCTACCAGAACCTGATCAAACTCTCGTCCCTCTCCTTTACGCAAGGCCATTATTACAAGCCGCGCATCGACAAGGAAACGCTGCGCGCGCATAGCGAAGGACTCGTCGCCACGACCTGCTGCATTCAGGGGGAAGTCCCGCGCGCCATCCTCGCGCGCGGCGAAGAAAAAGCCCGCCCCGTTTTCGAGGAATGGCTCGACATTTTCGGAGAAGATTATTACATCGAAATACAGGATCACGGCCTCGAAAAGCAAAAACGCTGCAACGCCGTCCTGATGCGGTGGGCGAAGGAATACAACGTGTCCGCCATCGCCACGAACGACGTGCACTACATCGGGCAGGACGACGCCGAAGCGCAGGATGTGCTCCTGTGCCTGCAGACCAGAAAGGATTTTAGCGATCCGGACCGGATGCGTTTCGAGAACGATCAGTTCTTCTTCAAGTCCGCCCCGGAAATGCAGGCGGCGCTGAAGGACCTCGACCCGATCGCGCGGGACGCCGCGCTCAATGCCACGCGCGAAATCGTGGACAAGTGCACGGTGGAGCTGCCGAAAATCGACATGCTCATGCCGTACTATCCCATTCCCGCGGAATTCGACGGGAATGCGGACGCATGCCTCCGCAGCATGGTCCTGGAGCGGGCCAGGCAGCGATACGCCGACATCAGTCAGGACGTCGCCGAGCGGCTCGACCACGAACTGGGGATTATCCGCGACATGGGGTTCGCAAGTTATTTCCTGATCGTGCAGGATATCACGACCGCCGCCCGCCAACTCGGGGTGCACGTAGGGCCGGGGCGCGGATCGGCGGCGGGCAGCGCGGTGGCCTATTGCCTGGGCATTACCAATATTGATCCGTTCCGGTACGATCTCATTTTCGAGCGATTTCTGAATCCGGAACGGATATCCATGCCGGATATCGATATTGACTTCGACGACCGGGGGCGGTCCCGGGTCCTGGATTATATCGTGGAAAAATACGGGCGGGAAAATGTGTGCCAGATCGTCACGTTCGGCACCATGGGGGCGCGCTCGGTCATTCGGGACGTTGCGCGCGTCCTCGAAATCCCCCTGAACGAGGCGGACCGGATCGCCAAAATGATCCCGGAGCAGGTGGGCATGACGCTCGAAAAGGCCTGCAAGGAGGCGCCGGATTTCGCTGCGCTCAAGAAGCACGAGGACGCGAAAATCCGCAACCTGATGCATTACGCGGAGGTGCTGGAAGGATCGCCCCGGCATACGGGCGTACATGCCGCAGGCGTCATTATCGCTCCGGGAGACGTAAGCAAATACGTGCCCGTGGCGGTATCCCGCAATAGCCAGAAGGAAGAAATCGTCACGACGCAGTACGACGGCAGCCGGGTAGAGGATTTCGGGCTCCTGAAAATGGATATTCTGGGCCTCAAGACGCTCGCCATTCTGAACGACGCCCTGCAAATCATCGAAGAAGAATACGGCGAAAAAATCCGGCTGGAAGACATCCCCTTCGACGACGCCAAAACGTTCGAGCTGTTCCAGCGAGGCGATACGGTCGCCGTCTTCCAGTTCGAATCCTCCGGCATGCGGGAATGGTTGCGAAGCCTGAAACCGACCCGCCTCGAGGACCTCATCGCCATGAATGCGCTGTACCGGCCCGGCCCGATGGACCTGATTCCGAGATTCGTCGCGCGCAAACATGGGCAGGAGGCGGTCGACTATCCGCATCCGACGCTCGAACCCGTCCTGAAGCCCACCTACGGCTTGCCCGTATATCAGGAACAGGTCATGCAAATGGCGCAAATCATGGGCGGGTATTCGCTGGGCGGCGCGGACCTGCTCCGGCGCGCCATGGGCAAAAAGAAACAAGAAGAAATGGACAAGCAGCGCGGCATTTTCGTGCAGGGCGCGCTGACGCGGGACGTTCCGGAAAAAACGGCCCACGAAGTATTCGATATGATGGCGAAGTTCGCGGGCTACGGATTCAACAAAAGCCATAGCGCAGCCTATTCCGTGGTGGCCTACCAGACCGCCTGGATCAAGGCGCATTACCCCGATGCGTTCATGGCCGCCGTGCTGACCAGCGAGCAAAACGACACGCAGAAGCTGTCGAACATGTTGAAGGAAGCAAGGCACATGGGCCTGGATATCCTGCCCCCCTCCATCCACCGAAGCCGCAAGCACTTCACGGTATCCGACGGCCATATTTGCTTCGGACTCGCCGCCGTCAAGGGCGTGGGGTCCGCCGCCGTAGACCATATCGTGGCCGTGCGCGAAGAGCACGGCCCCTTCGAAAATTTCTTCGAGATGGCGCGGGAACTGGACCCGCACGTCGTGAACAAGAAAGCGCTGGAGAGCCTCGTGCGGTCAGGCGCCCTCGACGAACTGGAAGGGCACCGGGGACAACTTTTCGAAGCGGTCGAACTGGCGGTCCGGTATGCGAAACAGGTGCACGAAGACCGCGCAGCGGGACAAAGCAACCTGTTCGGAACGTCTTCTGAAAACGCCGTCCCCGCGCCGCCGCTGCCCGCCGCCGAACGATGGAAAAAGACCCGAATACTCAAGGAAGAGCGGGACCTGCTCGGGTTTTACGTATCCGGCCATCCGCTGGAGACCTATGCCCCGGAAGTGCGGGCTTTCGCCACGGCGAGCCTGGGGGAATTGAACGAGGAGGACCTGATCCCGAACGGATACGAACGCAACGGCCATCGCCGGCAACACGCCCGGCGGCACACCTTCTTCGGCGTCGTCGGCAGCGTGCAGCGACGGACGAGCAAGGCGGGCAAGCCGATGGGCTTCGCCACGATCGAGGATTTTACCGGCCAGGGCGAAGTCACATGCTTTCCCGACGCGTACGACAAGGCGCAGAATTACCTGAAGACGGACGAGGTGATCATGGTGACGGGCGAGCCGGAACTGCGCGGCGGCTCGGTCAAGATTATTGCCCGCGAAGTCCTGCCCATGTGGAAAGTGCGCGCCGCGATCAATTCCATCGTGCTGCGCGTCGACAGCGACCGCGTTCGGCAGGAAACCGTCGCCGCCTTGCAGGAACTATGCGAAGCGAACCAGGGGAAATGCAATCTGTTTTTCGCCCTGCAGGCCAACGACCTGCCCCGCAGAACGCTCCGCGTACGAAGTCACTCGCACAAAGTCGATCCTACCCCCGACCTGATGCAGGGCGTCGCGCGGCTTATCGGCAGCGCCAACGTAGCGGTCGAAAAGTAACCGAAGCGTTCCCGTATCCGCTGCATAAAACCACCGCGCCAACGCTTCGCTTTCGCCCGCAGAGGACATCATGATTCGCATCGGAATTACCACTTCGTTCGAGCAAGGCGAGCAGCGGCTGTCGCGCGACTATGTGCGCGCCGTAGCGTCCGCCGGAGGCCTCCCCCTCGTCGCGCCCATGGGCGAGCGGCAAACGACCTTGGCCTTCGCCAGCCTGCTGGACGGCCTGGTGGTCACCGGAGGCCCCGCCATTACGAAAAACCTGATCGGCGCGCTGCCCGACGATATCCGGGAACCCGACCCGGTGCGCAGCGACGCCGACGCCCTGTTGCTTCGCGCGTGCCTGGACCGGGGCCTCCCCGTCCTTGGCATCTGTTACGGAATGCAACTGCTTAACGCCCTCTGCGGCGGCAGCATCTACGCCGACGTACAGCGAGACCAGGACGGATCGCTCGCGCACAGCGAAAAGCGCGGGGCAAGCGACCATCTTGTCGAACTGGCGCCGGACTCGCACTTGCGGCGCATCCTCGACGCGGAACGCCTCATGGTCAACACGCGCCACATTCAGGCCGTCGCGCGCGTGGCGCCCTGTTTCCGCGTATCGGCCCGCGCTTCCGACAATGTGGTAGAAGCCTTCGAAAACGAAGACGCCACCCTCCTCGGCGTACAATTTCACCCGGAAAAAATGGGGACGCGCATGCAACCGCTCTTCAGACACCTGATTGAGCGGGCCAGCCAAACCCGGCCAAAACGGGCGCGACCCGAAACGCACCATCCGATTCATGCCGCGTAGTCTGTATCGCTCCAGAATAGTACGAACCTCCGCAGGCGCAACCGCCGCCCTGCTGCTGTTGCTCCTTGCCGTGGGCGAACCGGACCCGAACGCGGGGGGCGCGTCGCCGGTCGCGGATGCCGAGGCCCGGACGGACGACAACAGCTTCACGCTGGAAGAACTCGACATGCATCCGGACGTGGTCTTCCGTTCGTGGCTTGTCGATCCGCTTGAGGAACATCCCGAAACGCGCGCGACGCGCATGCGCAACCGGCTGGTGCGCGACTTCCGGGACTTCCTTGCCCTGTACGTCTACCGGCAGGGGCAAGACGACAACTTCACGCTGCGCGTAGTGGACAACCGGAGCGGCGAACTCCTCGAAATCCACAAGATGAACCCGAACGAATGGGCGGATTCCGACAAGGCGGCGGACACGCCCCGGGACTGGGACCTTGTGGACCGACAGCGGCGACGGCAAACCCGCGCGCTCGTCGATAAATACGCGCAACAGGGCATACCGCGCAAGGCGATCACCGTAAAATGGGGGCGCAAAAATCAGGTACTCGAAGCCCGCATGCGGGAACTGCCCTATATCGAATACGAAATCCGGCTGGCCAAACTGCTCGGCCTGAGTCTGCTGGTCACCGAAACGGGCACCGTGGAAACCTTCAACCGGGACGACCTCGTTTCTTCGGCGGGCGCGCGCGGGCGGTACCAGATCATGCCCTACCTGCTCCGCCAGAACGATATCCATCGCTACCGCCTTGGCGCGGCGGCGGGCAACGCCGTCCGGGTCTACGAAGAGCGGCATCCCCTCCTGACCATGGAAGCCGCCTTCGCAACCATTGCGGGCTACCGCAACGCCGTAGGCCACGAAATTCCCGGGCTGTCGGCCTATCATACAGGTCCCGGAAATATCTTCCTGGCGTACCGCAAATTCCTCGAAAAAGGCGGCGAATTCCGTACGCAAGGCGCCACCGTAGTGGACGCCTACCTGTGGGCCGTCACCGCCGGATTCGACCATCTCGCCTCCAGCAGTTTCCGAAACCAGTCGCGAAGCTACGTGGCGGCGGCCTACGGCGCCTTGCAGGCCACGGACGCCCTGCCCATCGACAAGGCCGCCGCCGCGCAGCTCGAGCGCGTACAACTTCGCAGCGGCGAACGCATTCGCCTGGGCCGCTTGCTGGGCTTGCTTTCCGGGCCGGGCCAGGACCAGGCGACCGCCTACGACCGGTTCCGCGAACAAAATCCGCACTTCCTGCTGCCGGAACGATCCGAAAACGACCCTGGCGTACCCTCGACGGGCGACGTGCAACTCGTTGCGCGCGCCGGAAACAACCCCGTGCGCTTCTTTCTCCCGGGCGGCTCGGCAAGCGCCTTGCTGGCGGCGGGATTCGACGGCCTTGACCCGGAAAAAACCTTCTGTTTCGGACCCGAGGCCTATGGCGGAACGCCCTGGTCCTTGTCCGACGGCCATCCGCCCCATGCGCCTGCGCGCACCGTATGGGACAGGCAATACGACGAACTGGTGCAGGAAATATCCCGATTCGGGTTCACCCGGGAAAACCGGGACCGCCTCGCTGTCCTCGCCGAACGTTTCGAATCCCTTGCGCGGGAAGAGCCTTCGTTCTACCGAAACATGCAATGGAAAATCATCCGGACGCACCGCCGCCTGTGGCATTCGGACGCGTTTGACCGGCTGGCCGCCGCGGCGCAAGCAGCCGCCCTGCGCGACGAGGCGGAAGCGAAATAACCATCCCGCGCCCCCGCAGGGCTACGCAGGCGCTTGCCCCGCTTGCCGTATCCATCGTATCAATTGCTCCTGCACGCCTTCCTCTTCTTCCCGAGACGCGGGCTGCCGCTGAACATACTGGCCATCGGGCCCCAGGTCCCACGCCAGGCGGCGGTCCTCGAAGTATAATTGCAGAATATCCAGGCACCGCTGCCGCAAGGCGGGTTCTTCGACCGGAACCATGACCTCCACGCGATCCTCCAGATTCCTGCGTTGCCAATCCGCGCTTCCCAGGTACACCAGCGGATCGCCCGCATTGTGGAAACAGAAGATGCGGCTGTGTTCGAGGAACCGGCCCACCACGCTGCATACCCGAATATTTTCGCTGTACCCCGGCAAATTCGGGCGCAAACGATTGTGGCCCCGCACGACAAGGTCGATCTTCACGCCGGCGCGGGACGCCTTGTACAGCCTGCGAATGACGCCCGTATCGTCCAGCGCGTTCATTTTGGCGATAATGCGCCCGTCGCCCTGCGCCTTGTGGCGCGCGATTTCCTGTTCCACCAGTTCGTTGAACGCCTTGCGCAGGTCCCTCGGCGCCACCAGCAGTTTTTTGTAATGCTGCTGCGGCGCGTAGCCCGTCAGGAAATGGAACAGATTAATGACGTCGTAGCCGATATCCTCGCGGCACGTAAGCAACCCCATATCCGTGTAGAAACGGGCGGTCGCCGGGTTATAGTTGCCCGTGCCGATGTGGCAGTAGGCCCGCAACCCCTCGTCCTCTTCGCGAACCACCAGCGTCGCCTTGGCGTGCGTCTTGAGGCCCACCAGTCCATAGGTGACATGCGCGCCCGCATTTTCGAGCTGGCGCCCCCATTCCATATTGTTCGCCTCGTCGAACCGGGCTTTGACCTCGACCAGCACGGCCACTTGCTTGCCCCGCTCGGCGGCCCGAATCAGCGCATCCACGATCGGAGATTTTTCGGACGTACGGTATAGCGTCTGCTTGATCGCCAGGACGCGGGGGTCTTCCGCCGCCTCTTCGACGAAGCGCTGTACGCTGGCGCGAAACGATTCGTACGGATGATGCAGGAGCGCGTCCCCGTTGCGAATGATCGAAAAAATGTCCAGCGCATTTTCGGATTCGCCTTCCATCTGCAACCGGGGCGGCGTTACGGGATGGAAGGACGGGTACCTGAAATCCGCCCCGTTCAGGCGCGTAAAGAACGCGCAATCCGAATGATCTATCAGGCCCGTGCTCACATACGTATCGTCGGACGAAAGCATGAGTTCGCGCATGAGCAACTGCCGAACGCGCGGCGGCATATCCTGCTCGACTTCAAGCCGAACGACCGGGGCGAACCGCCGCTCTCGCAACTCGTCGGACATCATCTCGATCAGGTCGTCCGCTTCCTCCTCGTCCCGGCTGATGTCCGCATTGCGCGTAATCTGAAAGGCGTGCGCGTGCTCAACCTCCATGCCGCGAAGCAATTCGTTCAGATTATGCTGAATCACCTGCTCCAGCGGCACAAAATGATTGGGGTCTTCGAGGGGTACCCAGCGCCCCCGGCTGGTCGGCACTTTGACGCGGGCGAAATGCTCGGTGCCGCGTTTGGGATGCCGCAACAAAATGGCCAGCGAAAGGCTCAGGTTGGAAATAAACGGAAACGGGTGCCCGGGGTCTACGGCAAGCGGCGTCAGAATGGGAAAAATATGGGCCGCGAAGTACTGGTACAATTGCGCTTTCTGGCCAGACGAAAGATCGTCGTAGGAAAGAATCCGGATGTTCGCCGCCTCGGCGAGTTGCGGTCGCAACGACGCTTCCCACAGGGACGTCATCGTGGCGTACATGGGCAGCACCGCCTCCCGAATCAGCTCCAGTTGCTCGCGCGCCGTTCGCCCGTCCGGAGACAAGGCGCGCACCCCTGCGGCCTCCTGTCGTTTGAGTCCGCCTACGCGCTTGCGGAAAAATTCGTCGAGATTGCTCGAAGAAATCGACAGGAAATGTACGCGCTCCATGAGCGGAACGCGCTCGTCCATGGCCTGATACAACACGCGCCAGTTGAAGTCGAGCCAACTCAACTCCCGGTTGAAAAACAGATAGGGATGATTCTCCGCGCAGCCCTCCGGGGCCGGGCGAGGAGCAGTAGCGGACGGCACGGCGAACGGCAGCGCCGCGCCATCGCCGGAAGGCATGGCGTCCGCAATGACCGAATCAGCGTTTCTCATAGCGCGTCAACCGGTGAGTTCCCCTTTTTTCAAACGATGCATCAATGCTTGCAACTGCATGATGTTCTCCTGATACGTACGAATGTCTTCGCCGCGCGCTTCCGCGCGATCCTGTTCTTCGATCTGACGATCCATGGCTTCGCGTACGCGCGCCATCTTCAGGCGTTTCATGGCCTGCCGGGCGACTTCTTCGGGATTTGCATCCAGGCCAGGCACCTGTACGCCTTTTTTTTGCTTCCAGTTTCCCGAAGGCTCTTCTTTGGTCATGGCGACGTCCGCGACGAGCTGCTGCACTTCCTCCCCATAGGCGCCGCCCAGCATGGCCTGCACGTCCACCGCGCCCGCCTGATGTTGTTCGGCGAAAATTTCTGCGGCGCGCCGCGTCGCGCCCGGAGAAAACTCGTTCAGGTTCATATTTCCCAGAATCCGGGCGATCATGGGCCTCCCCTGCCGGAACATCAGGCGAATCAATATCTTTTCGCTGGCAAGCGTCGTCAGGGCAGCCGATGTTGCGGAGGGGGTCGCGCGCCGCGTTTCGCCAGGCGCGCCCCCTGCCCGGCGCGGCGGGGCGCCCCCGAACGGCCTGACCGGGGCCGCCCCCGAACGCTCCGTGCGGGAGGACCGTTGGCGCTCCTCCCGCTGCCGGGATTTCGCCATGTCGTCCAGCACGTGGCGCAGCCGACTTTCGGGCGTGGCAAGCAGCTCGCTGGCCTGAGACAACCAGGCCTCCCGGCTCAGCGGGTCGGGAATGGCGGCAATGGCCTGGAGTATGCCGCGCATGCCGGCGGCTCGACCTTCCGGGGTCGCGAGGCGTCCGGCCTCCCGGTCGGCGTCATGCAGCCAGCGCGCGAAATCGACCTGATGCTCTTTGAGAAACGCTTGCAAGGCCGCGCCTTCCCGCTGCGCAACGGAATCGGGGTCCTCCCCGGCGGGAAGCGGAACCACATACGCGCTCATGCCTGCGGCAAGCACCATTTCAATCCCGCGTCGCGCCGCGTTTTCGCCCGCCCCGTCCGCATCGAAGATCAGTACGGCGCGCTGTGCGTAGCGGCTCAGCAACTGCACTTGCTCGCGCGTCAGCGACGTGCCGCACGAAGCGACAGCGTTGCGAACGCCCGCCTGATGCAGCGACATGACATCCGTATAGCCCTCGACGAGCACCGCCTCTTCCTGCTCGCGAATGACTTGCCGGGCCTGCCGAAGGCCGTACAATACCCGCCGTTTGTCGTATACGATGGTCTCCGGGGAATTAATGTATTTGGGCTGGGCGCGATCCTGCTCCCCGGAAGCCTCGCTGAACACCCTGCCCCCGAACCCCAGCACCTTGCCCATGTGCGAAAGCACGGGAAATATGATCCGGTCCCGGTAGCGATCGTAATATCCCTCGCCGCTCTTTTTCGCGACGACCAGCCCGGCCTGCTCCAGCGTTTCGGCGGATATATGGTTCGCCTCGGCCTCGTCAAGCAAATGGTTCCAGCCATCGGGCGCGTAGCCTACGCCAAACTCCTTGACGGTGGCCTCCGAATACCCGCGCCCCCGAATGTAATCCAGCGCCCGGCTCCCCGCGTCGGCGCGGGTCAATTGCCCGTAATAGAACCGGGCGGCGAAACGCAGCGCGCCGTACGCCGCTTCCATCGCGTCGGCCCGCTCCCGGGAGGCGTCGCCCTCCTCCGGCAACTCGATCCCCGCCGTTTCCGCCAGGGTGCGCACGGCCTCGGGAAACGACATCCCCTCCACTTCTTGTATAAACCGAAATACGTCGCCCCCCGCCCCGCAACCGAAGCATTTATAAATGCCAAGGGCGGGATTCACGCTGAAAGACGGCGTTTTTTCCTGATGAAAAGGGCACAATCCGAAATAACTGGCCCCTCTCTTCTTCAGACGCGCATATCCGCTCACGACATCGACGATATCCGACGCCGCGCGCACTTCCGCAATCGTATCATCCGAAAAGTAGGCCATTCTATACGAAAAGTCTGGAAAAATCGGGCGGTTTATGCGGACGGACTTGCCTGGACCGTCGCCATCCCTTAAGATGGAGATGCGCGACATGGGAGCAAAAAGACGCGGGGGCGCGTTATGCCTTATTCCATGGCCCGCCCCGCATAGGCAAGATACGATATCCACTGTGCAAATTTTCGGAATTGACGTAGGCGGTTCTGGCATCAAGGGCGCGCCGGTAGACATTCGCACCGGACGCCTTGCCGCCGAACGCCTGCGCATACCCACCCCCAAGGGCGCTCGCCCGAAAGCCGTGGCCTCCGTCGTCGCGTCCATGCTGGATCATTTCGGGTGGCAAGGCCCGGTTGGCTGCGGCATTCCGGCCCGCGTCAAACAGGGCGTGGCGCGCACCGCCGCCAACATCAGCGACGACTGGATCGGCACGGACGCCGCGCGGCTCTTTTCCAAAGCCTCCAAACGGCCGTTCGCGGTCCTGAACGACGCCGACGCCGCCGCCCTGGCCGAAATGCATTTCGGGGCGGGCCGCGGCCTGCAGGGCGTGGTCCTGATGCTTACCCTCGGCACGGGCATCGGGTCCGCCCTCTTCGTGGACAACGCGCTGGTCCCCAACACGGAATTCGGGCATTTCTGGCTCCGGGGCCAAGTCGCCGAACGATACGCCTCCGACCGGGCGCGCAAGGAAGAGAACCTGGATTGGAAAACCTGGGCGGCGCGGATGCAGGAATACCTGACCCACCTTGAACGCCTGCTGGACATCGACGCGATTATTCTGGGAGGCGGCGTCAGCAAGCCCAGCCGGAGCGAAAAATTTCTCCATTTGCTGGACACAAAAGCCCAGCTTCTGACCGCCGAACTCCGGAACGAAGCCGGCATCGTAGGCGCCGCCTTGACGGCGGGCCGCCTGATTGCGGATCAATAAATCGCTCGCGCCTTTTTTCGCTCGGCCCATGACCCTTTCCGAACTTGAACGCCGCATGGATTCCCTGACGGCCATGCCGCCCGACGAGGTGCCCCGGGACCTGGCGCGGCAGGCCGTGGCGGAAACGCTGGACGCGCTGGGCCGGGGCGTCGCGCGCGCCGCGTCGCGCGACGAGGACGGCGCGTGGCGTACCCATGCTTGGGTGAAACGCGCCATCCTGCTGGGCTTCCGCCTGGGGGCGCTGGCCGATTATTCGAGCGGCGCCTTTTCGTTTCTGGACAAGGATACGTATCCCCCCAGAACCTTCGCCCCCGAAGACCGGGTGCGCATCGTGCCGGGAGGGTCCTCGGTGCGGGCCGGCGCTTATCTCGCTCCCGGCGTCGTGTGCATGCCCCCCATGTATGTGAATACGGGCGCCTACGTAGACGAACAGACCATGATCGACTCCCATGCGCTCGTGGGCAGTTGCGCGCAAATCGGCAAGCGCGTACACTTGTCTGCGGCGGCGCAAATAGGGGGCGTCCTCGAACCCGTCGGCGCCGCGCCGGTCATTGTCGAGGACGATGTATTCGTAGGCGGCGGATGCGGCGTATACGAAGGCTGCCTGATCCGCGCAGGGGCGGTGCTGGCGCCGGGCGTAACCCTTACCGGATCGACGCGCGTCTACGACCTGGTGCGGGAAAGCGTCATCGAACGCAACGAGGCAGGCATCCTGGAAGTGCCCGAACGCGCGGTGGTCGCGCCGGGCGCGCGCGCCGCTTCGGGACCCTTCGCCAAACGACACGGATTATCCCTTTACGCGCCCGTCGTCGTGAAGTACCGGGACAGCAAAACGGACGCCGCTACGGCGCTGGAAGCAACACTGCGATAGACGAAATTCCGCAACCGAAATCGCCAGGCGAATTCGGCAGGGCGATTCGCTTGTTGCGAACGCTTTTGCAGACATGCTGAGCGGGGCGAAGAAAAGTATATGCGAACGTACGTCTCGCAATAAATCCCCGCCCGCGCCGAAAGTCATGCTACCCCTTCTTCGCGCGCTTGCGCTTCGGGGGCATATCCTGACGGAAGATAAACACGGTTACGTCGTTTGGGCCTTTCGGAGCTGTTTTAACCGTAAATATGCGTCCGTGCTGCTTCAGCAAATACGCTTTCAGCGATTGCAACTGCTTCTTGGGAATACCAACCCGAAGTACGGTGTCTTCGGTCAGCAAAGCCGCCTTTTCGGATATGCCGGCGTATTTGCTGGACCGACCGCGGCGACCGGTTCCGGTGCGCGACCGCAAGGCTTCAAGTTGCGACAACGCATCGTCTTTGGAAAGCGTGGAAGTACGGAATGACATGGCTTGGATAATATGGGATGAAAATGGTTATCGAACGAAGCGAGGCGCGTTGTCCGCATGAAACGCAGCGAATACGTCCCGAATGGAACGCCGCTGCACTATTTTTCATACGAAGGACGCCGCACCGCGCCCCTTACGAATCGTTAATATAAAACACAAAAACAAATAATGCAAATACCCTGAAGGATACTCTGATTAAATCCGCGAAGCTCAGAGGCATGCGAGGGGTGCGCTGGCAAGGAATGACGAAGCAATGTGGTAGGCCCCACATAATGAGGAATGACACAGCCAGCGTGCCCCTCGCAGCCTCCCGAAGGGCGCGTCACGGACGCAACGTACCGAATCTACGGTGTTTTCTGCTGATTTCAATGATCCGGGCATGACGGTCTTTGCGGGCAATAG
>JAJDWX010000010.1 GCA_022825385.1 Rhodothermales bacterium
ACGCGCCCTTCGGGAGGCTGCGAGGGGCACGCTGGCTGTGTCATTCCTCATTATGTGGGGCCTGCCACATCGCTTCGTCATTCCTTGCCAGCGCACCCCTCGCATGCCTCTGAGCTTCGCGGATTTAATCAGAGTATCCTTGTGCAGATAACCGACTGGATCATACCGCTTCGCATTGTCGATTTCGTCGAAATCGCCGCTGTGTCGTACATCCTGTACAAATTGTACCGGTTCATGCGGGGCACGATCGCCCTGCAAATATTACTCGGGCTCGTGGCCCTGTACGTCGTGCAGGTGATTGTGACCGCCGTGGACATGACCATGCTTCCGGCGCTTTTCGCGTCCATCGGGGAAGTGGCCGTCCTGGCGGTCATTATTCTTTTTCAGCCAGAAATACGCCGCGTACTGCTCTTGCTGGGCCGCAACCCGCTCATACGGCGCTTCGTACGTTCGGCCGTACGGGAACAGACCATGAAAGAGGTCCTGGACGCCGTGGACAAAATGAGCAAGAACCGGGTGGGCGCATTGATTGCGTTCGAACGCTCGTCGGGGCTGCGGAACTACACCGAAACGGGCGTCGCCGTCAAGGGCAATGTTTCCTGCGACTTGCTCCTCGCTATATTCCATGGACAAAATCCCCTCCATGACGGCGCCGTGATCATAAGCGGCGACCGCCTCGAAGCCGCCCGCTGCATCTTGCCGATCTCAAGCAACATAAAACCGGGAGGCACCCTGGGGCTTCGCCATCGCGCCGCCGCGGGCCTTTCCGAACAGACGGATGCTTTCGTCGTCGTCGTGTCCGAAGAAACGGGCGCCATTTCCGTATCGACGGACGGCGAATTGCGTCGGAATCTGTCCGCCGACGCCCTGGAGGCAAGCCTCGCGGAGGCGTTTACCCATCGCCCCAGCCATGAACCGCCTGCGTAATCATGCTATCTGACGGGGTATTCGACCGGCGACGGCAGCGGCTCGTGGATCAGATGCGAGAGCACGGCATTTCCGACGAACGCGTACTCGCCGCGATCGGCTCGACGCATCGGCACCGGTTCGTAGAAAAAGCGTTCCGCCCGCGCGCCTACGAAGACGAGGCGCTGCCCATCGGGATGAAGCAAACCATATCGCAACCTTTTACGGTGGCCTACCAGACCATGTTGCTGGACGTCCAGCCCGGCGACCGGATTCTCGAAGTCGGGACCGGGAGCGGATATCAAGCCGCCGTACTCTGCGAAATGGGGGCGCGCGTATTTTCCATCGAGCGACACCGACCGCTCCTCGCGCGGACGCGCGACCTCCTTGCGTCGCTTGGCTACCGGGTCGCGCTCAAAACCGGCGACGGAACGCTCGGATGGGCGTCCCAGGCTCCATTCGATGGCGTCGTGATCACGGCGGGCGCATCGGAGGCGCCGGAAACGCTGCTCCGCCAACTGCGCATCGAAGGCGAAGACGACAAACCCGCCGGACGCCTGGTTGCGCCTGTCGGCAACCGGGAGACGCAGACGATGTGGCTGTACCGCCGGCTCGCCGAAGATCGCTACGAAAAAACGGCCAGTCGGCAATTCAAGTTCGTCCCGCTGATCGGCCAGCAAGGCGGCCTGTAGAACCGTCGCGGAACTACCCGACGATGGTGGGCATGCCCGTGGCGAACGCTTCCCTGAGCGCTTGCGTGGCCTCCCCCCGAAGCGCTTCCGCGCTGGCGTTGCCATCGTCCAGCACGGCAATGCCGATGCTCACCCCGCCCCCTCCCGGCAATCCGGGATGGCCAAGCATATCCTGCTGGAGCCGGATCGCCCATTGCTCTACGGCTTCGCCCGCTTCCTTGAAAAATACGCCGAACAACAACTCGCCGAACCGCTCGACGCGCGCGCCGCGGACGGTTTCCCGCAGCCGCTGCACCAGCAAACTCTCCGCCTGCATAACCGCCCGTTGCCCTCCTTCGTCCGCAATATCCTCGGCGCAATTCAGGTATACGAGCGCCAGGGCAAGCGGCGTACCCTGGTCCTGCGCCCGCCATATCTCCTCGTCGACGATTTCGCTTCGCGGGCGCACGTCCTCTTTCCCTTCCCGCAAGAGTTCGTCGCCAATCCCCGTTTCCAGAATATTTCCCAAAAGATGGGCAAAATTAATGGACAGGATTTGCTTCGCCTCGGAACGGAGCATATGCCCCCGCATCGCATCGGCAAGCAGCACGTACCGGGCCAGCGCGGAAGGAACAGGGACAGGAGCAAGAACCACTTGCTTGATCGGAACCCGTTGCCGGTAGTATCCGCACACATTGCCTGCAAGCTGGTTCTCGGACGCGCTACGGAAGTGCAGCCCCGGCCGGCGGTGTTCCCATTGCAAGAGCGGCGTTTTCGATACGAACGACCCGCTGCCGCGCGCGTTGCGGTTCACGCTTACGATAGCCTCTATATGATATTGAGGCGCTCTGTTCGGCTGCCTGAGCAGGCACACCGTATCGGCTCGGGTAATGCCGCGGTACGCCTGCATATACGGAAGGAGCACTGTGCGCAGCGACTGGTGCGACGACTCGTTGACAGCGATCCGAACGCTTTGCGAAGACTCCTGAATGGAAAAATCCAGCGTTCCCTGCACAGGCGCGGTCAACCGGGAAACTTTCGGGTTCGCGCGCGCGGAACCGTTCGCTGCGGTCGCCGCCGAGCCATTCCCCGAAACGGCGTCTGTCCCGAGCCGTTCCTCGTATTCTTCGGATCCGTCCGCGGCGCCCTTCGGACGAATGTCCAGAATACCCACCGCAGCGAGGTCCCTTTGTCGTTCGTCGCCAAGCGCTTCCTCGTCCGCGGACGCTTCCGGCGGCGCGTCGGCCAGGGATTCCGCCTGGTCCCGGCTGGCTTGCTTGTACCGTTTGCGCCGCAGACGGCGCCGTACGACGTGAACGATCGCCACAGTCAGGGCAACGCCCAACGCAGCGCCCGCCGCCCAAAAAAGAAGCGGCTGGTCAATAACCAGCGCCAGCGCGACGGCCACCACCGCCGCGATGACAAAAAGAACGCGCAACATTATGCTGTCATGTCCTGCCTGTGAACACGGGAACGAAAGCGAGGCAGCGGCGGCATTGCATTGGGTGGATACAGAATGCCGTAAGTAATCTACAAAAAAGGAAAGATAATGTCAACAAAATGTAAACGCCGCGCCCCCGCCGGATATCCGCAAGCGGTTCAAAGCGATTTCGCCGGGGGAGGCGGGGCGGCGGGCGACCGAAAATCAGGAAGAGGAATTCCCGACAGCTAATGCAACGGAATATTGCCTATCACCTTGCGAAAGGCGAAACGGGAACCGATCCAGCCAAGCGCGAGGCCGCATAGCGCGAGGCCGCATAGCGCAATAAGCAGCCAAGCGTTCGGAAACACGGTCATTTGCGGCAGATATCGCTGCGCCAGCGCGTACAATCCCCAGAGCAGCAAAAAAGCCAATACGGCGGACCCTATCCCTTGCGCCATGCCTTCCACCACGAACGGCCGCCGGATAAAGCGCTCGGTGGCGCCCACCAGTTTCATGGTGCGAATGAGCAGGCGCCGCGCATACATGGTAAGGCGAATCGTGTTGGCGACCAGAAATATGGACGTGAGTACGACAATGCTCCCGATCAACAGGCCAACGATAGCCAGCAGGCGCAGATTTTCCTGCACTTTGGCGAGCAAGGCGCTGTTGAAAACCACTTCGTCCACATGATCCCACGAACGGAATTCTCCGGCGATCGCCTCCAGGCTATCCGGGTGCGCATAGACGGGGGCCACGCGAACCTTGATAGACGCCGGCAGAAAAGGCGTATCCAGAAACGCGTCGGCGCCCTCTCCAAACTCTTCCTGGAAAATAATGCGGGCGTCCCGGCGAGAAACAAATTCGGTTTCGGCTACGCCCCGCGTCCCTTCCACCTGCAGGCGGATGGCCGCAATGGCGGCGTCCTCCGCCGATTCCTCCACGAAAATCTCCAGTTCGCCGACGCGCTGACGCAACCAGGTCGATACCTGTTGCGCCTCGTATGCAAGCCATGCGAAAAGCCCGATCATGGTCAAGGCCACCGTCATCGCGCTGATCGAAGTAAACGCCGAAACGCGGGCGCGGCGCAACCCGGCCAATCCTTCCCGAATGCTGTAGGGCAAACGCATTATTTCTGAAGTACGCTTATGTTTTTCCGCTCCTGTACGACCCAAGCACCTTGAGGTACGAAGCAATTTCCCGAAGATGGTCCAGCGCGAGCTCCACCGGCTTGTCCGACGCAGAGCCAAGCACGTCAAGATAAAAACGATAATTGCCCGGACTCCCCGCAAGCGGGCGGCTTTCTATCTTGAACAAGTCCAGTTCCCGAAGCGCGAATACGGCAAGGCTCTTGAACAGGGCGCCGGGGACATTGGCGCGCATGGAAAACACAATGGACGTTTTCCAGTCTTGACGGACGTCGGGACGCGGCGACGGCAATTCCCGCTCGCGCGAAAGCAACAGAAACCGCGTATAATTCCGATGATTGTTTTCGATGTCGGCTTCGAGGATGTCGAGTCCGTACACCGCCGCGGCGCGGGCGCTCCCGATAGCCGCTTCGCCAGGAGCGCCATTCCGGGCCAGGTCCCGTACGGCCCCCGCCGTGTCGTAGGCCGCCACGGCCTCCGCGGACGACAGGCGCGTTCGCAGAAAATCCCGACACTGGCCAAGCGCCTGCGGATGCGAACGCACCACGCGAATATCGTCCAGGGCGGCGCCCGGCGCCGCGATCAAATTGTGCCGTATCCGCAACTGCAACTCGCCAATAATGAACGCTTCGTGCATGCGCAACAGGTCGTAGCACGCGTGCACGCTCCCGAACAGGGAATTTTCGATGGGAATGACCACCCGCTCGACCGCCTCGCTTTCCAGCGCCTCGAACACCTTTTCGAAAGAAGGCAAGGGAACCGCTTCGGCGTCCGCAACAAAGCCCCGCAGCGCTTCTTCGCTGAAAGCGCCCGTCTCGCCCTGAAAAGCAATCCGTATGGAAGCAGGTGACGACATTACATGCGTTCCGGTCTGGAAACGCCAAGCGCTTGCAAACCATTCGAAAGTACGATCCGCGCCGCGCGCGCCAACTGCATGCGGGCCGCCGCCAGATCGTTTGCTTCTCCGATAATACGGCAATGGCCGTAGAACTGCGTAAAAGCAACGGCTACTTCGCGCAAATAATTGGCCGCCTGGTGCGGCTCGCGCGCGGCGGCGGCCTGCGCAAGGACCTCCGGGAACCGCAAAAGGACCTTCATGAGCGCGATTTCGGCGGGATGCGCAAGCAACGACCAATCGGCGCCCTCGTCGCAAAAACCCGTTTCCGCCGCTTTGCGCAGAATGGAGCAAATGCGCGCATGGGCGTACTGCAAGTAAAATACGGGATTCTTGTCGCTGGCTTCCTTCGCCAGGTCCAGGTCGAATTCAAGGTGCGCGTTAGGGGACCGCATCAAAAAGAAAAACCGCGTAACGTCTTCGCCCACTTCGTCCATCAAATCGTCCAGGGTCACATAGGTTGCCCGCCGGGTGCTCATCTTTACCGGCGCGCCTCCGCGCACAAGCGTAACGAACTGATGCACCATGACTTCCACGCGGTCGGCGTCCCGCCCCAGCGCCCGGAGACCATGCAGCACGTCCGGGTACGTCGCAATGTGATCGGCCCCGAGAATATCCACGATGCGGTCGAAACCCCGGTCGCACTTGTCGACGTGGTAGGCGATATCGGGCAGGCGATAGGTTGGCTCGCCGCTGCGCTTGACAAGCACGGTGTCCTGTTCCTTGCCGAACGCCGTGGTCCGGAACCATACGGCGCCGTCCCGATCGTAGCAATGCCCCGCGTCGCGCAACGCCTGTAGCGCGCGCCACACCGCATCGTTCTCGTACAGGCTCCGTTCGTTGAAATACGTATCCATGCGGATGCCGAGACGGTCCAGCGTCCGTTCGATGTCGGCGAAAATGGCCTTTTCCGCCGCCTCCTTGAACGGGGCCGCGTCGCCATCCGGGTCGGGCGGGTTTTCCGATTCGGCATGCAGGCGTTCGGCGATGTCCGTAATATAGGCCCCAAGGTAGCCGTCCTCTGGAAAAGACGCCGGGACCTCGACCGACGCGCCGCCCGCGTCTATCTGCTTGCGCGGCGCGTCCGGGTCGATAACCGCCTGGTATCGCGCCTGCACGGACTCGCCCAGCACGCGCATCTGCCGCCCGGCGTCGTTAAAATAATACTCGCGGGTCACGTCGTAGCCGCTCCAGGCCAGCAAATTGGCCACCGTGTCGCCAAGCACCGCATTGCGGCCATGGCCCACCGTCAGCGGTCCGGTGGGATTCGCGCTCACATACTCCACCAGCGCCCGTTTTCCCTTCCCGGTTTCGCCGCGCCCAAACGCCTCCCCGGCGGCAAGCAGCGCGCGCATCTCCTCCGCCAGATATTCCGTCGCAAAGCGAAAGTTTACGAACCCGGAACCGGCCGCCTCCACGGAAGCGATCCGCGCAGGGTCGAGCGGGCGGGCGCGCAGCGCTTCCGCCAGTTCCTCGGCGATGCGGCGAGGCGGGCGACGCAAATGCCGCGCCAGCTGCATGGCCGCATTCGTGGCCAGGTCGCCGTGCTCGGAATTTTTGGGCTTTTCGAATTCCGGGGCGAAATCCGGCGGCGTCCCGTCGAACTGCGTCAGGACCTCGACCAGCGCGCTTGCGAGATACGTTTTCACTTTGGCTGCAAATCTGCGAACGTGCAGGACAATTGCAAAAGGATCAATATACGTAGATGGGGAAATCGTCGCGCCGCATGTGCAAATTCAGCAAGAGGGCCAGCAGCACCGTGTTGGCGAGCATGGCGGACCCTCCGTAGGAAATGAACGGCAGCGGAATCCCGATGACCGGCAGCAAACCCGCCACCATCCCGATATTAACGAAAACATGCGCCAGAAAGATGCTTGCGGTCCCCACGGCCACCATGCTCCCGAAGGGATGTTTGATCTGCATGCCCATCTGAATCACGCGAACGAGCAGAACCGTAAACAGGGCAATCACCGCCATGGAGCCAAGAAATCCCCATTCTTCCCCAATGATGCTGAACACGAAATCCGTCGATTGCTCCGGCACGTAGGCGCCTTGCGTCTGCGTCCCCTCCATAAAGCCCTTGCCGGTCAAGCCTCCGGATCCGATCGCCGCTTTCGACTGCACCAGGTGAAAGCCCACCCCCGACCGGAATTCCTCCGCGCCCGGGTTCGTAAAAGAACGAATGCGCGCCACCTGATGCGGACGAAACACTTGGTGCAGGGCGAACAGCACGGCGGCGATCGCGCCCCCGGAAAATACCCCCGCCATGGCGCCGTACAACCGCGACCGGGTCTTCCAGAACACGAAAATCGTAAAGAGCGCCGCGAAAACGAGGGCGGTGGGAAGGTGCACCACCGCAAAATAGCCCGCCACGCCCGACGCAGCCATAAGAATAAACATGCTGGTCGGCCAGATTGCCCAAAACACGGCCACGGGCGCCACAGCGCAAAACACAAAGGCGGTTCCGGCGTCGTTCTGAAGCAGAATCAACGCCACGGGAACCATAAAAACGGCGACCAGCAGCAACGCATAGCGCACTTTGCTCGAATTGGGCCGTATGGACGAAACCAACTGGGCCGCCGCCAGCACGGCGCCCACCTTGGCGATTTCGGAAACTTGCAGGCTAAACCCTCCTATGTACAACCAGCTCCGTGCGCCGTTGACTTCGCGTCCGAACAACAGGGCGAGGGCCAGCAAAAGCAACGTCCCCAGATATGCGACCCAGGCGACGCGCTGGAAAAAATGCACGGGGAGAAAGAGACACGCCAGGCCCGCCCCCGACGATATGACAATCCATGCCAGCTGGCGCCAGAAATTCTGGCGGACGGACGCAAGGAGATACTCCGCGGACGGGCCATTCGTGGTGCTGTAGATGGCGACGAGGCCAATGGACGCCAGCCCGACCCAGGCGAAAATCGTGAGGTAATCCAGATTCCGATACCAGATGCGCATGGGACAAGCCGTCGGAAACAGCGATGGAAACAGGATGCGGGTCTATGCGAACGAAACAGGCGTAATATTATGCGTCGGCCTCGATGTCGGCGGCGGATTCGCTGTCCTGCGGAGCCTGGGCGGTTTCCTCGCCGGGCCCCGCTTCTTCGGGAACGTCCGCTTGCCCAGGGCTACGCGCCGCCTCGGGCGCGGCCTCTTCCCCGTGCAGCGGCTCGCTTTCGACGGCAAGCACAGACTGAAGCACCCACTGCCGCGCAGGGCTCGCGTCAATGGAGCCGGTCAGGTATTGTTCGGCCATCAACGACCCGATGGGGCCTGCGGCGACGGCGCCAAAACCGGCGTTCTCCACCTGAACCGCCACGGCGATTTGCGGATCGTCGTAGGGAGCGAACAGAATGAACACAGAATCGTCCTTCCGGCCATGGGGAGCCTGAGCCGTACCGGTTTTTCCCCCGCTGGGAATGCCGGGAATCTGAATCCATCGTCCCGTCCCGGCTTCCATCACGCGCTTCATGCCTTCGCGCACCACATCGAAATGCGCCTCGCGTATCGGCAGTTTCGCCGGCGCGGCGATTTGCGGATACAGAATCTCCCCGGTCTCGGCATGCGCCATCCGGGTAACGAGGTGGGGCGTATACAGCGTCCCCCGATTGGCCACGGCGGCGGCGTACCGGGCCAGTTGCAAAGGCGTTACGCCCATGTCCCCTTGTCCCACGCCAAGGTTAATCGTATAGCCGGGGCCCCAGGCGGGGAAGCGCTGATCATAATAGGCGGAGTCGGGAATCAACCCGGACCCCTGCTCGCCAATATCCGTAGCTACCTGCTCGCCGAATCCGAACATGCGCGCATAGTCGCTGAACGCCTCGACATTCGTGCGCATCATCAATTCGAAGAAAAACGTGTTGCACGATTTTTCCAGCGCCTCTTCCAGGGCGATGCGCCCGTGCGCGTCCATATCGCGAAACACGCTCGGGCCGCCAAGCGGGTGATAGCCTGCGCAGTGGACATGCTCCGTCGGGGAGATGGTCCCTTCCTGAAGCGCCATCAGCGCCATAAACGGCTTCCAGGTCGAGCCCGGCGGCAACAGGTTCATCGTGGCCCGGTTGTACAGCGGCTTCTCCGGACTGTTGATTAAATGGTCCCAGTCCTCGGGATCCATGGCCTCCGTAAACACATCCGGATCGTAGTCCGGCTTGCTCACAAGCGCCAGGATTTCGCCGCTGTTCGCGTCGAGCGCCACCGCGCCGCCCCGCTTGCCGACGAACAAAGACTCCGCCAGCGCTTGCAGGTCCGTATCCAGGCCAAGGTGCATGTCGTACCCGCTTGTCGGGGCGTGGTCGAAGGCGCCGTCCTGCCAGGAGTTGACCTCCAGGCCGTGTACGTTGACCACTTTGATTTCGGAGCCCAGACTCCCGCGCAGGCCAAATTCGTATCGGCTTTCGACGCCGGACTTCCCGATCAGGTCGCCCTGCCGATATCCCCTTTCTTGCAGCCGGGCCAGTTCGCTGTCTGTGACTTCCCGGACATACCCAAGGACATGGGCGGCCGTGGCCTTCGTATGATACCGCCGACGGAAATCCTGGTCGTACCCGACGCCCGGCAATCGATAGAAATTCTCCGCTACGCGGCTGAAAATATCTTCCGGCACGTCCCGGAACGCTTTCCCGGGCTGAAAGGCGCTGTAGCGGCGCAATTCGGCGAAACGAGCGGCAACCACGCTGTCGGGGACTTCCAGCAGGTCGGCGAGGAGCGGAATCTTGTCCGCGTCGAAACTCCGCGGGGTGATCGTAACCGTGTAGCTGGGCTCGTTGTTCACCAGGATGCGACCGTTCCGATCATAGATGGCGCCGCGGGCAGGCAATACCCTGCGCTCCCGAAGCGCATTCGTTTCGGATTCGCTGACGTAATCGTCGGTGCGGATGAGTTGAAGTTGCGCCAGGCGCAAACTCAAAAGACCCATGGCGACGAGGATAACGCCGATAAAAACACGTCCGCGCAGCGTGTAATCCATACTATTTATCGTATCGCGTTCGTTATAAAAGGCCCGTTATGCAGCGCGCGGCGCGCAGGGAATACGCAGCCTTCTGAACAATCTGTAACGATCCAAAGCGGTTTTTGGTCAATCCGAAACGCCCGAAACGCAGAATTCTTGCGCGCATGCGCGAACCGGAAGCGTCCGCGCTCGTAAACAACCTTGCGCCGCCAGCCAAACGAACCTTGCGCGAATATCGCGTACGGCGCGGCATCGCCTACATAGCACGCCATTGCGGGAGTCCCGCTCTCCGACCCTGTCAGGACCGCCAATGTTTCGAACCGCCTCCCTGCTTGCATATCTCCTCGTCTTTTGCGCATGCGCGGCGCTGACCCCCGCAACCGTCGAGGCGCAATACTTTGGTCGAAACAAGGTCCAGTACGATCGTTTCGATTTCAAGCATTTCGAAACCGAGCATTTCGTCATCTACTATTATCCCGAAGAGGAGCAGGCGGTTCGCGACGCGGCGCGCATGGCCGAGCGGTGGTACAGCCGGCATTCCCGCACGTACCTCCGGGAATTCAACGAAAAGAAACCGCTTATTTTCTATGCGAACGACGCCGATTTCCACCAGACGAACGTAATCGGAGGGCTCATCGGGGAGGGCACCGGCGGCGTAACCGAATCGCTCAAGCAGCGCGTCATCATGCCGCTTACCGGCAGCTACGCCGAAACGGACCACGTATTGGGACACGAACTGGTCCACTCCTTCCAGTACGACATTGGCCTCAGCGACCAGGACCCGATCCGGTTCAATCTGGCGCTCTTGCCGTTGTGGATGATCGAAGGCACGGCGGAATATCTCTCCGTAGGACGCTCCGATTCGCACACGGCGATGTGGCTGCGGGACGCCTTGCTTCGGGACGATTTGCCCACCATCGAACAGTTGACGCGCGACCAGCGCTATTTCCCGTATCGCTTCGGGCAGGCGTACATGGCCTATGTCGGCGGCAAATACGGCGACGCCGCCGTGGCGAACCTGTTCAAACTGGCGGGGCGGGCCGGTGTGGACTCTGCGTTCGTATACGCGCTGGGCATTACGACCGACTCGCTCTCTACGGAATGGAAGCAGGTGGTGCGCAAAACCTACGAGCCGTTCATGGAGAACAAAACGCCGCCCGAAGAATCGGGACGGCGCATCCTCGCCCCGGACATCGACGGGGGCGAAGTGAACCTTTCTCCTGCGCTCAGCCCGGACGGGGACTACATTGCGTTTCTGTCGGAAAGAGATTTGTTCTCCATCAACCTGTTCGTGGCGGACGCGAAAACGGGCAAGGTCATATCGAGCCTGAAGAACCCGGCGGCGAACCCCCACATGGACGCGCTGCGCTTCATCCAGTCCGCCGGGTCCTGGTCGCCGGACGGACGGCGGCTGGCCTTCGTTTCCTTTGCGGACGGGGACAACCGGATATCCATTTTCGACGTCAGGCGGCGGAAAGTGCGCCAGAACATCGCCGTGGAAGGGGTTACCGCGCTGACGAACCTCGCCTGGTCGCCGGACGGTTCCTCCATTGCGTTTACCGGACTGGAAGGCGGCATCAGCGACCTGTACGTGCTGAACCTCGAAACAAGCGCCGTGCGGCAGCTAACCAATGATCGGTACGCAGACCTGCAACCGGACTGGTCGCCGGACGGAAAATACATTGCCTTTACGACGGATCGGGGCGAGAACCCTACGGACTTCGACCAGCTGGAGTATCAGAAAAACGGGATTGCGCTGTTCGACCTGGAGCGCAACGAAATACGGTCGTTGCGGCCTTTCGGCGATGTGCTGCATCACAATCCGCAATTCTCGCCGGACGGCAAGGACCTCTATTTCATCAGCGATCAAAACGGCTTCAAGGACGTCTACCGGCTTGATCTGGCCTCCGAACAGGCGTACCGGATCACCAACCTGGCCACAGGGGTCAGCGGCATCACCGCGTTGTCTCCGGCCATGTCGGTGGCGGACCGCAGCGGCCAGATGTCCTTTTCCGTATTTTCGGACAATGCGTATACGGTGTACGTTCGGGAGCCGGACGAACTCCGGGGCGAACCGGCGCCGCCCCAGCCCGCCGGGCATATTGCTACGGCAAGCGTCCTGCCCCCGATCCGGTCGCTCAACGAAGGGCTGGTGGGCAACTACCTCAACGATTCGATGACGGGCCTGCCCCGCCCGGGCCTGCAATGGCCCGTACAGGAGTACAAATCCAGCCTCGAACTGGATTACGTAGCCCCTCCGACCATCGGGGTGGCGGCGGGCGGCTTGTACGGAACGCAAGTCGCGGGCGGCATCGGCTTTGCGTTCTCGGACATGCTTGGCAACCGGAACCTGTACCTGATCGCGCAAGCCCAGGGCACGTTCAAGGATATCGGGGGGCAGGCCTCCTATATCGATTACGGGCAGCGCATAAACCTGGGCGCCTCGGCAGGACATATTCCGATCCTGTACGGCTATTCCGCCGGCGGATTCGTGGAGGGATACCAGGTGGTGGAACAGCTGCGGCAACGCATCTTCATCGACCAGGTGGCGGGCATCGCGCAGTATCCGTTCAGCCAAACGCGGCGGGTCGAGGCGAATGCGGGGTTCGTCCGGTACGGATTCGACAACGAGGTGGAGCAGTTCGTGGGGTCGGGCTTTTCCTTCGGCCGAAATCGCGTCGATCCCGACGAATCCCTGTTTTTCCAGGGAATTACCGAACGAAAACCCTTCTATTTTTTCCAGGCCGGGCTGGCCTTTGTCGGAGATTACTCCTTCAACGGATTCACCTCGCCGATCAGCGGGGGGCGCTACCGCATCGAAGTCTCTCCGAACATCGGAAGCGAGACCTTCGTGCGCGGGCTGTTCGATTACCGGCAATACCTGTACGTAGCGCCCGCCACGCTCGCCGTGCGCGGACTGCACATCGGCAACTACGGGGCCAGGTCCACAGACGATCTCTTCACCACGCAATACCTCGGCTATTCTTACTACCCCGCGTTCGTTCGCGGATACAATTTCCGGTCGTTCGAAACATCGGAATGCATCCCCACCGACATAGGCTTTTCCGGCCAGTGCCCCTCGATGGATCGTTTGCGGGGTACGCACGTGGCCCTGACGAGCGTGGAAGTTCGCATCCCGTTTCTGGGAACCGAGCAACTGGGGCTTATTTCGTTTCCGTATCTCCCGACCGAACTGGCCTTGTTCGCGGACGGCGGCGTAGCATGGAGCAAAGACAGTTCGCCGGCGCTCAAATTCGAGCGGGACACCAACGAACACGTACCCGTCTTCAGCGCAGGCATGGCTGCGCGCGTCAATATTTTGGGGTACATTGTGCTGGAATCGTATTATGCATATCCTTTCCAGCGCCCGAAAGCCGGTTGGCAATTGGGATTCCGCCTGGCGCCCGGCTGGTAAGGCAACAAGGCCCCCGGATGTACGACATTTTCCGCACCGCACTGTTCAGGTTAGACCCCGAGCAAGCCCATTACCTCGCCGCTTGCGCCGCGCGAAGCGTGCAATTCGCCCGGGCAGAGCAGGCGCTGAAAAAAATATTTGCGTTCGAGGATGCGCGCCTCGAACAAACGCTTTGGGGCCATACCTTCCCGTCTCCGGTCGGCCTTGCCGCCGGGTTCGACAAGAATGCGTCGCTGGCGGCGTTCTGGCATGCGCTGGGATTCGGCTTTGCGGAAATCGGCTCGGTCACGGCCTGGCCATCCCGGGGAAATCCCCGCCCGCGCGCCTTTCGCCTGATCGAAGACGAAGCGCTCGTCAACCGGATGGGCCTCAACAACAAGGGCGTCCGCAACATTGCCCGGCGCCTTCGCCTCACCGCCCCCCGGAGCCGCATTCCCCTCGGAATCAATATCGCCAGTACGCATGGCCGCGCGCTTGCGGGCAACTCGGCCGTGGAAGATTTCCGCTTGAGTTTCAAAACCATCGCGGACCAGGGGGCCTATGTTGCGCTGAATATTTCCTGTCCGAATACGCCGGACGGCAAAACCTTCGAGGACCCGGGGTCTCTGGAAATCCTTTTGAAGGCCATCATGGAGCAACGAAGGGAATCGGCGCCCGACGCGCCCGTGCTGCTGAAACTGCCGCCGCCCGTTTCCGATCAGATCGTATTCGACAGCGGCCTGCAGGACATCGTCCGGCTTGCCCGCGAATACGGGGTTACGGGGTTCGTGGCCGCCAACACGGCCCCCGACCGGGAAGGACTCGCCGCGCAGCCTGACCGCCTCGCCGCCATCGGCAGGGGCGGACTAAGCGGACGACCGCTCGAATCCCGCGCCACGCACCTTGTGCGGCATCTGTACCGGCTCACGGAAGGCGCAATGCCCATTATTGGCGTGGGCGGCGTATTTTCCGCCGAGGACGCCTACCGGAAAATCCGCGCCGGGGCCTCGCTCGTGCAACTGTACACCGCGCTCGTGTACCGCGGCCCGGACGTCGTACGCGAGATCAAGACCGGGCTGGCGCAGCTGCTCGAACGGGACGGGCTCGATTCGGTTGCGGACGCGGTGGGCGCAGACGCCGCATAACGCCCTTTTTCCTTGCCCGCCAGCAAGCCGTGCCTGTCCCTGCGACTCGTCTTTTTATCAGCGCCCTTCTCTGCGCCGCCGCGCTTGTTTGCGGCGGGACAGCGTCGGCGCGCGCGCAGTCGGCGGCCACCACCGGCATCATACGGGGCACCGTATACAGCGCTTCGGGCGAGCCCGTGCCCGACGCCGGGATCATTATCCACCACCTCGACACCGGCCTGCGCACGATCGTCGAAACCTCGGCTACGGGGGCCTTTGCGCGGGCGCTGCTGCCGCGCGGCGAATATAATATCCTGGTCGTCTCCGAAACCAACCTGGGCGAAATCCGCCGGGAAGGGCTGGCGCTGCATACCGGCGAAACGCTCGTCCTCGACCTTGCCTTTGCCGTCATCGACCTGGAAGAAATCACGGTAACCGCCCCCGAAACGCCGCTTCTCGATCCGGAAGACGCGACCCGCTCGCAGCGCCTTTCCGAGGACATCGTGGACGCCTTGCCCAACAACGGCCGAAACCTGCTCGACCTGACCCTGCTGACTCCCGGCGTCTCCATCGGACAAGGGCCGGACGGAGACGTGCTCAACATCGCCGGACAGCGGGGGATATTCAACAATTTCATGGTCGATGGCGCCGATTTCAACAATCCCTTTTTCGGCGAACAGCGCGGCGGGCAGCGGCCTGCGTTTACCTTCAATCAGGACGCCGTGGAAGAGATGGTCGTCGTAAGCCAGGGGGCGCCCGCCGAATTCGGCCGTTCCGCAGGCGGATTCATCCATGTCGTGACGCGCTCCGGGACCAACGATTTCCAGGGATCGGCGCACTATTTCGGGCAATGGGACGCCGTCGCCGCCGAATATCGCGCGGAAAGGGGAGGCGGCAAGCCATCCTTTGGACGAAATCAGTTCGGATTTACGCTGGGCGGACCCATCGTACGGGACCGCGCCTTCTTCTTCGCCGCCTACGATCAGCAGGTTTCGTCCGAAACGAAGCAGACAGACCGGGCGGTGCAGCGGCCGGCGGAACTGGAAAAACTGGAAAATTTCCTGCGCGCGCAGTGGCCCGGGCGCTTCGAAAACGAATTCGGACCCATCTCCCGCAGCGACGACGCCCGCGCCCTGACCGCCAAGCTGGACTTCCACCTGAACACGCAGAACCAGGCTTCCATAAAATACAACTACGCCTGGTCCGAACAGGCGAACGGCACCTTCGACGTGGATTCCTGGGGACGCTCGGCGAACGGGATCGAGCAGGACTATTCGCACGCCGTCAATGTCGGCTTGCGGTCTTTGCTGGGCAATGCGGCGTTTAACGAATTCCGCGCCCAGTGGGCCGTGGAGCATCGCCCGCGCCGCTATCGGGGGCCTGTTTTGCCGGACGCCGACCCGCCGCCCACCCCCCAGTTCGACGAAATGGGCGGGCGCCCCTTTCCCGACATCGGCATGGATTTCGCCGACGGGTTCCGGATCGGCCTGCCGTACTTCCTGCCGGTGCACCCCAGCAAAGACGGGCGGCTGCAACTCGTCAACAATGTTTCCTTTCTGGCGGGCAACCACCTCTTCAAAACCGGGGCAGAATACAACCGCACCACCGTAACGCAACAATTTATCGGCTTCGCCAACGGGCGGTACATTTTCGATTCGGTGGACGGGTTCATCGGGTTCGTGGAACAGGGGAACCGGTATGTTACCTGTTCGGACGGCTCCAGCAGCGCGGAGGGCATTTGCCCGGAAGGAACGTCGATCGCCGGCCCGGCGCTGTTGTATCTGCAATCGGCGACGGTCCCCGGCGTGCCTCCCGAAAACCTCGGGGTCCAGACCCTGCGGGCCCACGAGCTGGCGCTGTTCGTACAGGACGCCTGGACGATCGGAACCGACCTGATCCTGCATCTGGGGCTGCGCTGGGAAGGGGTATGGCATCCGGACGTGTTCGTGAAGCCGGAGGATACGTTCTATGCGCCGTATCTGAGCGATCCGCGGTTTCCCTCAGACGGGACCATTCCCGACGACCTCGACAATTTCCAGCCTCGCCTGGGATTGACCTGGAATGTCGGGGGAAAGAACGCCACGGTGGCGCGCGCCAACGCCGGATCGTATTATGCGCGCATACCGGGGCTGGTCTTCGCGGCGCCGCGCTCCACCAACGGCGCGTACCAGCAGATTCTGTTCCGAAGCAGCGCCGATTCGCCCGCGCTGGGCCCCGTGCCCGCTGTCGACGCCTTGATCGACGGGTCCGATACGGTCCCCTTCCTGCCGGACGTCCATGTCGTCGGGCGCGATCTGGAACTGCCGCGCACCTGGTCGTTCAGCGCCGGGATAGACCATGCGCTTGGCGCCGGCCTGGCGGCGAGCGTGTCCTGGCAGCATGCCCGCACCGATCATCTTTTTCGCTTTGTGGATCGGAACGCCGCCGCGCTCGGATCGCCCTTCGGCGCGGGGACGCACCCGGACGGCGGCGGGCTCGCTACGCTGTACGCCGTAGAAAGCACGGCCCGCTCGCGGTACCACGGAATCACGCTGGGCGCGCGGGGACGGGACGCACTGAGGGGCCTGCTGGATTTCGAAGCCAGTTACACCCTTTCGTTCGACCGCTCCGACGACGACAACGAACGCGACCCGTTCACGTTTACGTACGCAGACGCCCGCAATCTGTCGCCGGAATACGGCTGGTCCGACCGCGACCGACGCCATCGGTTCGCCGGGTATTTCGCCTTTGCGCTTCCGGGGAAGATTTCGTTCAGCAACATTTTCCGGTATCTTTCGGCCTCGCCGGTTTCCGAGCGGTGCGACCGGCGAGGGGAACGCGCCGACGCGCCGGCGGACCGCGTCTGCGCGGACGGCGCGATCCTGCAGCGCAACACCCTGCGGCGGAACAACGCCTTCTTTACCTGGGACGCGCGGCTCGCGCGCGCATTCGGGACCCGGGCCCGGCTCGAAGTCATGGTCGATTTTTTCAATGTCACGAATGCGGACAATTTTCTTGACGCCGCCCTGGGCTCGCTCCTCTTCAACTTCGACGGCACGATTCGCAGCGGCCTCGGGGACACGCGGCGGGCGCAAATAGGAGCCAAGCTGCGTTTCTGAGCGGCGGGAACGAGAACCAGGGCGGGAAACCCTCGGGGAAAACATGCGTTATAATTTGTAACGGCGGTTTTTGGACTTTTCGCAACGCAGGGGTAAAGCGGTTTCCTTGCCGCGTTCGCCGCCGATTCAGATTTTTCAAGAGGGGTAATCGGTTTTTCGGGGTGTGGCGCAGCCCGGTAGCGCGCTTCGTTCGGGACGAAGAGGTCGTGGGTTCAAATCCCGCCACCCCGACCATTTTATATTTCCGGCGCTTTCGCGTTGTCAACGCGCATCAGGGCGCGGTAGTGCGACCAGCTCAGGTCGGAATGGAAGACAGTGGCGAATTCAGTACCCACTGGGTACTGTTTTTGACTATTGCCCAATTCTTTCCCCGCTGGGAAAAGATTCTCTTGTTGTCGCAATTCTCTACCCACTGGGGAGAGAATCTTGTGCTGGTGAAAGTTGCGCCCGTTCGGCACAGCAAACCCAATGAGCGCCCACCCGTTTTCCCGGAAACCATTTCCCGCCTTGCCCTTATTATATAACGAACAGCCAACCGGATAACGCGCATTGCGGCGCGGTCTCTTTCATGCTTGCTGCACGGAGAACATACAGGAAAACGCACAGGACGGTCGCCACGCTGCTCGGCCTGAGCTTGCTGTTCGGCGCGGGGGCCCCTTTGGCGCAAACAACCTGCGCCATGGGACAAAACGGGCAAAACGACCTGCATGGAACCCACGACTGCCACCACGAAAACACGCATTCTCATGGGCCCGCCGAGGCGCCGCCTCCTCCTTGCTCGCACGAAGCGGAATCGACGCATGAAGGCGCAGTACCTTCTTCTTTGGACGCCCGGCCATGCTGCGCATTCGAATCGGCTGCGGCCGGCGAAGCCGTAACGCTTCTTTCGAGAAGCGGATGGCGGGATGCAGGCAATCTTTTCCTTGCGCTCCTTCCCCCTGCCCGATACGAAGCGCCAGACAAGGTATCAGCGCCCGCGCGCCTTTCCGCCCCGCCACGCTGTACCGGCTCTCCCCGCATCGACAGGCAGGCCCTGCTCGCTACGTTCCTGATCTGAAAGGCTTGTTGCTTTCCGCTATTTCCCGGGGCCCGGCTCGCCCGCGCCCCTCGCGTTTGCAACAGGAAGTCCCAACAGGTCAGGAATTATATGAAGCCGATTCAATCCATTGGCGCAGTCCGCGCCCTGTTCATCGCCCTGCTTTTGCTCCCGGCGATGGCCCATGCAAGGCATCGACCGTTTGCGCCGGTCGATACGCTGCTGAGCCTTGACAATCTCCTGACAGAGATACGGGCCGGCAATCCGTCCCTGCGCGTATCCCGACTGGAGGCAGAGGCCCTGGCTACCCGAAGCCGTCAGGCGTCCGCCTTTCCAGACCCTGCCGTGTCGGTCGGATACCAACCGTATTCGCTCCTGACGGCGCGCGGCGCGCAGCGCAGCCAATGGCGCATCGAGCAGATGGCGCCGTACCCGGGCAAGCGCCGACTTCAGGGCGCCATCGCCGACCTGAACGCCGAAGTCGCAGGTTTTGAAGCAGATGCGTTCGAAGAAGACCTGCTCTTCGAGGCCAAGCAGGCGTACTACGAACTCTATCGGATTCAGCGACAGGAAAAGCTCATCCTCGCTTTTCAGGGCAGACTGGAAAATTTTGAAGAGGCCGCCGCCGCGCAATACGAAGTAGGCGCCGGCATGCAACAAGCCATTCTGAAAGCGCAACTGGAAAAGAACGCCCTCGTGCGCGAGCGGCTTGAACTGGCAGAACGTCGCCGGACGGCCACCGAAACCCTGACGCGCTTGCTAAACCGGCCCGCATCCGGCGCTTTTACAGCGGACATCCGGATCGAGGCGCCGGCGGCGCTCCCCCTTGACGAAGCCGCGCTGTTAGCCATCGCCCTGCGGGAACGACCGGAAACCCGCGCCCTTGACGCGGCAACGCGCCGCGCCGACGCCCGCATCGCCCTGGCCCGCAAGGCGTTCATGCCCGACTTCGGCCTGAGCCTGACGTATTTCGACATAGGCCGCGCCGACGCGCCGCCGACGGCTACGGGACGGGACGCCGTCGCAATCGGCGCCACCATCAAAGTGCCTGTTCAACGCGGGGGGCGACGGGCTCGGCTGGAGGAAACCCGCGTACGCCGCATCCAGGCGGAGACGCGGCGAGAAGCGCTCGAAACCTCGTTCCGGACGCAGATCGCGGATCTTGCAAGCCGGCTGCGCGGAGAGGCCCGGCAACTTGCCTTGTATCGGGAAGCCCTTATCCCCCAGGCCGAAACCACGCTTCAGGCTACGCTCAGCGCCTATACGACAGGCCGCACCGATTTTCTGGACCTCCTGGACGCCGAGCGCATGCTTTTTTCGTTGGAAACGGGCTACGAAGACACGTTCGCCCGCTACCTGAAGACGACCGCCGCCCTCGAAAGAGCGCTGGGTATCCGCTCGCTTGCAGACCTTGACACGCTTTAGACGCCCTGCCGGCGTCCACCCAGACCCTGAACGCCATGAACACGCAACGATTCGCCAAATGGCTCGGAATTCCGCTGCTGCTTGCAGCGCTTGCCGCCGCCGGTGGTTTTTTCCTGGGGCGCATCGCCACAGACGGAACGGCAACCATAGCCGGGAATAAGGCGTCCGCCGACGAAGGGGAACGCAAAATCCTCTACTGGCAAGCCCCCATGAACCCGGAGGAAATCTACGATCAGCCCGGCAAATCGGCCATGGGCATGGACCTCGTTCCCGTTTACGAGGACGCAGACAGCGCGGAGCCGGGGAGCGCCGTGTCCATCGACCCGGCGACGGTGCAGAACATGGGCGTACGCACCGAGCGCGTCCGTCGGATGGATTTTTCCCGCATGATCCGCGCCGTCGGCGAAGTCCAGTACGACGAGGAGCGGCTCTATCTGGTCAACGCCAAGATCTCCGGCTGGATCGAAAGGCTTTACGTCAACTTCATCGGGGACCAGGTCCGGCAGGGGGACCCGCTGATGGAAATTTATTCGCCGGAACTGGTCGCTACGCAGCAGGAATACCTGCTGGCGCTCGAAAACCACCGGATGCTGGCCGAAAGCAGCGTCCCTTCGGTCCGGCAAGACGCCGCGAAACTCCTCGCCTCGGCGCGCACCCGACTTGAATACTGGGACATCCCCGCCTCGGAAATCGAACGTCTGGAGCAAACCGGCGAAGTGAACAAGACCACCCTGCTCGAAGCCCCGGCCACGGGCGTCGTCGTGAAAAGAGACGCCATAGAAGGCGCCCATATCGAAGCCGGCATGGACCTCTTCGAAATCGCCGACCTGCGGACCGTGTGGGTGCACGCCAGCTTCTACGACAACGAGGCGCCGTGGATCAGCGAGGGGCAACCCGTCGAAATGGAACTGTCTTACTTGCCGGGCAAGACGTATGCGGGACAGGTTTCCTATATCTACCCCTATTTGCGCGAGAAGGCCCGCGACGTGCATGTGCGCCTGATCTTTTCCAATCCGGATCTGGACCTCAAGCCCGGGATGTACGCCAATATCCAGCTCCAGGGCAAGGTCATACCCGACGCGCTGGTCGTACCCTCCGAAGCCGTCATTCGCTCCGGCGCGCGCACGCTCGTTTTCGTGGCCCATGGAGAAGGCCGATTCGAGCCGCGCGAAATCCGGATCGGCGAGGAAGGCGGGCCGGGAAACAGCCTGGTGCGGGTGCTCGACGGCCTGTCGGGCGACGAAGAGATCGTCACCTCGGCCCAGTTCATGCTGGACAGCGAAAGCCGCCTGCAGGAGGCCATCCGGAACATGTTGCAGGAGCGGACGCCGTCCAACGCGCAGCCTGCCGGCGAAGAGACGGAAGCCATGCCGGAAATGGCGCCTGCGGCGTCTGGAGAATCCGACGCGCAAATGCATCATCATCATTGAGCCGGTACATCCTTCCTCGCGCGCCTTAGGGCATTTCCCGACTTTTTTCAGAGAAAATCATGTTGGAAAAGATCATAGAGGCTTCGGTCAATAACCGCCTGCTGGTGATTGTCTTCACGATCCTGATCGGGCTGGCGGGCGCCTACGCGATGTTCCGTACGCCCGTAGACGCCATCCCCGACCTGAGCGACGTGCAGGTGATCGTTTTCACCGAGTATCCGGGCCAGGCTCCGCAGGTCGTCGAAGACCAGGTGACGTATCCGCTCACGACGGCCATGCTGGGCGTACCCTTCGCGAAAGCCGTGCGGGGCTATTCGTTCTTCGGCTACTCGTTCGTCTACCTCATATTCGAAGACGGCACGGACATGTATTGGGCGCGCAGCCGGGTTCTGGAATATCTCAACTATGTGGCAGGACGGCTTCCAGAAGGCGTCGCGCCCACGCTGGGGCCGGACGCCACCGGCGTAGGCTGGGTCTTCGAATATGCGCTCGACGGCGGGGACCGGTACGACCTTCAGCAACTGCGCTCCATCCAGGACTGGTTTCTGCGCTACGAGCTGATGAGCGTGCCTGGCGTGGCCGAAGTGGCCTCCATCGGCGGCTACGTCAAGCAGTATCAGGTCGAGGTCGATCCCAACAAGCTGCTGGCCTACGACGTCCCGCTTTCGAAAGTGCGCGAAGCCCTGCAACGCAGCAACAACGATGTGGGCGGCAGACTGGTCGAGATGGGGGAAACCGAGTTTATGGTGCGGGGGCTGGGATATATCCAGTCCGTAGAGGACATAGAGAACGCACCCGTGGGCGTGGACGAAAACGGCACCCCCATTCTGATTCGGAACATCGCCCATGTGCACCTGGGGCCCGAATTGCGCCGCGGGCTGGCGGATCTGGATGGCGAAGGCGAAACCGTCGGGGGAATCGTGGTCATGCGCTATGGCGAAAACGCCCTCGAAACGATCGACGCCGTCAAAGCGAAACTGGAAGAACTGAAGGCGGGACTGCCGGAAGGCGTAACCGTCCAGGCCGTCTACGACCGCAGCAGCCTCATCAAGCGCGCTATCGACAACCTGCAAGGGAAGCTGCTCGAAGAAAGCCTCATCGTTGCGCTGGTGACCATGCTGTTCCTTCTGCACGTCCGCAGCGCCCTGGTGGCGATCTTCACCCTTCCGATGGGCATTCTGATCGCGTTCCTGATCATGTATTACCAAGGCCTCAACGCCAACATCATGTCGCTCAGCGGCATCGCCATCGCCATCGGCGCGATGGTCGACGCAGCGATCGTGATGATCGAAAACGCCCACAAACACATGGAGCGCGACGCCGGGAAGAAAGACCGCTGGCGCATCATTATCGATGCGTCCAAAGAGGTCGGGCCGGCGTTGTTCTATTCGCTGCTGATTATCACGCTCTCTTTTCTGCCCGTATTCACCCTTCAGGCGCAGGAGGGCCGGCTCTTCAAGCCGCTGGCTTTCACGAAAACCTACGCCATGGCGGCTTCGGCGCTGCTGGCCATTACGGTCGTGCCGGCGCTGATGGGCTACTTCATACGCGGCAAAATCCTGCCAGAGAAGAAGAACCCTGTCAATCGGTTTCTGATTGCCCTGTATCGCCCGGTAATTCACGCCGCGCTCCGGTTCAAATGGATAACCATTGCCGCTGCGATAGCGGCGCTGGGAGCAACGGCGTATCCCCTCGGCAAACTGGGTTCCGAATTCATGCCGCCTTTGAACGAGGGCGATCTGCTCTACATGCCCACCACCGATCCGGGCGTCAGCATTGCCAAGGCAAGGGAACTCTTGCAGCAAACCAACAAGATCGTCAAGACCTTTCCGGAGGTAGACCATGCTTTCGGCAAGGCGGGCCGCGCCGAAACAGCCACGGACCCGGCGCCGCTGTCCATGATAGAAACCACGATCACCCTGAAGCCGGAAAGCGCATGGCGGGAAGGCATGACCATGGACCGGCTCGTCCGCGAACTGGATGCCGCGATCGACTTCCCGGGCCTCACCAACGCCTGGACCATGCCCATCAAAACGCGCATCGATATGCTCTCGACAGGCATCAAGACGCCCGTCGGCGTCAAACTGATGGGGCCCGACCTGAATATCCTTTCCGACCTGGGGCAACGCATCGCGGCCCTCCTGCAGACCGTGCCGGGCACGTTGAGCGCCTTCCCGGACAAAACCGTCGGCGGCAATTTTATCGACTATCGCATAAACCGCGAAGAAGCCGCCCGGTACGGCCTGACGGTGGGCGACGTACAGGATGTGATCATGTCCGCCATCGGCGGAATGAATGTCACACAGACGGTCGAGGGCCTGGAACGGTACCCGGTCAACGTTCGGTACAGCCGCGAACTGCGCGATAACCTGCCGGCGCTCCGGCGGGTACTGATTCCTACTCCTGCGGGAGCGCAGATTCCACTGAGTTATGTGGCTGATTTCAGCATCGTCAACGGACCGCCGGTCATTAAAAGCGAAAACGCGCGCACGACCTCCTGGATTTACGTGGACATCCGCGACATCGACGTGGGCGCCTACGTGCAGAACGCCCGCGCCGTCGTGCATGAGCAGGTGGACCTGCCGGAGGGATACAGCATGGTCTGGAGCGGGCAATACGAATACATGGAACGGGCCCGGCAGCGCCTGCAGATCGTGATTCCGCTGACGCTCGCAATCATTTTCCTGCTGCTCTACCTGAACTTCAGGAACATCACCGAAAGCCTTATCGTGATGTTGTCGTTGCCGTTTTCGCTCGTTGGCGGCGTCTGGCTCTTGTATCTGTTCGACTATAACCTCAGCGTAGCCGTTGGGGTCGGCTTCATTGCGCTGGCGGGGGTCGCAGCCGAAACCGGCGTAATCATGCTGATCTATCTCGATCAGGCCTGGAAGGAGAGGCGGGCGCGCGGACAAATGACTTCGCTGAAGGAGCTGTACGAAGCCGTCGTTGCGGGCGCCGTGGATCGGGTGCGCCCCAAAATGATGACCGTCATGGCCATCATGGCGGGTCTTTTGCCCATTTTATGGGGGCACGGCGCAGGCTCGCAAGTAATGAAACGCATCGCGGCGCCGATGGTCGGGGGAATGGTTTCGTCCACGATCCTGACGCTGGTCGTCATCCCGGTCATCTACTACCTGTGGAAAAGCCGGGCATTGAAGAGGCGGGCCTGAACCAAACGCGGCGGCGCACGTAAGGGACGCTCCTGTTTTTCGAACCATCTCAGTAAACTCCGTGGAAGCATTCATCGACTGGTTTATGGGGCTGGGAGCACGCTACGGAGTCAACCCCATCGTCTTCGGGTCGATCTACGTAGGGGCCATTCCCTTCTTTACCCTGTCCATCGCCTGGCTCGTGCGGAATTTGCGGCGGCGCCGGTCGATCGTCGCCCCCCTGCTGTCCGCCTCGTTCTTCTTCGTCTCGGCCTACCTGTACCTGATCGTCGTCGGGCGAGACATTCCCGTCTGGGTGTACCTCTTCATCGGCGGCATGGTGGTCTTCGGCGCGTTCTCCACCCTGAAGAAAATCCGGGGGCAGTTGCAGGAGGGAAAAGATAGCGAAGCGTAGAAATTATTTATATTTGCAACCATTAGCGGCAATCGCTCATCAAGGTTTGGCTGGCCGAACGGCTGGAAAAACTGGATGCGCCGGACCGCCGAACGGCTGAGCCTTCCGCCACATGCTTGTAGCGACAACTGGGCCAGCGTAATGACGCTCTGGGCCGACGCGCGCACACCGCACGCCAGCAGCGCGGCGACCAGGCCAAGTAGCGTAACCGACTTGCGGATGGCAAGCATCGCGAAGATATCTTGATACGAAAAGTTAAAAATCGGCAGGAAGTTGCCGGAGCACGTATCAAATCGTCATGCTGCGCAGTCGGGAGAGAGAGGGAAGGGTAATCGGATCCGTTCCCCTCGTCAACCGTTTACCGGAACGCGGTGTTCCGCGCCTCCTCGCAGCAGCGTCTTTGCGCACAAGCAAGGAGACGCGGCGGCCCGACCCCGCGCCGGCGCCCTGTTCCGCCATAGCTCCCCGCGCGCCTAACGCCCCGTTAACCCCCTGCGCACAAAACCTGCGCCCGCCATGCCCGACCAACCGCCCCGCGCAACGAACCAGTACAGCCGCCTGATCACCCAGCCGCTTACGCGGGGCATCTCCCAGGCCATGCTGTACGCCGCCGGACTCACGGAGGAGGACATGAACAAGCCGCAGGTCGGCATCGTGTCCAACTGGTGGGAGGGCAATCCGTGCAATATGCACCTCGACAAACTGGCCGCCGCCGTGCGCGAGGCAGTCGCCGCGTCCGGGCTGGTCGGCCTGCGATTCAACACCATCGGCGTTTCCGACGGCATCAGCATGGGCACCGAGGGCATGAGTTACTCGCTCCAGTCCCGCGACCTTATTGCCGACTCGATCGAAACGGTGGTGCGGGCCCAGTGGTACGACGCGGTCGTCGCCATTCCGGGGTGCGACAAGAACATGCCCGGCTGCGTCATGGCGCTGGCCCGCCTCAACCGACCGGGCATCGTAGTCTACGGCGGGACGATTCTGCCCGGACGCACGCGCCTCCGGGGCGGCGAGCAAAAGCGGGACATCATCTCCGCCGCGCAGTCCTACGGCGAATACCTTGCCGGGACCATCACAGACGAGGAGCGCAAAACCATCGTACGGCGCTCCTGCCCCGGCGCAGGCGCCTGCGGGGGCATGTACACCGCGAACACGATGGGGTGCGCCATCGAGGCGCTGGGCCTGTCGCTGCCCTACTCGTCCTCCACGCCCGCCGTGTACGACCAGAAAATGGACGAATGCCGACGGGCGGGCGAAGCCGTAGGCGAACTGCTCCGGCTGGACCTCAAGCCCCGCGACATTATGACGCGGCAAGCGTTCGAAAACGCCATGACGGTCGTGATGGCGCTGGGCGGCTCGACGAATGCCGTCCTGCACCTCATTGCGATGGCCCGCGCCGCAGAGATCGACCTGTCCATGGACGATTTTCAGCGGGCGAGCGACCGGACGCCCTACCTTGCGGACCTGAAACCAAGCGGCCGATACGTCATGGCGGACCTGCACGAGATCGGGGGGACGCCCGCCGTCATGAAATACCTGCTCGGCGCAGGCTATCTCGACGGCTCCTGCATCACGGCGACCGGCAAAACGCTTGCGGAGAACCTCGAACCCTTGCCGGCGCTTGCCGAGGGCCAGGACCTGATCCATCCGCTCGAAAAGCCCCTGAAGAAAACGGGGCACCTGACCATTCTCTACGGCAATCTCGCGCCGCAAGGCGCCGTAGCCAAGATAACCGGCAAGGAAGGCACGTATTTCAAGGGACCGGCCCGGGTGTTCGACGCCGAAGAGGATATGCTCGACGGACTAAAGGCGGGCCGGATCCAGAAGGGCGACGTCGTCATCATCCGGTACGAAGGCCCGAAAGGCGGCCCCGGCATGCCGGAAATGCTCACCCCCACGTCCGCCATCATGGGCGCGGGCCTCGGCAAGGATGTGGCGCTGCTTACCGACGGGCGCTTCAGCGGCGGATCGCACGGATTCATCATAGGGCATGTATGCCCCGAAGCGCAGGAAGGCGGCCCCATCGCCTTCGTAGAGGACGGGGACGTCGTAACCATTGACGCCGAGCGGCGCGCGATCGACATGGCGGTCGGCGAGGAAGAACGGGCCCGCCGCAAAGCGAACTGGTCTGCGCCGCCCTTCAAAGCCGCGCGAGGCACCCTCTACAAGTATATCAAGTGCGTCCGCCCCGCCAGCCTTGGCTGCGTTACGGACGAGTAGCGGAGCGGGAAAAATGAATTTTTTATGAAAAACGAGTCGGGCGGGGACTCTGCGGCGTTGTCGGGCGTTTAATTAGGCTGACTCCCGTTTTTTCCTAAAGAACTACGCGGGTATTCGCGAAATTATACCTGATATCCGTTGCGCGGCGCCAAACAGGAGCGGACGACAACCCCGCGGGCGCCAAGTTGGACTTGCCATTCCTTCTCGACGTAATGCATGATTATTTTCGAGTACCCCCCCCCCTCGCACATGGTAGAAGGAACGTTGCGGGCGGCAGGCGCGGACGCTTTCGGAACCGGGCCGGTTGGCGGCAGGGCGGTATTCCTCGCCTCCTTGCCGCGGCGCTGCTGGGCGTAGCGGTCCTGAGCGGTTTTGCGCGCTCCGCCGCCGCGCAGGACCCTGTTATCGTTCCCGAATCCTGGGTTTTCACTCCTTCGGCATTTACGAATGGCGATCAGTTCCGGCTCCTTTTCGTCACGTCCACCAAACGCGACGCAAGTTCGTCGAATATTGCGGACTACGACACATTTGTGCAGAACAGGGTGGCGGCCGGGCATAACGCAATCCGGCCATACAGTTCGCAATTCAAGGTCGTTGGCTCCACCGAGACGGTAGACGCAAGAGACCATACCGGGACGACGCATACGACGATGAATCCGGGCGTACCGATCTACTGGCTGAAGACCAACATCGGGAACGGGGCCAGGGTAGCCGCCGACTACGCGAATTTCTACGATGGCGGGTGGGATAATAACAGTAATGCCAGGAAGGAATCCGGACAGAAATTTGGCAATACCGCATTGTTTACGCTCAAAATATGGACGGGGACACACCACGACGGAACGAAGAGTGCAAGTCCTCTCGGTGGTAGTTCGCTCACGTCAAGTACAACCTATGGCGAGCTAAATAGTATTACGAGGGGACCCTTGAATCACGGCCAGGCACCTAAAACAACGCAATACGAGCTATACGGCCTTTCGCCTGTCTTTGAGGTAGGGGTGGTGCCCGTGGACGTAAGCCTTTCGGTAAGCGCGAGCGGGGCCGTAACGGAAGGGGGTTCCGTTACGATCACGGCGACCGCCTCCCAGCAGAACGACACCGGCGCGGCGGTGAGCATACCAATCCAGACGCGCGCGGCGGAAACGACGGCGCAGGCGGCGGACTATACAGTGGCTTCCGCCATCTCCATCCCAAACGGCGCCACGACCGGTACGACCGCCTTTTCCGCAACGCTGGGCGACGGCGACGAACTCGGCGAAGAAGTGGTGATCGAGCTGGGTACGTTGCCAACCGGCTGGCAAGGGAAGGACATGGCGGACTCCGTGCTTATTTCAATCACGGACAACGACCCGACGCCCGTAACGCTCTCGGTGACGGACGGCACGGCGGACGAGGGGGACATGACGGACACGGGGACGATCCGGCTCACGCTGGGCCGCGCGCTTATTGCAAACGAGGTACTCGACGTCCCGCTCCAGTTCGCGGGGGGCGACGTGGGCACGAACTTCAGCCTGGCGCTTTCCGGCTCGCCCACCGGCGTAACGTTCTCGTCGAGTACGGTCACCTTCACCGGGCCCAGCGCGGCGACGGCGGACGTTACGCTGACGGCGCTTGACGACAACCTGGGCGTGGACGAGACCGTTACCGTGTCCATTCCGGCGACGGACTCGGGTACGCCGAGCCTTTCGGCGACGGGCCTTGACGGCGGAGCAAGCGGCAGCGGCACAGGCCAGGTCATAATTGACGACGACGACCCCACGACGTACATCGTGTCGCTCACAAGCACGGCGGCGGATTCGCTGGAGGGCAGCGCGGGACACGAGGACCGCGGCGTAATCGAACTCAGCGTGGCCCCCGATCCGCCCGACAGGTCGCGATTTAATATCGACATCTGTCTGACTGGCGACGCCACGTATGGCTTTAGGACGGGCATAGCATGGGATTACCATATTGTCGACCGGTACGGCGACAGAATAGCGTTTCACAGTGGCTGCACGACGGACGGCATCCACGCAACCACCGAACTGGACCCTTTTTCGATTCGGGTTCGCAGCGATACGGACATCGAAGACGACGAGACGCTGACGCTAACGCTGCACCGCGTCACAGACAGCAGAGGGCGACAGACCAGGGAGCTCACGCCGCAAAATCTCATCATTTCCCCTACGAATTCCTCGGTTACCTACACGATCCTGACCGACGACTTTCCGTCGCTGGACCTGTCGGTGAGCGACGCCGGAGAGGTTACGGAGGGAGGTACGCTGACGGTGACGGCGACGTTGGGCGAAGCGCGATCCGGCAGCGGCCTTGACATTCCCTTGCAGCGCGCGGGGGCGCATTCGACGGCTTCGGCGTCGGACTATACGCTTTCGGGCTCGCCTGCGGGCACGATCTCGGTCGCCGACGGCGCAACAAGCGGCTCGGTCACGCTGACCGCCGTGGACAACACCAACGACATGCCGTCGAAGACGCTGCGGCTTGCGCTCGCTTCGCCGCCCTCCGATTACGTGGTGGGTACGGATCATGTAGACATCCGGATCATGGACAACGAAGCGTCGTGGGTGAACCTTGTCTTACCGGACACGACCGCTACGGAGGGCGACCCGTCGGCGACGGCCCGGATCGAACTGGTCCTGAATCGGCGGCTCTATGCGCCCGAGGTTCTTGTGGTCCCGCTGCTCTTCGGGGGCGGCGCGCTCGGAGTGGACTTCAACCTGTCGAAGGGTTCTGCAACCGAGTCGGAAATCGAACTCAACGAGATGACCGGCGAGCTGACTTTCTCCGGCGCCGGCAACGACGCGGTCGTTTTGCTGACCGCGGCGGACGACGCAGACGCCATGGACTCCAGGGTGACCGTATCGATACCGACGGCGTCTTCGGGCCCGGCGCCCATCCTTACGGCGACGGACATGGACGGAGGCGTCCAGGGACACAATCTCGGCACGGGGTGGATCGCGATCACGGACGACGACGAGCCGGCGGCAACCTTTGCCTTGACGTCCGCAACCGAAGGAGAGGCAAACGCGACGGTGGACGCGACGGTGAGCCTCTCGCCCGCGCCGCCAGCGGACATTACCCTGCGCTACGCTATCGCCGGGTCGGCGACGCGGGGCGCGGACTACGGTATCGCGGGGGTGACAAGCAGTACGGGAACGCTGTCCGTGTCTGCGGGCGCGACCGCCGCAACCATTTCTATCGGCGTCCTGGACGACATCGCATGGGAATCCTCCGAAACGGTCGTCCTGACGCTTAAGGACGGCGCGGACTACGAGGTAGGCAGCGATAGCGTGTATACGCTCACGATCACGGACAACGACACGGCGGAGGCGTCCTTCGCTTCGTCGGCGTCGAACTCGGGCGAGGCGGCCGGCGCGTTCGACGTAACAATCAATCTCGATCCTGCGCCGCCGGCGGGCATTACGCTGAACTATATGCTTTCCGGCACGGCGACGCGGCACCTGGACTACAGTATCGCGGGGGTAACGAGCAATACGGGAACGCTGTCTGTGTCTGCGGGCGCGACCGCCGCGACCCTTTCTATCGGCATCGTGGAAGACAATGTGACGGAGGCGGGCGAAACGGTGATTCTGACGCTTCAGCCCGGCGTGGGCTACACGCTGGGAAGCATGCATCAGCATACGGTGACGATTACGGACAACGACGCGGCGGCGCTTGTCTTGTCAAAAGGATCGCTCACGGTGCACGAGGGCGGCGAGGATGGGGGGTACTCGATACGCCTCGCCACGAACCCGGACGGGCCGGTTACCGTTACGCCGCAATCGGACAACGCGGCGGCGGCGACCGTCTCGGGCCCGCTCGCGTTTAATTTTGTGAACTGGCAGACGCCGCAAACCGTCACGGTAACGCCCGTGGACGACGACGACGCGGACGACGAGATCGCAACGATTACGCATACGGTGTCGGGCTACGGCAACCTGACGCAAGGGCCGACGGTGACCGTGGGGGTGAACGACGACGAAATATCCCCGGATGCAGGGGTGCAAACAAGCGTCCTGACGCTGCAACTTACGGAGGGCGGGGCTGCCGGCAGTTACGAGGTCACCCTGAACACGGACCCGGAGGCTACGGTAACGATTACGCCGCAGTCGGGCGACACGGGGGCGCTGACCGTCTCTGGCGCGCTTACGTTCAACAGTTCGAACTGGGGGGACCCGCAAACCGTCACAGCGACGCCGCGAAACGATACGGACACGGACAACGAGACGGTGACGATCGCGCACCTCGTGGCGGGCTATCCCGGCGTACCGTCGGCCGGCCCGAACGTCACGGCGACGATCGCGGACGACGACGAGCCGCCCCCGGCGGCCTCCTTCGCTGCTTCTTCGGCCAGCGCGAGCGAAGGAACGGGAATAGTTAACGTACGAATCAATCTTGATCGCGCGGCGCCGACGGACCTTACGCTCAGCTACTCCGTAGGCGGCACGGCAAGCAGCGGGGCGGACTTTAGCATCGCCAACGCCGGGTCGGCTACGGTGTCTTCCGGCTCGGCGGGGGCAACGGCGACGATTTCCATTGCGGAGGACGGCGTGACGGAAGGCAGCGAGACGGTCGTGCTGACGCTTCAGGGCGGCCCAGGCTATACGGTGGGGAATCCGCCTGCGTATTCGCTTGTCATTGCGGACAACGACGCGGGGAGCATTTCGACGAATTTGCCGTCGCTGTCCCTTGCCCTGCAAGAAGGCGGCGAGGCGGGCAGCTATACGCTGGCGCTGGACAACCAGCCGGACGGCGCAGTTACCGTTACGCCGTCCTCAAGCGACGCACAGGCGGTTGCTGTTTCGGGCGCCCTGACGTTCGACAGCGCCAACTGGGAAGAACCGCAAACCGTGACGGTGACCCCCGTGGACGATGCGGACATGGACGACGAGTCGGTAACGATCACGCATGCGGTGGCGGGCTACGGCGACCTGACGCAGGGGCCTGAGGTGCAGGCGTCGGTGGCGGACAACGAGGCGCCGGGCGTAATGGCAAGTACGCTGACGCTGTCGATTAGGGAAGGCGGCGAGGCGGCAAGCTACACGCTGGCGCTGCGGACCGATCCGGGCGGCCCGGTAACCGTTACCCCATCCTCAAGCAACGAACAGGCGGCGACGGTATCGGGCGCGCTCGCGTTCGACAATGCCAACTGGCAGACGCCGCAAACCGTTACGGTAACGCCGGTGAACGATGCGAATGTGGAAGACGATAGGGTGACGATCACGCATACGGTGGCGGGCTACCCGAACGTGGCCGCGGGGCCGGTCGTCCATGTAACGGTGGTAGACGCTACGACCATCATATCCGTCGAAGAGGAGGAACGCAAGGAAGAGGAGATACCCACCGCCTTCGCGCTGGAGCAAAACTATCCGAACCCGTTCAACCCCGCGACGACCATTGCGTTCGCGCTGGACGAAACGCAGCGCGTCACGCTTACGGTCTACGACCTGCTGGGGCAGAAGGTGCGGACGCTGGTGGACGGCGTGCGGCCGGCGGCCCGCTATCGCGTTCCGTTCGACGCATCGGACCTCGCCAGCGGCACGTACATCTACGTCCTGCGCACCGAAGCGCAAACCGCCGCAAAGACCATGGTGCTGCTCAAGTAGGAAGTTCTTTGGGAAGCGGGGTTCTCGCCCTGGACGCGCTGGGCGGGAAGCGTGGTTTTGGGAAGCGTACCCTCGTTCTCGCGCGGCGGACAAGTGCCGGCCTGCCGGGCACCCTAAAATATTTAGGCGCCGAATTTTCGCGCCTTACTTTTTAAAGTTTCCCTCTGGGAGAGGCGGGTTGTGGCGGGTTTTTTCGTGCGGTTTTGCACACAATGGGGCTTCCATTGTATATGCATTATTCGTATGTTGCATTACGATCAGGTCTCCGAATGCGTTCCTTCGAATCGACGAAGCCATCAGCCTTCAGGAAACGCCATGCCGCCCACTGACGCTATTTCCAAAACGACCACGGTGTCCGCCCGAATCGACGAGGCCACCAAGGAAAATGCCGTGCGCGTCTTCGAACGACTTGGTCTCACGACGTCCCAGGCCATCATGTTGTTCTACAAACAGGTTGAACTGCGCCAGGGCCTGCCTTTTTCGGTCGAATTGCCCAAGGTTCCCAATGAGGATACGCTGGAGGCGATCAGGGAGGCCGAAAACCCGGAAGCCCTCTGTAGTTTCGAAACGCCGGAGGCGCTCTTCCGGGATTTGGGCGTCTGATGAAGCATATCCGGCGGACGGGTCAGTTTAAATTTTGTGTTCGCTCATCGGGGTATGTCTCGGCGTCTTCATTTATTCGTATCTGAATTTCAGAAAGGCAGATCGTCGTCTACGTCGTATTCGTTCTCCTCGTCCGCATCGTATGCGCTCTTTTCGTCCTCTGGCGCAGATGCAATCTCTCTTGTGCCCCGGCATTCCGGGTAATCGGAACAGCCCCAAAAATCGTTGCCTGCATTAGGACCTTTTTGGGCCGTGCGGCGAACCATTCCCGAACCGCAATCCGGGCAATCGGGCGTATCGGCCGCCTTCTCCGAGGTAGATGCAATGTCCCGAGTGCCTGTGCATTCAGGATAATCGGAGCAACCCCAAAAATCGTTGCCTGCGTTGCGACCCGTGCGGGCCGTGCGGCGAATCATTCCCGAACCGCAATCAGGACAATCGGGCGCGTCGTCGTCTACATCGTATTCGTCGGCGTCGTATGCGCTCTCGCCATTCTCCGTCGCAGATGCAATGTCTCGCGTACCTCTGCATTCTGGATAATCGGAGCAACCCCAAAAATCGTTGCCTGCGTTGCGACCCGTGCGGGCCGTGCGGCGCACCATCCCCGAACCGCAATCCGGGCAATCGGGGGCATCGTCCTCCTCGTCGTATTCATCCGCGTCGTCCAGATCTTCCGCTTCGTCTCCATCGTCCCAGGCAGCCTCGTCGTCGTCCGCATCTGGCTCGTCGTCGAACATGGATTCCCAATCCGGCATGGCTTTGGAATAAGGTTGGTTATTCTTGCAGAGGATCGATACGCCCAAAAGTTACGAAACGAAACCCGTCGCGGCGGGCTTCCGCAGTCTGCTCGAACGCGCCGCCGATCAGGTGTTCGTATGGGGGAAAAAAGGTGTCTCCCGAATAATCGCCCGCCACCAGGGTCAGTTCCCATCGATCCGCCCGTTCGAGGAATTGTTCGTAGAGGGCGGCGCCGCCGCCAATGAAAACGCGGGACGCCCCCTGCGCAGCGGCCAGCGCCGCCTCCGGGTTGGCGAACGTCTCCATATCGGGATACCCTGCCATCCGCCCCTGCGACGTAACGATCAGCAAGCGGCGGTCGGGCAGCGGCCCGCCGAACTCCTCCACCAGCGATTCGAAGGTGCGGCGGCCCATGATCATGGGGAAGCCCGTGGTCAAGCGCTTGAATCGCTTCAGGTCCTCGGGAAGGCGCCAGGGCAACCGATTCTCCACGCCGATGACGCGGTTCGTCTCGGCCACGGCGGCGATGAGCACGATTTCCGGGCGGGCGGGAGCAGGATCGGTCATGGCAGCGCCTTTTATTCGGTGAGGTCGCGGTGCAAAGTAGCGATCCAGCGGTCGGTGGAAATGAATCCGTCGCCCCATGTCGCCCATTCGTCGCCCGCGCCCGCCGCCTGGAGCTCCTCCAGACTGTGGCCCGCGTCGATCCCCGCCGCGACCGCCGCCCGGGTTTCCTCGATCATCCGGAGATAGGTTTCCAGATCGCTCGGCGAAGCCACCGGACCGTGGCCCGGAATAATTCGGGTTTCGGGGTTGGCCTGCGCCAATACCGCGCGGCCCGCCGCAAGGACCCCGTCCACCGCGCCCCCGCTATCCATATCGACGAAGGGGAACCGCTGGTTGAAAAACGTATCGCCCATGTGGATGACATTGGAGCCGGTGAAGAAAATGAGGGCGTCTCCGTCTGTGTGGGCATGGGGAACGTGCAGCACCCGGACTTCCTCCCCATTGAAATGGATGGAAAGGGCTTCGGCGAAGGTAATCACCGGCAAGGCGGCGGGCGGGGCGGGCGGCGTAATCCGGTCGCCGCGTTGCTGTTCGGTCGCCAGCCGGGCGCGGACATTGTGGTGGGCGATAATGGGGGTTTCTACGCCAAATTCCGCATTGCCGCCCGTGTGATCGCCGTGAAAATGGGTGTTGAGCAGAAATTCGAGGTCGCCCTCGCCAAGGTCCTGGAGCAAGGCGCGAATCTGATCGGCCAGCGGGGCGAATTTGTCGTCCACCATCAGGAAGCCGTCCGGCCCGGCGGAAACGCCGATATTGCCGCTTCGCGCCCCGTCGATCATGTGGATGGCTCCGGCGACATGGGACACCGTAAGGTCCTGCGCGTCCTGGGCGGAAACAGGCAGGGGTGCAAGCAAAAGCGCAAAAAACAGGGATCGGGGCATGGCAGGGTTTGGGGAAGTTGGGGGTGGAGGTTGGTCTGACAGCGTTTTTTCGAGATTTAAAGGTGCGGAATTACCGCCTTGTTCCGATCCAACCAGCCCAATGAGGGAATTTGATATCCAGACACGACCGCAGAACCCACAGCCCCGCCTGCAGGGCGATAGTAGCCTCGCGGCGATGGCGCAATAGCCGAGCTTGCCGTATGGATCCGCTACGCCAGCGAAAAACATCCTCGCCAGCGCCTTGACAATCTGATGTCCGCCGACGTATTCTATAAACGAAAGCCGCTCCCGAAGGCGCGATCTGTGGAGTTATACCCCATGAAATTCATCCGTAGCCTCGAAATAAGTGGGTTGTTGTCGTTTCCTCCCGATACGCCAGCTTTTGAACTACATGATCTGAATGTTCTGATCGGACCGAACGGTTCTGGAAAAACGAACATCCTTGAGGCGCTGGAACTCCTTCGTGCCACGCCAACGGACTTCGCTGCCGCGATCCGGGATGGCGGCGGCGCTGCGGAGTGGTTTTGGAAGGGAGCGTCCGCAAGCAAGGTGGCCAGGATTGAAATCGAGACACAGGGTCGGATTGCAAATGGATCGAGTCAGTTTGAACGGCCGCTTCGTCACCGCCTTGAGTTTGTATTGGACAATACGCGAATTGAAGTGTACGACGAGGCCATTGAGGGGACGCAGCCTCGACCTGGGCATGCAGAACCTTATTTTTATTATCGTTTTCAGAGGGGACGTCCCGTTATCAACATCATAGACCAACCTGGAAATGCAAACGGAAAAGACTCGTTTCGAAGGCTCCAGCGACAGGATCTGTTGCCGGACCAGTCCGTTCTGGCGCAGATCAAGGATATAGATCGGTATCCCGATATTACCCGGCTGGGACGGCAATTCGGACAAATTCAGATGCTGCGCGATTGGACCATCGGGCGCTATACGGCGCCGCGAAAAGCGGAACCGGCAGACCTGCCCGAGGACCGACTTTTACCCGATTGCAGCAATCTTGCCCTGATACTCAACAAGATCGAACACAGCCAAGCGTCGCTTGAGTTCAACAAATTCCTCAAGCGTTTCTTTCCCCGTTTCGAACGGATGTCCACAAAGGTATCCGGCGGTACGATCCAGTTTTATCTTCATGAAGCGGATTTCGCTTCTCCGGTTCCGGTAACGCGCCTGTCGGACGGCACGATTCGGTTTGTGGCGTTGCTTGCCACGTTGCTAATGCCTTCGCCGCCGCCCCTCATCTGTATCGACGAACCGGAGTTGGGCTTACATCCAGACGCCGTATCTCTTATCGCCGATCTGATGATCGAGGCGTCCGAGCGTACGCAACTCATCGTGGCAACCCATTCCAACGCCCTTGTCTCCGCTTTGTCTGTAAAACCAGAGGCCGTTATTGCCTGCGAACGGGTTGGCGCGGGAACAACGCTGCGGCGACTCGATTCCGCCAAACTCGCGCATTGGCTAGAGGACTATGCGCTTGGCGATCTGTGGCGCATGGGCGAATTGGGGGCAAATCCATGAGCAGTATTGCAATCTACATGGAGGGAGGGGGAAACAAGGCAGGTTCCAGGGCTATGCTATGCACAGGCATGGATGCTTTTCTGGACACCCCCAAATTCCGCACCTTTAAATTCCGAAAAAAATACTGTCCAACCAAACCGAACCACTTCCTGGGTCCTTGTTACTTTCTAATGATACACTATTTTTTCGAGGCTGTATTCGGTTTTAATTTTATAAGTTTTTTCAAAAGCATGTTGATATTGAATATATATTCTTCAGGTGCTCCTTGCCATTGTCCAATTGAGCCAAAGCATGCAACTGCTTTAATGAGAATCACCCAAAAGCGCTTCAGCTCAATGGACAAATATTTCTCATCATGCAAACCATTAGTAAGAAATTTATTTTCTTCTAAATCATACAATCTCATAGCTTTAGACACTCTTCCATGTACATAACCAGAACCGAAGTCGTATAGACCTTTCATAGTTTCATCTAAAGAATCTACTTGTGTTCCTAATTTATTTGAATCCTCTCTAAGACATTTTTCTATGAATTTTCTTATCTTTTTTCTTCCTAACCAATTATTAGGTTGTTGCCATTTACCTTCCTCATCTATATCCTCTGTATAAAATGTATTCTTAAATTTTTCATGCATATCACTTTTCTTATCAGCTCGGTTTTCATAAATTAGAAATAAAATATCCTCTATAACTTCTTGTAATAATCTACACATAACACCAAATTCATATACAAATCCATTATCTATCAAAATCTTTGCTGCACGCAAATTGCTTATCAATTGAACAGTTTTCATGATAACAATATGTAGAGAATCTT
>JAJDWX010000001.1 GCA_022825385.1 Rhodothermales bacterium
GCCCCGCATAATGAGGAATGACACAGCCAGCGTGCCCCTCGCAGCCTCCCGAAGGGCGCGTCACGGACGCAACGTACCGAATCTACGGTGTTTTCTGCTGATTTCAATGATCCGGGCATGACGGTCTTTGCGGGCAATAGGGACGTGCTGAGCGAAGCGGCTTTGATCAGAGTATCCTCAAACTGTTTAGCCGCCTGCGCCTCTTCTGCGCGTTTGACAGGATCGGGCGTATCCCGCTTTGAAGAGCGCACCGTGTACGGCGTACTTAATGCATTCACCCGCCATACGTCTCCGAACGGGTAGCCTCGCCTGTGCGCTGGACGAACCGGACGTTCTGACCTTGCGTTTTCAACAGAAAAGCCCCCGGAGCACAATAGCATTATACGCCGCCAAAGCGCAAAAGTCAAGCGAAAAGTCAAAAAATAATGGTTAAATTCGGGGCGACGCCCGGTCGTCGCTACGCCCTGCTGGCGGGCAATTTGCTGGCGGCGCTGTTCCGGGCGTTTCTGTGCGCCCCCATCGCTGTCCGAACCCCGCATTTGTAAAGCAAGCAGTGTTTCCCCTCCTTCCGCCGCCGCGCAGAACGGCGTATGCGCGAGTGGGGTAAAATAGCGGGGCTACAATATCCGAAGCCGCTTCCCGGCCTGTTCAGGCGTTCGCCCCTATTGCGCACGATTGACAGGATCGGGCGTATCCCGCCTGGAGAAAGGCGCCGCCCGGCACAGCGGGCAGTATATCGCAAAGCAGCCGCGCGCCTGCAAGGGCGAAACGGCGCGAGAGACGCCCGGACAGGGGCACTGGCGCTGCATCAAGGACGGATACGGCGGCGGGCGTCGCGCCCATGCGGGGCGCAAGCGCGGAATCCGGCCGAACGGGTACGTGCTGCGCAGTAACGCCTACCCGATTTTCCACAACAGCCAGGCGCTTGTCGATATTCGCCAGTTTATCGTCTATCGCTTCGAATCGCCTGTCTATCGCCTCGAATCGCCTGTCTATCGCTTCGAACCGCTTGTCCATCTTCCTGTCCATCGCTTCGAATCGGCTGTCCATCTTTCTGTCCATCGCCTCGAATCGCCTGTTCATTGTATCCTCCATCCTGTCCAGCCTGCCGCTCAGCAACAGGTAGGGGCTATATGCCATAGATAGAAGAATCGCCAACACGCCCAAAGCTTGCCAGATTTCTTTCCACGACCATGCGCTTATGCTCTTCATCGTCTTCTCCGTTTGGGGTTACAAATGTTGGGGTTACAAATGACCTGAACAGTATACGCCGCCAAAGCGCAAAAGTCAAGCGAAAAGTCAAAAAAATAATGGTTAAATTCGGGGCGGCGCCTGGCCGTCGCCGCGCCCTGCGAAAAACGATTTTGATCAGCGTATTCCGACATGAACGCTTCCCCCCAAGCCAAGCTGGTCGCCCGCCTCGACGCGATGAACGAGTTCGATCGCGCGCCGGTCTCCCCGGACCGCTTGCGAGGTCCCGGCGGATTCATCGGGTTGTATGCGGGCGAGCATGTGGCGGGGACCGAATTCGTTATCGGGCCGCTGTTCGTGGCGCATGGCGTAGCGACCGGCGATCTGCTCTGGGGCCTCTTGGCGGGCAATTTGCTGGCGGTGCTCTCCTGGGCGTTTCTGTGCGCCCCCATCGCCGTCCGAACCCGGCTGAATTTGTACTGGCACCTGCGCAAGATCACCGGCCCCAACCTGCTTTTCGTCTACAATATCGTCAACGCCCTGATGTTCTGTTTTCTGGCCGGGGCGATGATTTCCGTGGCCGCCACGGCGGTGGGCATTCCCTTCGATATGCCCATGCCCGGCCTGGACGATTTGTACCCGACCAGCGTCGCCTGGGCGCTGACGGCGCTGGCGGTGGGCGGCGTGGTTACGGCGCTGGCGGTGCTGGGGTTCGACCGGATCGCATGGTTTTCGAAGATCGCTTCGCCCTGGCTGCTGCTCGTGTTTCTGGCGTCGGGGCTGGCCGTGTTGCCGCAGTTGGGCGTGGAATCCTTCGCCGACCTGCGGACCGTGGCGAACGAGAAAATATGGACGGGCGTGCCGGCGGAAGGCCGGGTCCGGTTTACCTTCTGGCACGTAACGTTTTTCGCCTGGTTTGCGAACATGGCCATGCACATCGGCATGGCGGATCTGACCATTTTGCGGTACGCCCGAAAATGGCAATACGGTTTTGCGAGCGCGTTCGGGATGTACCTTGGGCATTATCTGGCCTGGGTTGCGTCGGGCGCGCTGGTGGCGCTGGCGATCCAGCAGGGCGGGGAAGTGGCCCCGGGCCCGATCGCATGGCTTGGCTCGGGCGCCGCCGGACTGATTGCGGTGGTGGTGGCCGGATGGACCACGGCGAACCCCACGATTTACCGCGCCGGGCTGGCCATGCAGACGATCACGCCGAACTGGAAGCGCTGGAAGGTAACCCTTGCGGTGGGCGCGGCGACGACCGTGGCGGCGCTGTTTCCCGCGCTGATGATGCGTCTTTTGGACTTCGTGGCGCTCTACGGGCTGATTCTGATGCCGATGGGGGCAGCGATTTTCGCCGATTTCTGGATTTTTCCGAAGATCGGACTGCGTTCCGGGTACGCCGAATGGAAACAGATCGCATTCGACTGGCCCGCCGCGCTCGCCTGGATCGGGACGCTGGCCGCCTGTCGGCTGATGCATGTGATGTGGGGATGGGATATATTTTTCCTGGGCTTGCCCGGCTGGTTCGTGGCGACGGGCCTCTTTACGGGGCTAAGCTTCCTGCGGAAACGCTTGACCCGGGAGGCGCGGACGGCGGCTTCGTAAACGGTTCTGCCTGCGGTTTTTCGCAACCTTGCTTCCTATGAGATATTTTCTGAAAATACTGTCCTTCGGCGGCCTGGCCCTGACGGTTGCGCCCGCCGCGCTTGTGTTTGCCGGGGCCCTGTCTTGGCGCATGCACGCCGCGCTGATGCTGGCGGGCGCCGCGCTCTGGTTCGCCACGGCTCCGTTCTGGATGCGTCGCGCCGCCGACGCCGCCTGACCGCAGCCCAGCGCTTCCGTTTGCCGCCAACTTCGCCCTCCTTTTCCCTGTCTCCGCCCCGCCATGATCGCTCCAGACCGTATCGACGCTTCGAATCGGGCATGCGAAGCCGCCTGGCGCAGGGACTATGCGCACCTGGGCGAACAACTTCGCCGCCGGGGACTGGACCCCGACGCCATCGTGGAGCAGGCCGCTGCGTTCGAGGCGGCGGCGCCCTCCTGGGCGCTGGGAACCGGCGGTACGCGGTTCGGGCGCTTCCCGGGCAGGGGCGAGCCGCGGGACGTATTCGAGAAGATGGAGGACGTATCCGCGGCGAAGCGGCTTTGCGGGGCCATTTCGCGGATATCGCTGCACATTCCCTGGGACGAACCGGACGATCCCCGGGCGTTGCGCGAGCAGGCCGCCGAGTTGGGCGTAGGGTTCGATGCGGTAAACTCGAATACTTTTCAGGATCAGCCCGGACAGGCCCTGAGCTACAAGTTCGGGTCGTTTCAGCACACGGATCCGGCGGTGCGCAAGCAGGCCGTGGCGCACAATCTGCATGCGGCGGAGACGGGCGCCGCGCTGGGTTCGAACGCGCTCACGATCTGGCTGGGCGACGGAGCGAATTATCCGGGGCAGACCCATCTGCGCAAGGCTTGGGAACGGGTGCGGGATTGCCTGGCGGAAGTATACGAAGCCCTTCCGCCCGACTGGAGCCTTTTCATCGAACACAAGCCGTTCGAGCCGGCGTTCTACGCAACCGTGGTGGCCGATTGGGGGTCCTCGCTCATGCTGGCGCGGGCGACCGGCGAGCGGGCCTCGTGCCTGGTCGATCTGGGGCACCATCTTCCCAATACGAATGTGGAGCAGGTGGTGGCGCGCCTCGTCACGGCGGGCAAACTGGGCGGGTTTCATTTCAACGACGCGAAGTACGGGGACGACGACCTGACGGCGGGTTCCATAAAGCCCTATCAGTTGTTTCTCGTCTTCAACGAACTGGCGGACGCGCTGGCGGACGGCGCGCTGCCCGCGCCGCCTGCGTACATGATCGACCAGAGCCATAACGTCAAGGACCCCATCGAGGCCCTGCTGCAAACGGCGAACCGGCTTCAGGAAACGTGGATTCGCGCGCTGCTCGTGCGCCGCGACGCGCTGACGCATTATCAGGAAACGAACGACGCGCTGATGGCCGAGGAGACGCTTCGGGAAGCGTACGAAACGGATGTCCGCCCTCTTGCGGCGGCGGCGCGCAAGCGCCTGGGGGGCGCGATCGACCCCATTGCCGCCTTTCGGGCCTCGGCGTATCGGGAGCGGGCCGCCGAAGCGCGGACCGGCGCCGCGTACGTTCCGCCCCAAAGCCTTTGAGGATACTCTGATCAAACCCACTTCGCTCAGCGCGCCCCAAACCCATGCGACAATCTGCGCCCCCTGTTCTTGCCGTGGACCTTGGTGCCGCGAGCGGGCGCGCCCTGCTGGGCCGGTTCGACGGGGAGCGCATGGCCATGCAGGAAATGCATCGGTTCGAAACGCCCGTCGCGGAGGCGGATGGGCATATCCAATGGGATATCCATGCGATCGAAGAAGAAATATGGACCGCGTTGCGGGTTGCGCTGGCCGAGGCGCCCGACCTGCGGTCCGTGTCCGTGAATTCCTGGGGCGTCGATTACGTACGGCTTGACGCCGCAGGGCGCCCGCTTGGCTTGCCGTATGGCTACCGGGATCCCCGGCTGGACGGGATGATGGCGTCCGTCCTCGAAGCGGTTTCGGCCCGGGACGTCTATGATCGCACCGGCGTCGCTTTTTTGCCGTTCAATACGCTGTACCAGTTGGCGGCGGACCGCAAGGCGGGCCTCGAGGCGGCGCGCTGCCTCCTGATCGCCGATTATTTCAATTACCGGCTTGGCGGGCGCCCGGTGGCCGAGGCGTCCCTTGCCAGCACCACGCAGATGGTGGACATTCGCGCGGGCCGGTGGGCGGCGCCGCTTTTGCGCAAGCTGGGCCTGGATCCGGCGCCTTGGCCGGAAATCGTGCCGTCGGGAACCATCCTCGGGGCGGTGCGGGGCCATCCGGACGTGGCCGTCGTGGCTACGTGCAGCCACGATACGGCGCTGGCCGTGGCGGCTGCGCCCGCCGCCCGCTCCGGGACCTGGGCCTACGTGAGTTGCGGAACCTGGTCGCTTTTCGGGGTGGAGCGTACGGCCCCCGTGCTTACGTCCGCCGCGCTCGCCGCCGGATATACGAACGAAATCGGGCTGGACGGCTCCGTCCGCTTGCTGAAGAACCTGACCGGATTGTGGGTGTTGCAGGAATGCGTACGCGAATGGGGCGGCGCGGCGTGGGACGAACTGGAAGCGGAGGCCCGCCGCGCGCCTGCTACGGGCGCGGCGCTGGACCTGAACGATGCGCGTTTTTTGCGCCGGGGCGGCATGGAAAAGCGTTTGCTGGACGCGTTGCGGGAGCAGGGCGCGCCGCTTCCCGGCTCCCGGGGCGAATTGTGCCGAACGATTCTGGAGAGCATGGCGGACAGTTACCGCCGGGCGCTGGCCGATCTGGAGCAGATCGCGGGCGAGCGCGTCGATGCGCTGCATATCGTGGGCGGCGGGTCGCAAAACGGCCTGTTGTGCGCGTGCGCGGCCAAGGCGTGCGGCCGGCCCGTCGTCGCTGGTCCGGCGGAGGCGACGGCGCTGGGCAACGCGCTTGTGCAACTCAGGACGCTGGGCGGCCTGCCGGACGGGGTTTCGCTGCGGGAGGCGTCCGCCCGGTCCTGCAATCCGCGCGCCTATACGCCCGACGGCCAGGTGCTGGAGGGGATAATCTAAGGATACTCTGATCAAAACCACTTCGCTCAGCGCGTCGCTATCCCCGCCAAAAAACGTCATACCCGAATCATGGACATCAGCAAGAAACACCGTAGATTCGGTATGTCGTGGACGCGACGCGCCCTTCGGGAGGCTGCGAGGGGTACGCTGGCTGCGTCATTCCTCATTACGTGGGGCCTGCCACGCTGCTTCGTCATTCCTTGCCAGCGCACCCCTCGCAGCCTCTGAGCTTCGTGGACTTAATCAGAGTATCCTTAAGGATGGGACAGGACAAAAAGCGCCTTTTTGGATGCTTTTTTACGCCATTTTTATTCTATTTATGAACCATTTTTACGCTATATCCATGTGTTTTCCCTCTTTCGCCCGCGCCGCCTTCGCGCCCTTGCGGAATTTGCATCGTCTCCGGTAACTTACCTGGCAGCCCCTTGCCACATTTTTGCGAACAGCATGAGCAACGCTTCCCGAACCCCCGCTTTCCTGCATGTAGAAGACCAGTGGGACGAGGCCGCGGCGGCTTCCTTCGACGGGTTGGGACGCCTGGTCTACCGCTCGAATTTGCTGGGGCGCGACCGGCGCTTTACGAACACCGGCGGCGGCAATACGTCGTCGAAGATCATGGAGCGGGACCCCGTTACCGGCGAGGAGGCAGAGGTGCTCTGGGTCAAGGGGTCCGGCGGCGACCTGGGGAGCGCGGGCCGGGAAAATTTCGCGTCGCTGTACCTGGACAAGCTGCTGGCCTTGCAGGAAACCTATGCGCGCTTTCCCGAGCGCGGCCTGAAAACGGAGGCGGAGGACGCCATGCCTGCGATGTATGCGCACGCCGTGTTCAATCTGAATCGGCGGGCGCCCAGCATCGACACGCCGCTACACGGATTCGTGCCGTATCGGCATGTAGACCATATGCACCCGGTGGCCGCCATTGCGATCGCCACGGCGGATTGCGGGGCCGCATTGACCCGCGAGGCGTACGGCGACGAGGTGGCGTGGGTGGACTGGAAACGGCCCGGGTTCGAACTGGGCCTGGATATGCAGCGCATTTGCGAGGAGCAGCCGGAGGCGAAAGGGGTTATGCTGGGCGGGCACGGCCTCATCAACTGGGCCGACGACGACCGGGAATGCTACTTGCTTACGCTCCGCCTGATAGACCGGGCCGAGCAGTTCGTGGCGGAGCGCGTCGCCGGGAAAGCGCCATTCGGGGGCGCGCGATACAAGGACCTTTCGGAGGCGGCGCGGCGGGCGGCGCTGGCCGACCTGTTGCCCTGGCTGCGCGGGCGGCTGAGCAGCGAGCGCAAGGTGATCGCCACGGTCGATGCGTCGAAAGCGGCGCTCCGGTTCGTAAACGCTCGCGAGGCTTCCCGGCTTGCCGAATTGGGCACGTCCTGTCCCGACCACTTTTTGCGTACGAAGATCAAGCCGTTGTACGTGGACTGGCGCCCCGGCTCCGGGACTTCCGCCGCCTTGCGGGCGCGTCTCGACGAAGCCCTGACCCGCTACGCGCAGGACTACGCGGCGTATTACGAGGCCTGCCGCCGCCCGGATTCTCCCGCCATGCGCAGCCCCCTGCCGTCCGTCGCGCTGTTGCCGGGCCTCGGCCTCGTCGGGTGGGGCAAGAACAAGCGCGAAAGCGCCCTGGCCGCGGAATTTTACGCCGCCGCCATAGAAGTCATGCGCGGCGCGGAAGGGATAGGGGCGTATACCGCGCTGCCGCGACAGGAAGCCTTCGATATCGAATACTGGGCGCTGGAGGAGGCGAAGTTGCGGCGCCTGCCTCCCGAAAAGGAACTGGCCTGCGAAGCGGCGGTGGTGGTGGGCGGAGGAAGCGGGATCGGCGCGGCGACGGCGCGGCGCCTTGCCGCAGAGGGCGCGGCGGTGGCCGTGGTCGATCTGGACGAAAGCGCTGCCCGCGCCGTGGCGGAAACGCTGGATGCGGACGGGGCGCTTGCCCTCGAAGCCGACGCGACGGACCGGGCGTCCATCCGCCGCGCCTTGCAGGAGGCGGCGCTTGCGTTTGGGGGAATAGATCACGTGGCGATTACGGCCGGGCTATACCCGACGCCGGACGCCGACGGCGCTATTGCTGACGCGGCCTGGGCCAAAACATTTGGCGTCAACGTGACCGCCGCCTGGATCGTGGCGGACGAAGCGGCCCGGATATGGTCGGCGCAGGATTTGCCGGGCAGCCTCGTGCTCATGACCAGCGCAAACGCGGTGGTCGTCAAGTCGGGAAGCCTGGCGTACGACGCGAGCAAGGCCGCCGCAAACCATCTTGTTCGCGAGTTGGCCCTGCGGCTGGCGCCGAATATTCGGGTTAACGCGGTGGCCCCGGCTACGGTGCTTGGCGGAAGCAACATGTTTCCAAGGGAGCGCGTCATGGCTTCGCTCACTCGGTACGGCCTCGCCTGCGAGGAGGGGGAAAATACGGACGCGCTGCGCCGTCGGCTGGCCGATTTCTACGCCGGGCGCACCCTGCTTCGCCAGACGATCCTCGCCGAGGACCAGGCCGAGGCGGCGTTTTTGCTGGCGAGCCGTCGGCTGGGCAAGACCACGGGGCAAATTCTTCAAGTGGACGGCGGCTTGCCGGAGGCGTTCCTGCGATGAAGGTCGGGTTGTTCGCGCCCTGTTATATCGACCAGTTCTATCCGCAGGCGGCGGTGGCGACGCTCGAACTGCTGGAGCGCCTGGGCTGCGACGTGGCGTATCCCCGCGGGCAAACGTGCTGCGGCCAGCCGATGGCGAACGCCGGATGCGCCGCCGCCGCCGAGGCCGCGCACCGGCATATAGCAGCCTGTTTCGAGGAGTTCGACTACGTGGTGGGGCCTTCGGGCAGTTGCGTACTGCATCTGCGGGAATATGTCGAAGGGGCGCCATCCGCCCGGTATTACGAACTCTGCCAGTTTCTGGTGGAGGTGTTGCAGGTGGAGCGCCTCGATGCGGCTTTTCCCTGTCGGGTGGGTTTGCACGCCTCCTGTCACGGGCTTCGGGGGCTGCGCCTGGCGCGGGCTTCGGAGCGGCAGGAGCCGCCGTTCGATTACGTGGCCTGCCTGCTGGATATGGTGGACGGGGTGGAGCGGGTCCCGCTGGACCGACCGGACGAATGTTGCGGCTTCGGGGGAATGTTCGCCGTAGAGGAGGAGGCGGTTTCGGTTCGGATGGGCGCCGACCGGCTTGCGGACCATTTGCGGCAGAACGTCGAGGTGATCACGGGAACCGATATGTCCTGCCTGATGCATCTCGAAGGGCTGATCCGCCGCCGGAACCTGCCGTTGCGGGTAGTGCACGTGGCCGAGATTCTGAACGGAAGCGGCGAGGCGCGCAATGCATGACCCAACGCATGACCTGATGGATGACGGAGCCCGCCTTGCCGCCGCAGACCGTTCCGCCCGCGTGCGTCACGCCGACCGGGCGGCCCGCTTCGTCGCCGACGCCGGGCAGACCGACTGGCACGACGCCGTACTCTGGCGCATTCGCGGCAAGCGGGATGCGGCGGCCGGGCGCGTGGAAGGATGGGAGCGGCTGCGCGCGCTGGCCTCGGAGATCAAGGAGCATACGCTGTCGAGGCTGGACGAATACCTTGCGGCGTTCGAGGAAGCGGCTACGGCGAACGGGGCGCAGGTCCACTGGGCTGCGGACGCGGACGCGCATAACCGCATCGTACGGGATTTGCTCCGGGCGCGGGGCGTCCGCCGCGTGGTCAAGAGCAAGTCCATGCTGACGGAGGAATGCGGCCTGAACCCGTACCTTGAAGCGCGCGGCTTCAAGGTGGTGGATACGGACCTCGGAGAGCGCATCGTGCAGCTCCGCGAAGAGCCGCCCAGCCACCTCGTGGCCCCGGCGATTCATGTCCGCAAGGAGGAAATCGCCGCCCTGTTTCACGAAAAACTGGGGACGCCCGCCGACGCCGACGACCCCCGCTTGCTGGCCGCCGCGATGCGGGAGGACTTGCGGGCCCGGTTTCTGGCTGCCGACGCAGCGATTACGGGCGTGAATTTCGCTGTTGCGTCCACGGGGGCGCTGGTTCTGGTGACCAACGAGGGGAATGCGGACCTCGGCGCGCATCTGGCGCCGGCGCACATCGCCTGCATGGGCATCGAGAAACTGATTCCGAAACCGGAGCATCTTGGCGTGTTCCTGCGCCTTCTGGCCCGCAGCGCCACGGGTCAGCCCCTGTCCGTCTATACGTCGTATTTCCGCCGCCCGGCGCCGGGCCGCGAACTGCATGTCGTACTGGTGGACAACGGGCGTTCGCGCCGCCTTGCGCAGCCGGACTTTCGGGCCGCGCTCAAGTGCATCCGGTGCGGCGCGTGCCTGAATACGTGTCCCGTCTACCGTCGCAGCGGCGGCCATAGTTACGGAGCGACCCCTTCTGGCCCGATCGGGGCGATTCTGGCGCCCGGCATGGATATGAAACGCTATGCTTCGTTGCCGTTCGCTTCGTCCCTGTGCGGTTCGTGCAGCGACGTGTGTCCGGTGAAGATCGATATTCACGCCCAGTTGCACCGGTGGCGGCAGGTCGCCGCGCGCGAGGGGTACGTTTCCTGGCCCAAGCGCTGGGGAATGCGCGTGGCCGGGTGGATTGTCCGCAGCCCGCGGCGCTACCGGCTGGCGGGTCGGCTGGTCCGGGGCTGGTTGCGGCATGCCCCGCGCCGCTTGCGCTACGGCCCCTGGAATGCGTGGGGGCGGCAGCGGGAACTGCCGCGCGCCCCCGACCGGTCGTTCGGGGAATGGTACGCCGCCGAACGGGGGAAGAAATGAGGCAAGCGAACGGGCATACCGTTCGGGGAGCGGGCGTTTTGCGCCGTTCCATGCGGACGGCAAGGGGATGAGCCGAAAGCGCCGACATAACGCTTTGGGCCGGGCCGAACGCAGCGCGCAGAACGGCTCCCGCGCCCGCGAAGCCATACTTGAGGCGGTCCGACGCGCCGGAGCGCCTTTCGCGCCCCTCCCGTCCATTGTCGGGGCGACGGATATGGGGACGGGCGAGGCGCTGACCGCCCGGTTCATGGCGTCGGCGCAGGCTGCTTCCGCCACCGTGCGGATCGTGGAGGCGGGGGGCGTGGAGGCTGCCGTGCGGGAAGCGTTTCCAGGGGCGGCGTCCGTCGCTTCGGCGAGTCCGGCGTGGGGCTTCGAACAGGCGGACCCCGCCGCCGAGGCGTCCGCGCTGGCCCGCCTCGACGTACTGGTGTGTCCCGGCGCGTTCGGCGTGGCGGAGAACGGGGCCGTATGGCTTGCGGAATCCGGCATGGGGTCGCGGGTCGCTCCGTTTCTCGCGCAGCATCTCGTGCTGGCGCTGGACCATAGCGCCATTGTGCCGGACATGCACGCCGCCTGCGACCGGCTCGAAACGTTTGGGGAGGGCTATGGCGCGTTCGTAGCCGGGCCGTCCAAGACCGCCGACATAGAGCAAACGCTTGTGATCGGGGCGCACGGGCCTCGCAGCCTCACCGTGCTGCTCACGTAGGCGGTCCCGGCGGCCTTATTCCCGGAACGGCGCGAGGTGTTTTTCGAAATGCCGCCGGATGCCTTGCCGGTGGGCCTTGTCCTGTTCGGCGAGCGCGGCGTACGCCTCGTCGTAGTACTGTTCGAGGACGGGGCCGAACGCCACGTGAACGACCTGCCGGGCGTGAGGGTCGTCGAGGAGGTCCGCGAGGGCGTCGTCGGGGACGTCCGGGATGCATTCCACCCGGCCGTCGAGGTGGTAACTCTGGCGGTTCTCGGCGTAGCCTTCCACGGCCAGGTTCAGAATCCGGCGGAACAGGCCCGGCGCCTTGCGCGCAATCACGCGCAAGGCCTCCAGCCAACTGGTGCCGGAGGTTTTGACGTGGACGTATTCCGGCGTGCGCCGCTGGATGTACGGGTAGATGGCCAGTTTGTCGCTGCCGGAATGCACGCTCAGTTTGTAGGGCCCCAGTTCTTCCGCAATGGCGGCGTGCGCAGCGTAGTCCCGGGCGAACGCCTCCGTATCTCCCGCATAATCCACCCCCTTGTAGAAATCGCCGACGAACCGGGGCGCCAGCCCGATAAACGAAACGCCAAGTCGATCAAGTTCCAGCGCAATGTATCGATGCTGGGCGGGGGTGGTGGGGGTATCCGTTTCGTCCACCGATATTTCCAGGTCGAAGGGGGCGGCGCCGAACCGGCTGCGCAGGTGCGCATGGAGCCGGACTACGCGCGCAATGGCCGCGCCATATTTGCCCGCCGCCCTGAGCAAGGTTTCTTCGGGAAGCGCGCCGTCCGCCTCCGGCCCGGCGGCGTACCGCTCAAGATGGCGCCTCGGGTTGCTCCGCAGGACGTCCCAGGGCAGTTCCGCAAAGCGATTCCAGAGCGCGGCGGCGTCCTCCGTATCCGCGGCGGCGCGCACGTATTGCCCCGGGTCCAGCGTAAATCCGATGAATCCCGCGTCGATGCACCGGTCTATTTCCGCCTCGGTCTTGACATGGTCCGCGTCGCAGCCGTAGCCGTCCCGATAGCCGGTTTCGAGCACGGCCCAGGTTACGTCGTCCAGGACTTGCTGCGGGCTGCGGCGGGCGCGCGCCATTTCGCGCATGGATTGCTGCGCAAGGACAGGAAAAAAGCCGCTTTCCGGCAGGTTGGCGAGCGCGTCGAGGTGTCCGGGCGTGGCGAGGCCCAGCCGGTCCCCGAAACCGAACGATTTGCGCAGTCCGACAAGTTGCGGGGCCGTCCAGGGGAGCGTTTCCCGAACGAGCGCGGCGTGGCGGGCATGGAGCGGGCAGTACGCGCCGTCCGCGGCGGGCACGCCCTCGAATCCGTCCGGCAAGTCTCCGGTAATGCGCAGCAGGCGTTCGTCCCCGCGTCGGACGATGGAAAAGACGTTGGACATGGGGTATGCGAGGGTTTTCGAGCGTTCGGCCCCGCTTATCGACTTAGCGCGTACCATGTTTCCGACAGGTCGGGACGCGGCTGCCGCGTAGGCCAGGGCGTTCCGCGCCGTTCGCATATCGCGGCGAGGGTTTCCATGCGTTCGCGGGCCACGCCGCGCATGAATGCGTCGAGCGCCTTCCCTTCGAGGGCCACGCCTTCCTTCCAGACGGCCTGACCCGCCATGACGCCGCTGGCGCCCGCCTGGCACGCCGCTTCCGCTTGTTTCGCGAACAATTCGAAGGATACGCCCCCGCTGAGCAGGGTCCAGGGGACCGCGCAGGCCTCGTCCAGCGCCCGGAGCGCCGGCGCCCAGGTGTCCGGCGGCGCGTCGGGGTGCAGGGGGAACGGCATTTTGAGCACGTCCACCCCGCGTTGCGAGAAATGCCGGGCGGTCGCTACCGTAACCTGCGCGCGCTCCTCGCCCGAAAGCGGCTCCGCCGGGTCGAGGGGGCAAGGGATCGGTTCCAGAAAGAAGGGCAGGCCGCAGGCGTGGCTTGCGGCGACGAGTCGGTCCACGCTTTCCGTTTGCGCGGGGGCTTGCGGCGATTCCGGGTGGAAGAACAGCAACAATTTCGCCCCGTCGCCCCCGTAGCGGAGGATTTGCTTCGCTCCCCAGTGTTCGATGAACGCCATCTTCCGGCGGCTGGGGTGGGTTCTGTAGTCCGTGATCTCAAGCGGGGCGATGAGGCCAAAGGCGTTTTCGAGATGATCAGGCATATCGGCCAGCGCCGGAAAACCGTAATCCGGGTCGGCGAGCACGGCGGTGTACGCCCCGGCCAGCCCCCGGATCGCCGCCTGTTTGAAATATAGCAGGTCCTCCCGGCTTGTCGGGCGGCCCCGCGCCCTGGCCATCTCCTGCGCCAGGTTGGCCCGGTGATCGATGGCGAGGATAGCGAACGCGCCGGTCGTTCCGGCGCACCGACCTATGTGTCTTTCGAGGGCGAATTGCGTTGCGGAATGGTTCGCATGGCGTTCGGCCTTGCCGTTTGTTTCCCGGTTTATCCGGGCCGTGGCCATTCCCATTACAATCCTCCCTGTTGTTCTATAAACGTTGCGACTTCTTCGCGCCGGGGCATGTCGTTCGCGCAGGCGTGGCGCGTCACGACGATCGCGCCGGCGGCGTTGCCGAACCGGGCGCATTGCTTCCATGGCCAGCCCTGTAGCCAGGCATAAACGAATCCGGCGGCCCAGGCGTCGCCTGCCCCCAGCACATTGAGCGTTTTCACGGAAAACGGGCGCGCCCGGCAGACATCCCCTTCCTTGGTATGCACTTCCGAGCCATTTGCTCCGCGTTTTACGGCGACGGCTTGTCGGGCGAGGTCGAGCAGGGCGGGCACGGCCTCGTCCACGCCGGGCTGGTCGGCGGCGGCCATGATTTCTTCTTCCGTTCCCATGACGACGTCCGCGAGGGGCAGCGCTTCGCGCAAATGCTTGCCGAAGGCGCCCGGATCGCGCCAGAGGGTGGGGCGGCGGTCGATGTCCAGCGCGACGCGGGTTCCCGCCGCGCGGGCGCGCTCCATCGCTGCGAGCGCGGCGCTGCGGGCAGGCTCGCCGCTGAACCGGGTCCCGGCCACGAAGAGCGCGCCCGACTGCTCGAAATCAATCTCCGCCATATCCTCCGGCGTCATGTGCATGTCGGCCGGATCGGGGCGGTAATAGACGAGCGGGAACGTGTCCGGGGGCAGAATGCTGAGGAAAGCCAGCCCGGTCAAGCGCTCCGCGTCGCGCGCGACATACCGGGTATCGACGCCTTCCTTCGTTAAAAACTCGACCAGGCCGTCGCTCAGGCCGTCCGTACCGATCCGGGACGCCATCGCTACGCGCAGGCCGAGGCGGGCCGCGCCGGTGGCGAAATTGGCCGGACAGCCTCCGGCGTAGACGCTGAAATGCCGTACGCGGGCCAGTTCCACGCCGATCTCGTCGGCGTACAGGTCAATGGCCAGCCGTCCCAGACTGATGACGTCAAAGGTTCGTTTGGGCATGCGCGCCAGAAAATCAACGGGAAAAACAAGTCGGGAAAATCATTCCTGGAATCAGAAGGCGCGGGTCCATTCGCTGGGCCAGCGCTCCACCACCACTTTCGTTTGCGTATAGAACTCCACGCCGTGCCGGGACTGGGCGTGCAAATCTCCGAAGAAACTTTCGTTCCAGCCGCTGAACGGGAAAAAGGCCATGGGCGCCGCGACCCCGATATTCACGCCTATGTTGCCGGCGTCCGCTTCGTGCCGGAATTGCCGCGCATGGGCTCCGCTGCTCGTGAAGATGCAGGCCATGTTGCCGTAGGGACCGTCGTTTACGAAGCGGATGGCTTCGTCCAGCGTCTCGACGTGGCAGAGGCTCAGCACCGGGCCGAAAACCTCGACTCGGGAGAGCGTACTGCCCGGCGGAATATCCGAAAGCACGGAGGGAAAGAGGAAATAGCCGTCTTCGTAGCCTTCGACCTGCTTGCCTCGCCCGTCCACGAGGATGCGGGCGCCGTCTTGCGCCCCCGTCTCGATAAGCCCTTCGACGCGCGCTCTGCTTTGCCCGGAAATCACGGGGCCCATTTGCACGGCGTCGTCCAGTCCGTAGCCTACCTTGCGCGACGCGGCGGCCTCCGCGATGCGTTCGGCGAATTCCTTGCCCGCGGCGCCTACCGTTACGGCCACCGAGGCGGCGAGACAGCGCTGTCCGGCGCAGCCAAACGCGGAGTCCGCCATGATTTGCGTCGTCATGTCCATGTCGGCGTCCGGCATGATCACCACCGGATTTTTTGCGCCGCCCTGGCACTGGGCGCGTTTTCCCGCCGCGGCCGCCCGTCCGTACACATAGCGCGCGACGGGCGTGGAGCCGACGAAACTCACGGCGCGGACCAGCGGGTGGTCCAGAAGCGCTTCCACGGCGTCTTTCCCTCCGTGCACGAGTTGCAGCACGCCCGGCGGAAAATCGCAGGCGTCGATCAGGTCGAAAAGCCGGGCGCTGGTGACCGGGACGCGCTCGCTCGGTTTCAGGATGAAGCAATTGCCGGTAGCGACGGCGTAGGGCAGGAACCACAGGGGAATCATGCCGGGGAAATTAAACGGGGTGATGGCTGCCGTAACGCCCAGCGGTTGCCGAATCATATGCTCGTCGATGCCGCGGGCGACGTCCTCGTTGTTGACGCCCTGCATGAGGATGGGCGAGCCAATGGCCACTTCCACGTTTTCGATGCCCCGGCGCAGTTCGCCCAGGCTTTCCCGGAAGGTTTTGCCGCATTCGTTCGTGATCGTTCGGGCCAGGTCCCCGGCGCGCTCCTCCAGGAGGCGCTTGAGTTGGAAGAGGTACCCGATGCGTTCCGTAACCGGGGTGGCCCGCCATGCCGGGAAGGCCTTGTGCGCCGCCTGCACGGCCTCGTTGACTTCCTCCTTCGACGAGAGGGGGACGCGGGCCAGCGGCGCGGCCGTGGCGGGATTCAGTACGTCCAGGAGGGGGCTTTCCTTGCGGAGTCGCCAGTCGCCTGCTATGTAATGGCGTAGCGGAGCGGGGGACATGAGGTCGATTTGTGAATTTTTAATGAACAGGCAAGGCGCGGGTTGCCTGCGCGCCTGGATGGGTCCGCCACGCGCCGTCGCCGCGCGCGCAGGGGCCCCGATCGGCGCATCCGTAAATTCGACAGGGGCCTTTTGTGTTCCTGTGGCGGATGCGGCGTCCTTGTCTTTTCCGGCGAGGAGGCCGGGCGAAAATCCGGTTTCCGGCGCGATCTGGCGTATAGAATACGGAGCGCAGCGGTATATTTGCAAGGTACGACATCCACCAACGGAACCCTCGCATGAAAGCGGTCATGAAAGTCGCCCCCGGCGCGGGGCATATCGAACTCCGCGACATTCCCGAACCGAACCCGGGCCCCGGGCAGGTCAAGATTCGGGTGCAGGCCGCCGGGATATGCGGTACGGACCTCCATATATATAAGGACGAATTCCCGTCCTGGCCTCCGGTCGTGCTTGGACACGAAGTGGCGGGCGAGATTGCGGACGCCGGAGACGACGTGGAGGGCCTGGCGCCGGGCCTGCGCGTAACGACGGAGACCTATTTTTCCACCTGCGGGGGATGCCGCTATTGCCGCGCCGGACGCGCGAACCTGTGTCTCGGTCGCCGTTCGATCGGGTCGGCGGTCAACGGGGGGTTCGCCCGGTACGTGATTGTCCCGGCGGCGGGCGTGCACGCCTTGCCGGAGAACGTGGATTTCGAGGCCGGGGCCCTGACCGAACCGCTGGCCTGCGTGGCGCACGGCGTATCCAGCGTTCCGACGGTGTTTCCCGGGGACGTGGCGGTCGTGGCGGGTCCCGGCGCCATCGGGCTGCTTACGTTGCAGGTGGCGAAGGCGGCGGGCGCCACCGTGGTCGTACTGGGCGCGGACGGCGACGAGCGGCGCCTGGAACTGGCCCGTTCGCTGGGGGCGGACCATACCGTCAACGCGCAGCGCGAAAGCCCCCGGGACCTTGTGGCCGCCCTCGCGCCCGAAGGCATGGGGGCGGACGTGGCGTACGAATGTTCGGGGGCGGGGCAGGCCGCCGCCGGGTTATTGGACCTGGTTCGGCGGGCGGGGCGGTATGTGCAGATCGGGCTTTTCGGCAAGCCCGTCGCCTGGGATCTGGACCAGGTATGCTACAAGGAACTGGTTGTTACCGGCAGCAACGCAAGCGTGCCTCCCGCCTGGCTGCGGGCGTTGCAACTACTGCGAACCGGGCAGGTGCGCACGAAGCCGCTCGTAACCGATATCTTCGAGATAACGGAATGGAAAGCGGCCTTCGAGGGTTTCGAACGGCGGCGCGGCGTGAAGACCCTGTTCGTTCCCGCGGACTGATTCGGCGGCGCGTCTGGATGCCCTACTCGACCGGATTGCCGCATCCGGAGCCCCCGTTCAAAAAAAAATTCTTCTTTTCTTGTTTTATTGTTTAAGATGTCGTACACTCTATCGGATTTTGTGCGCACTTCACCCGGATACGTTCCACGTACGCGGGACACGATGTTCCACGACTATTGCGTGAATTGCGGGGTTGTCGCGCTTTTTCAAGCGTTATTCGCTAACCAAAATACATACCAGAGGGTCATGCATATGAGACTGGCAAAGCTACTGTTTACGCTTGCATTGCTTATCCCGGCCACGGCCTGGGCGCAGCAGGGCAAGATCGCTGGTCAGGTAACCGACGGGAACACCGGGGACTCGCTTCCCGGCGTGAACGTGGTCATCGAAGGCACCACGCAAGGCGCCGTTACCGACGCCGAGGGGTTCTACCACATTCTGAACGTGCGTCCCGGCACGTACAACCTCCAGGCGTCGTTCATTGGATATACGACTGCGGTTCAGCAAGGAATCCACGTGAGCACGGACCTTACGACCACGGTGAACTTCGAGCTGAACGAGGCAACCGCGGAGCTTGAGGAAGTGGTCGTGGTGGCCGAGCAGCCTATCGTACAGGCGGACGTTTCGGCGAACGTGGCGAACCTGAGCGCCCAGGACTTTCAGGACCTGCCGGTGGCGGGCGTTTCGGAGGTGCTGGACTTGCAGGCGGGCATCGAGCCAGGCATGCGCGTGCGCGGCGGCGGCCTCAACGAGGTGGCCTTTATCGTAGACGGCTTGCAGATGCGCACGGGGCGCCACAACGATCCCATGACCAGCGTCAGCTATACGTCGCTTGAGGAAGTGCAGGTTCAGACGGGCGGGTTCAGCGCGGAGTACGGTAACGTGCGTTCCGGCATCGTGAACGTGGCTACGAAAGAGCCTTCCCGCACGGACTACACGGTGGACGCGCTCATTCGTTACGCGCCGGCTCAGGACAAGACCTTTGACGCCTACCATCAGTTGCCGTCCAGTTGCAACTATTCCGGCTCGTCCATTCCTATTGAGTGCGACACCTGGTTTGCGCGCCCGATCCTGGACCCGGCGGTTCGGCTGAATGGTTCGGCGGACGTATGGGATTCATACCAGGCTCGGCAGTACAAGCCGTTTCCGGGTTGGCAAGGCATCTTGACCCGGCTGCATGACGAAGGGTTCGACGTGACCGAGTCGGACATGATCGAATACTGGCATTACATGTGGCGCAAGAGCAACGAGATCACAATGCCGGATTACGACGCCGACATTACGGTCGGCGGACCGGTTCCGGGCATCAGCCAGTACCTTGGCGATCTCCGCTTCCTTGCGTCGTATCGCGGCACCCAGACGGCCTATTTGTATCCGCAGGACCGCGAAGCTTACACGGACAATACCTATCAGGTCAAACTGATTTCCAATGTGGCGCCTGGCATGAAAGTGACGGCGCACGCTCTCGGCACCCGGCAGCGCGGTCAGCTTTGGCAGGAAAATTCGCGCGGCACCGAGATTTGGTCGGGCGACATTCCGGCCTATCCCTGGTGGCAGAACGAAGGTCGCGACGTAGGCAAGCAGATCTGGGAGATCGACATTCGCGGGGACGAGTTGTTTACGGACGGACAGTGGCCCGTCGGCGACGTCGATCACGACATGCTGGGCTTGCAGCTTACGCATACGCTGAACCAGAATACGTTCTACGAGGTAGGCCTTCAGCGCATGGCGTCGAACTATCAAACCCGGCTTCCGACGTTGCGCGACGGATCGTTCGTATGTTCTTCGTCTGGCACAGGCCCCAATGGCGAAGCCTGCGAGCCGTACGAACTCGTTCGCATTCCCTGGACGGACAACTTCGGCCGCATCAACGACGGTTTCAATAGTCTGGTTGGGCAGCAGGACGGCATCATATGCTTCGGCGGCGATTCCGACGTTACTGGAGACGGCGCAGCAACCCCGTACTGCTCCGGTCAGGAGCCCATGGGCTTCGCCGGTATCGGCGGCAACATCCTGACGGACGAATCGACGGGCGGTCACTGGGTCAAGACCCGCGACACTTCGACCGTTACGGTGTATACCGGGCGTTTCGACCTGACGAGCCAGCTGAATCGTTTCCTGTTGCTCAAGACGGGCGCCGAGCTGATCTTCAGCGATTACGACATGAACTACGCGAGCATCAACATTGCCTTGGCGGGCCCGCAATCCGGGGCGCGCTGGCCGTGGGACGGCTCGCCGGTGCAGGGCGCGGCCTATGTTCAGGGTAAACTCGAATTCCAGGGCATGATCGCGAACCTCGGCGTACGCCTTGATTACTTCGACCCGAATACGGAATGGTGGGATTACGGATACTACGATGGCATCTTGCGTTTCGACCGGGACAAACTGGACGAGGACCTCGATAAAGAATCTGTTTCCTCTCAGTTGGGCGTCAGTCCGCGCGTGGGTATTTCCTTCCCGATCACGACGAACAGCAAGTTGTACTTCAACTACGGTCACTTCCGTCAGATGATGGACGCCTACGACGTATTGGGCATTCAGCAGTCCAAGGCGGGCGGCATTGATCAGCTGGCGAACCCGGAGCATCCGCTGCCCAAGACGGTGGCGTACGAACTGGGCTTCGACCAGAACGTGCTGGACCAGTTCCTCGTCCGTATTTCCGGGTACTACCGGGACAACAAGGAGGAGACCCGGACCGTCAATTTCCAGAGTCTGGGCGGCGTTGTGAGTTACAGTACGAAGATGCCGTGGCATTACTCGGATACGCGGGGCGCGGAGTTCAGCATTTCCAAGAACCGGGGCAAGTGGGTTCAGGGCTTTGCGAACTTCACGTACCAGCAGCGGAAGTCGGGTAACTTCGGGTATTCGAACTTCTACGAGAACTCGTTCCAGATGGTGAACTGGCTGCGCACCTCCACGGACTACAGGCAGTCGGCGCCGGTAGCCGAGCCGTTCGCGAATGCAAACTTGCTGGTGATTACGCCAGAAGGCTTCGGCCCCCAGATCGCGGGCGGGAATCCCTTGGCGAATTTCCGCGTCAGCCTCCTTGGCGAATGGCGCAAGGGCGTTGCGTTGACTTGGGCGGGCGATTTTTCTGCAAGCATCCCGGAAGTGCGCAACAACGTTCGGTATCGCGACTACTGGAACTTCGACCTGCGCTTTACGAAGCACTTTAGCGCCGGGCCCACGCGGTTGCAGGTGTTTGCGGACATAGACAATGTCTTCAACCTGCGGCATTTGAACTGGGGCGGCGCTTTCCTGGAACGTCAGGGAGACGATCCTGGGGATTACATGCGGTCGCTGCATTTGGCCGATGATATCTTCGACCAGTTGCCGGAAGGCAGTTCCAAGCCCTACGAGTGGGTTCCGGGCGACGACAAGCCGGGCGTATTCCGCGACTGGGACGTTGCGTTCCAGCCGATCGAGGCCAAGGCCACATTGCCGGAGGCCCCCGACGAAGGCTTCGAACGAGGCTGGGTGTATGCGAGCGATACGGGATCGTATCACCGGTGGACAGGCAGCGCCTGGGAGAGCGTTCCCCAGGGCGAACTGGATCAGGTGCTGGAAGACAAGGCATACATCGATATGCCGAACCACCGGTTCAACACCTTCCTGAATCCGCGTCGCGTTACGTTCGGCCTGCGGGTAAGCTTCTAAACGAAATGGATTTTCCCCGGGGATCGGCGACGATTCCCGGGGAAACCGGCAGTTATTCTTACATAAGAAACAAAACCATGATGAAAGCCAGCTACAAGCTTCTTGCGGGCGTTATCCTTGCGTTTGCGTTCGGCGCGCTGGGCGTCGGTACGGCCGCGGCCCAGTTCACCGTTACGTGGATCGACATTGGAGATTACCAGGATGGTTATCCTCAGGTCGGGGTCAAGAACGAAACGTCGAATTTGATGGCCTACCCGGCCATTCACCGGAATTCAACGCATGAGCGCTCCGGCGCCTTCTGGATCGGCGCCAAGGACTGGACAGATCCAAACGGGCAAGCCTTTCCGTATTACACTTCGCGCATCGGTCCCCGCGACCCCGGCGTCGATTTCGCCTTTCCGGTGGAGGACAAACTGATCGCCAAGTGGGAAGATTCGGAAGTTACGGTGGACGGCGTTGCTTCGTTTGACCGGGTAGCTGTCGTGAACGAAGTGGATCCGAATTTGCCGGCCGACCGGGTTCAGGAATCCGTATGGAACATGAACATCGGCGTTACCGTCCGGAAGCGCGCGTATGCCTGGAGCAATCCGTTTCATGACGAATACCATATCGTCGAGTACGTCTTCACGAATACGGGGAATACCGACGACGATCCTGAAATAGAGTTGCCGGACCAGAGCCTGAAGGATACGTACTTCTACTGGGTCCATCGCTGGCGCGGCACGGATACGGCGGCGTGGATTGGCGACGGCGGCCAGGTCTGGGGCAAATACAGCATGGTGGATGCCGTGGGCGACGGCCATGCCGACTACCCCCTCGATATTACGGCGTATTATCTGTGGAAGGGCTACGAGCCGGATTATTCCGCAGGCAACTGGGACAACCTTGGGGCGCCGATTCTTGAAGCGCACTGGTCCCAGGCCGCGGGGGATACGGTAGGTCGCCTTGCCGGGGCTTATTTCGATGGGGAAATGCCCCTGTACGCGCCGAATTCCAGCAGCGACGATTCCTTCGACCGCATGGTGCAGCCGCATACGATCGGCTTCATGGACCAGGACGAGAAACTGACGGCGGCGGGCGCGCCGCACCTCGAATATTACGAGGACGGCATTCTGACGCGCGAGGATCACACCCCTGCGCCAGAAGGATGCTCGTCGGCTGTGTCCCGTACGCGCATGTGCCCGATGTGGGCGGATCGCATCGAATCGGACGGCAATTTCTGGGAGCCTTCGAACAATCCGAGCCAGGGTCGCCAGGGCGGCCATGCCGCTACGGCGGCGTACGGTCCCTACCAAATGGACTTCGGCGACGAGGTACGTATTCTCTTTGTTCGTTCGGTGGGCGGCCTGGACTTTGACGCGGCGCTTGCCATCGGTCGGGAGTTCAAACTGACGGGCCGGAATCGCGAGGCCGTAATACGGTACGACGCCAACGGCGACGGCGTGATCAAGGACGACGTGGAGTATAGTTACCACGACGTATACGACTTGGGCCTTGAAGCCATGACGAAGAACCAGTGGGTGCTTACGGCGAGGGATTCGCTCTTCAAGAATTTCGTCACCGCGCGCGCCGTATACGAAGCGTCGAACGACCTTACGACGTATCCGGTCGCGCAGCCTCCCTTGCCGCCGACGAAGTTTTCGGTGAACGGCAAGCCTGGCCAGATCGAACTGGCGTGGGAGCCGTCTGCGGGCGGTCCGTCGCGCGTTGGCTGGGAAGTGTACCGTACGGATCGGAATGTATGGTGGAGCCCTGCGTACGACTATGTCCGCGAGGCGGATAATTTGATAGGCGCGCTCAACAGCCTGGACGACGAGGCGAATATGGGTCGGCTTCGTCGAAGGGAAGACGAGATGCCGTACACCTGTTTGCGCGGCATGCGTCCCGATTGCGAAGGCCCCGCCCTGGACGCGGGGGCTACCGCGTTCAACGACGAGACGGCCATTCGCGGCACGGATTATTACTACTATCTCGTCGCGGTGGGCGAGGAACTCCCGAACGATCCGAGCGGACTTACGGGCGTTCCCGGAGGCGGCGTACGGTTGCGCAGCAGCCGGTACTTTACGCAGACCTACCAGCCCACAAACCTGAAGCGTCCGCCGTTTGGCGCTACCGGGACGATCGAGGATGTGCGCGTGGTGCCGAACCCGGTCAATCTTGGTTCCGATCAATCCATTCGCTTCACGAAGGAAGACGAAGTCGCCTTCTTTAATATTCCGGGCGAGTGCACGATCAGGATTTACTCGGAGATCGGCGAACTTATCGAAACCATCGAACACACGGACGGAAGCGGCGACGAGAAGTGGAACCTCACGACCCGCGCGCGGCAGCTTCTGGTGAGCGGTATTTATATCGCGGTGGTCGAGACGCCCACAGGCGAGCGCGTATTCCGGAAATTCACGGTCATTCGGTAACCCGGACTCGGGGGCGGGCCGCTTGATGGTTCGCCCCCGAGGCTTCGACACACGAAACCCTTTATCGACATTCAATCAGGCTTGATTATGAAAAGGAGTATTGCTACCACATGCCTCCTCGTAGCCATCGGGTTGCTCACGGCCCCTTCGACATTCGCTCAGACGGGCATTGCGGGTCCAGATGACGAGGTGGAAACCGCCAAGCGCGGTCAAACCGGCTTCAAATTTCTTGCGGAGTCCGTCGACGCGCGGGCAACCGCCATGGGCGGCGCCGTTACGTCGTCTACGCTGGGCTCCTCCACGGCGATGTTCTACAATCCCGCCTCCATGGCGCGCATGGATGGTAATTTCAGCGCGGGCTTCGGCATCATGAGCTACATCGTGGACATTCAGTACAACGCGGCGAGCGTGGCGTATCGCCCGAGTGGCGGAAATTACGGCGTGGTGGGCCTCACGTTCATGAACGTGGACTACGGCGGAGAGTTTTTCGGAACGGTTCGCGCGGAAAACGACCAGGGCTACGTCGAGACCGGCGAATATAGTCCGACAGCGCTTGCGATTGGCCTGGGCTATGCGCGGTCGTTCACGGACCGCTTTTCCGTAGGCGCCCATATCAAGTACACCCAGCAGGACCTGGGTTCATTCGCCAAAGCGCGCGCGGACGACGCCCCTGTAGCACTGGATGACGGCACGGCCGCTACGTTCGAGGATTATGCGCTGAACACCATTGCGGTCGATTTCGGCATCCTGTACGACACAGGCTTCGAAAGCCTTACCATCGCGATGAACACGCGGAATTTCTCGCGGGAGCTGGTGTACGAACGGGAGCGCTTCGAGCTTCCGCTGACGTTCCAGATCGGTATTTCGATGGATGTTATCGATCTCACCACGCTGGACCCGAACATGCATTCGTTCCTCGTTTCCGTGGACGCGCAGCGCCCGCGCGACTTTGCGGAGCATGTGAAATTCGGCGGCGAGTACACAATCATGAACATTTTTTCCTTGCGGGGCGGTTTGGGACGCGCCTTCGTGGGAGACGATCATGAAGAAGGATTCAGCCTTGGGGCCGGTTTGAAATACGATGCTTCGGGTATTGGATTCGGCGTGGATTATGCCTACACGGATTTCGGTATTTTCGACACGGTCCAGCGGTTCGCGGTTAACCTCACCTTCTGATCCGGTCCCCGGTTTTTGTTCGACAGGTTGGCTGGGCGCTGTCTTTGTCTGGTGCATTGCGGGTTCGTTGAGCGCTTGTTCGCTTTCCGACTCGCGGTCGGCAGACGAGGGGGGTGTCCGGCTTCCTGTTTTTACGAACGTGGCGGCAGCGGCTGGCCTGGGCGGATTCAGGCATGTCAACGGCGCAGCGGGGGACAAGTGGTATCCCGAGCAAATGGGATCCGGGGGAGGATTTTTCGATTACGACGGCGACGGCTGGATCGACATTTTGCTGCTGGGCGGGGGCGATTGGGATTCTCAAACGCCGTCGCAAGCTGTGTTTCTGTACCGGAATAAAGGCGACGGCACGTTCGCCGACGCGACGGAAGCGGCGGGCCTGTCGGACGTGGACGGGTATACCATCGGGATGACCGCCGCCGACTACGACAACGACGGGGACCCGGACCTCTACATTACCTGCCTGGAAGAGAATTTTTTCTTTCGCAACGACGGGGGGCGGTTCGTGGAGGCCACGCGCGAGGCGGGGCTGGACGGAAACGACATCTGGAGCAGTTCGGCGATTTTCTTCGATGCGGACCGGGACGGGGACGCCGATTTGTATGTAGCGAACTATGTGGACTGGACGCCGGAAACGGATATTTTTTGTCCGTCGGGCGGCGCGGTCAAACTGTATTGCCATCCCGCCGTGTATACCGGGGTGCAGAGCCGGTACTACGTAAACGAAGGGAACGGCGTATTCGCAGATCGTACGGAAGCGGCCGGTTTCATGCCGACGCTGGGCAAGTCGCTGGGGGTGGCCGAGCTGGATTTCAATTTCGACGGGTGGCCGGACCTGGCCGTGGCGAACGACGGGGAGGGCGATTTGCTTTTTCGCAACAATGCGGACGGCACGTTTTCTGACATCGGCGTACCGAGCGGCTTTGCGTTCAGCGAACACGGAGAAGCGCGCGCCGGGATGGGCATCGACGCGGGCATTACGGACAGTACGGGCCGCTATTCGCTGTACGTCGGCAATTTTGCAGGAGAAATGATCGGGGTGTACCGCCACGAAGGGGGCGAATCGTTTACAGGCCGGGCCGGACGGTCGCGCATAGGCTTTCCGGGCCTCTTGTCCCTTACGTTCGGACTCTTTTTGCTGGATGTGGACATGGATACGGACCTGGACCTGTTTGTGGCCAATGGGCATGTGCATCCCGACAGAACCGGCGAGAACGACCGCATCAGCTACCGGCAGCCCGCGCAACTTTTTCTGAATCGGGGGGACGGCGTCTTTGACGAATTTACGCCGGGAACAGGCGTATGGACCCACTTGCTTGTGGGGCGCGGGGCAGCCTACGCGGATTACGACCGGGACGGGGATCAGGACATGCTCGTTACCGAGAACGGCGGTCCGGCGCATCTCTGGCGCAACGATACGGCGCCCGGTCGGTATTTGCGCGTCCATGTAGCGGGGCGGACAAGCAATCGGGACGGTCTGGGCGCCCGCGTTACGGCGCGATTGGGCGATCTGGTTATGGAGCGTCGCATCCGGACCGGGTCCAGCTATCTTGCGCAATCGGAGCCGGTGGCGGCTTTCGGCTTGGGAAGCCACGAGGCCGTCGATTCCCTGACCGTATATTGGCCCAGCGGCCTCGTGGAGCGGTTCGGCGAGGTGGCGGGCGGGCAGGATGTGCTGCTTGTAGAGGGGTCGGGGACGCTGCAACCTGTCCGGGTCGATTCATGAGGCAGGGTTTCCGGCGCCTGGTTCGCGTACTGCGCTCTCCGGAGGGCGTAGCGCGCTGTATGGTTGCGGCGGCATGTTGCGCCGCTATGGCGACCGGATGCGCAGGCGGAGGCGAAGAGACGGATTCCGCCCTTGCGCCCGCCGCGCCGATGTTCACGGATGTTACCGAAGCGGCGGGCCTGGGGACCTACCGGCACGAGAACGGGGCTTTCGGCCAGAAATGGATGCCGGAAGTGGTGGGGCCGGGCGGGGCGTTTCTGGACTACGACGGGGACGGGTGGCAGGATATTCTGCTGGTGGGCGGCGGACGGTGGGCGCGCGTTTCCGACAAGCCGGTGGAAGCGTTGCGGCTCTACCGGAATCTCGGAGACGGAACGTTTGACGACGTGTCTGCTGCGGCGGGCCTTGCCGGGCTGGAAGCGTACGGGTTCGGCGTGGCCGCCGCCGATTACGACAACGACGGGGACACGGATTTTTTTCTGACGACCTTGCACGAAAATATGCTCTTTCGCAACGAGGGCGGGCGGTTTGAGGAGGTGGGAAGGGAAGCGGGCCTTGCGGACGAGGCGCACTGGAGCGCCTCTGCCGCCTTTTTCGACGCCGATCGGGACGGCTGGGTCGATTTGTTCATAGGAAACTATGTGTTCTGGACTCCCGAGACGGATATTGCCTGTTTTCACGAGGGGACGAAGGCCTATTGCACCCCGCAGAATTACGCGGGCGTCGCCAGCGCGTTTTATCGCAATCGGGGCGATGGCTCCTTTGCGGACGCGACAGAGGAAGCCGGTTTTGCGGGCGCCATCGATCCGGCGCTGGACAAAACGCTTGGCGTCGCGGAACTGGACGTAACCGGCGACGGCTATCCCGATGTGTACGTGGCGAACGATACGGAACGGAACCTGCTGTTCGTAAATCGGGGAGATGGTACGTTTGTCGAAGCGGGCGTACGCAGCGGCGTGGCGTACGACCAGCACGGGCAGGCACGGGCCGGCATGGGGGTGGATGCGGGCGTGGTGGACAGCACGGGGGAAACGACCCTTTTCGTGGGGAATTTCACCCAGGAAACGGTGAGCGTTTTCCGGCACGCCTCGAACGGGTATTTTACGGATCGGGCCACCGCGTCCCGTATTGGTTTTTCCACGATGGGCACCCTGACCTTCGGCCTGTTTCTTTTCGATGCGGACCTGGACGGCGACCTGGATCTTTTTCTGGCCAATGGGCATGTGCTGGAGCATATCGCCGAAATTCTTGAAGGCGCGACGTTTGCGGAACCGGCCCAGCTTTTTCTGAATCGGGGGGACGGGGTGTTCGACGAGGCGCTTTCGGCGACCGGCGTGCTTGCCCGGCCGCTGGTGGCCCGCGGCGCGGCGTACGCAGACTACGACCGGGATGGCGACCTGGATGTCTTGCTGCTGGAAAACGCCGGTCCGGCGCATCTCTGGCGCAACGACCTGGAGGATGCCCGGTGGCTGAGCGTCCAACTGGAAGGGCGCGACAGCAACCGCAGCGCGCTGGGCGCCCGGATCGAGGCAGTCGTCGGCGGTTTGCGGATGGCGCGGCGCATCCGGTCGGGTTCGAGTTTTTTGTCGCAGTCCGCTTTGCCTGCGGTATTCGGGTTGGGAGCACGACGGCAAGTAGATAGTCTAATAGTGCGCTGGCCAAGCGGCCTGACGGAACGCTTCGCCGACGTGGGGGCCGGGCAGGAAGTGACGCTCGTCGAGGGGTCCGGCGTATTGCGCCCGGCGGAACCCGCCTTAAAGCGCCAATAAAAGCGCTAAAAACGCAAAATATTCTCTGCGGACAGGAGAAAAAGCATGATACGACGGCTTTGCATCGCAGTGATCGCTTGCTTGCTTGCGGGTTGCGGGCAAGAAAGCGCCGCGCCGCCCCCTACCCGGACGGAAGCGCTTCGCGCCTCGCTGGACCTGAACGTGCAACGGTTTATGTTGCAGGCCGATGCCGCATGGCGCGAGGGGAATTACTTGCATGCGCTGGCGCTTACAGACAGCGTGGAGCGCTATGCGCCGGACCTGGCGGATACGTACTTCCTGCGCGGCCGAATTTACACGGACCTGAACCAACTTGAGGTCGCCAATGCCGCGTACGCCACGGCGCTTGCGGCGGACGAGGCGTATCGCGGCGCGCACATGAATATCGGCATAAATCATTTTCGCCGGGGGCGCCTCCGGGACGCCATTGGCGCGTTCCGCCGGGAAGAGGCCGTCGAACCGAATACGCATCTGTATCTCGAAATGGGCCGAACGTATGCCAAACTGGGCATGGCCGACAGCGCGCAGTGGTCGTACGAGCAATCGATCCGGATAGATAGTACGAACACGACTGCGTACATGTGGCTGGGCCAACTCCACGAGGAAATGGGGGATTTCGAGACAGCGATCGCCTTGTCGAAACGCGCGGCGGCTATTCGACCCGAGAGCGTGGATTATCGCTATGTCGTCGGGACGCAACTGTTTCGTACGGGCGAGGTGGAAGAGGCGGTGGTCCAGCTTCGCGCGGTGGTGGAAGAGCGTCCGTGGCATCATGGCGCGCAGTACAACCTGGGGCAGGCGTTGATGCGCTTGGGCGAAGATGCCGAGGCGGAAATACATTTGGCCCTGGCCGAGGAGGCGCAGCAAATCCAGCAGGAGATCAACGAGGCGCACGACGCCGTGAACCGGAATCCGAGCGAGGTGCAGAATTGGCTGGACCTTAGCGACGTGCATCGCAGGGCCGGGATGTACGACCGGGCGCTGGACGCCTACAAGCGGGCCATCGCCATCGTACCGAACGACCTGCGGCTGCATGTGAATCTGGCGTCGCTTATGATGGAAAGCGGCGACGCCGAGGGCGCCATTGCGCAATACCGGATGATCGTGGACCGCGATCCGTCGTTCGCGGACGCCTGGCTGAATCTGGGCGTGGCGTATGGAAACGCCGAACGATACGACGAGGCGCGCCAGGCCTGGGAGATGACGATTCGGCTGGATTCGGGCAATCGAACCGCCCGGAACTATCTGAACCAGCTTGCCCGCATGGCGAGCGAAAAATAACCCAAATGGTTCGTTCAACCCGCTTTTCACGCCGTTCATCCATGTTTGTGTCTGCATTTTTCCGATTTCTGCTTGATCTGTCCCGCATGGCTTGCCTGCGCATGGTTTGCATAGCCGGGCGTTGCGCCTCGGTTGCGACGGTTTGCCTTGCGGCATGCGTTTGTTTATTGAATGTCCAGGATATTCAGGCGCAAACCGCCGCTGCGCCCGGAGAAGCGCTGGAGGCGGGCGTCTGGACCGGATTCATGCAAAATCCCGGCGGTTCGCCCTTCGGCGTAACGATCCACGTCCCCGCTCCCGGGGATTCTTCGGAAGCCTTTTTGCAGATCGAGCATCTGCTCCAAGACGAATTTCGCGTGGAGGGCGCGCGCATCGTCGAAGGGTTTCTGACCTTGTCCTGGTGGCCCGCGTTTCGGATAGATTGCGAACTGGAACGCGAACCGGATGGCGTATTCGTGGGCATTTGCTCCGACGAGGACGCCAGCATGGGTTCTGTAACGCTTGCGCCGCCTGGTCTCGCGACTTCTGCGGATCGTCTGTCCCGGGAGCGCGTGGATCGGCGCATCGCCCGGCTTGAGCGGAGCATGCGGTACCGCGAACTGGATTTGCTTGACGGCCCGCGCGGGACCAAAGTGGACGTGGGCGGCTATGGCCTGTATGCGTTGGACGAAGGCGAGGGCATGCCCGTCGTGTTTCTGTCCGATCTGGGCGAGGACCTGCGCGTATGGGATTACGCGCACCATGACGCGCAGGCGTTTGCCCGGGCCATCTCGTATTCGCGTTCGGGACTGGGCTATTCGGATCCTGCGCCGTCCTCTGGCGAGGCCGAGCGGACGCCCGCCGCGCTTGCCGAGGAACTCCATGCCCTGCTAAAAGGATTGTCCGCCGAGCCGCCGTACGTCTTGGCGGCGCATGGGCTGGGCGCCGTAATCGCACGGGTTTTCGCCGCGCGCTATCCCGACGCCGTGGCGGGGCTTGTGCTCGTGGAGCCGGCGCACGAGCAGGAGATGCAGTGGCTTTCCGCCCTGGACGAAGCTTCCGCGGAGCGGTATATGGCCGGAAGGACTATGCTGTATAGCCTTGCGTCGCCCGCCGAGCGCGCCGAATTCGCGTTCTACGAAGAGATGATGGAAACCGGCGCGTTGCCGGGAGCCGGGGACATGCCGGACGCGCCGGTCGTGGTTTTGACGTCCCTGCGCCTTCCGGAAACGCCGCGCTGGGTGGGCGAAACCGAGGCCGGGATTCGGGCGAAGGCTGCGTTGCGGGACGAATGGCTTGAAGGGTTCGCATGGCGGCGGCATGTGCAGACCCGCCGCAGCGGAACGTGGTTCCATCGGGAGGCGCCGGATTTCGTAGTGGAAGCCATTCGGGAGGTTATGGACGCCGCTTCGAAAGAAACCCGCTAAACGAATATGGGCGATTCGGGGATTGTTCGATAGATCGGCAACGCGCCGGGCAAGGGGCGATATGGGACAGGATCGGTTGCGCAACACGCTTGGGAATGTCCTGCGCAGGGACAGGCGCGTCCGGTCGTTTGCGCGGCGGGCGACGTGGTCGGGACTGGTCGGGATCGCCTGGTTTTTCGCTCCCGGCGCGGGGCAGGCGCAGCAAGCCTCGGTCAGCGGGTTCGTTACCGACGTTGCGGACGGACAGCCGCTGGAGCTGGTCAACGTGGCGCTGGAGCAGGGCGGGGAACTGGTCCGCGGGGCGGCGACGAACGAGGACGGATTGTATGTGATCGCGGGCCTGCCGCCGGGCGCCTACCGGATCGAGGCGCGCTTCGTCGGGTATCGTCCGCATGTCGATTCGCTCCAGCTCCAGGGAGGCGCGGTCCGGACATACAATATCGCGCTGGAGGGGACGGACGAAGAGATGGAGGAGGTGCTGGTGGAATCGGAGCGAGAGGGCGGCGGCGCCCGCGTGACCGCCGGGCAACAGACGATCCGGGCCGCCGATATCGAATATGTGCCGGGGCCGGACGTAACCGGCGACCTTGCCACCTATTTGTCCGCGCAGCCGGGCATCGTAACGACAGGCGACCGGGGCGGGCAGCTGTTCATTCGGGGCGGGGAGCCTTCCCAGAATCTCGTGCAGCTGGACGGCATTCTTTTGTACCAGCCGTTTCACATCATGGGATTTTATTCCGCCTTTCCGGCGGATAATATCAATCGGGTGGATATTTACGCAGGGGGATACGGTAGCGAATTCGGGGGATGGATTTCTTCGGTGATCGACATTTCGTCGCGCACGGGCAACATGCGCCGCTTCGCCGCCTCGGCGTCCGCCTCTCCGTTTTTGAGTTCGGCGCGCCTGGAGGGTCCCCTGTGGCCGCGCCGCATTTCCATGGCCGCTTCCGTGCGCAGGTCGAACATCGAACAGGGCGTCGCCCGCTATCTCGACGACGACTTGCCGTTCACGTTCGGCGACGCCTTTTTCAAGGTGCACGGCGTGGTCAAGAGCAATATGCGCGCTTCGGTAACGGGCCTGAAAACCTGGGATCGCGGGTTTTTGACCGGAGATACGGGCGGAATCCAGGAAGAAATAGGCTGGCGCAACGACGCCCTCGGCGCGCGGCTGCTGATGTTGCCCCGCGTTTTTTCGATCATGGCCAATTTTCACGTGTCCTGGTCGCGGCTCGAAACGGAGCTTGGCCCCCGCGAAGACCCCATCCGCTGGTCCAGCATCGAGAACACGCATGTTGCGGCGGACGCGACGTATTTCGGCGACGGGATCGACGCCCGGGGCGGCACCGAATTGCGCGCCACCAGGCTGAACAGCGCCATCGGGGGGCTGTACCAGAATATAGAACTCCGGTATGCAAGCGTACCCCAGTGGGGGAGCTACCTTGATTTCGATATAGCGCCCGGGGGCGGGTTCAGTATTCGTCCGGGCATGCGGCTACAATTCTACCGGGTTCGTTTCGAGCCGTTTATCGAACCCCGGCTGCGCGCGGTATGGCAACGGGGCATCCATGAAATCAGCGCGGCCTGGGGCGTGTATCATCAGGAGATTCTGGGCCTCAACGACCGCCGGGACGCCGCCAGCGTGTTCACCGTATGGGCCAATGTGCCGAAGAACAATCCCGATCTGCTGAATGTCCTCAAGGGACGGCCGCAGCGGGCTTCGCACTTCTTGCTGGGATACCGCGCCCAGCCCTTGCGGCGGCTGGAATGGTCCGTGGAGGGGTACTACCGGCGTTTGTCGAATCTTTTCATTTCCGAGTGGACGAGTTATCCCCGGTTCATATCGAGATTGCAGCCGGCTACGGGCCGCTCGATGGGCGTGGACGTTCGCGTCGAGCTGCGCGGGCGGCGGTTCTACGGCTACGCCAACTACGGCCTGTCCTCCACCCGGTACGAGGCGGAGGATGCGTCCATTCTGCTCTGGTACGGCGAAGAGACCCTGAAATTTCGCCCCCCCCACGACCGGCGGCATCAGTTGAATATCGTGGCCGCCGTTGAAGCGAGGGGATTCGACGCGAGCGCGCGCTGGGATTTCGGATCGGGCCTTCCATTCAGCCGCGCCGTGGGGTTCGACGGGTTTTTGCTGGTGGACGACGTGGAAAAAGCGGTCGATACGCCTTCTACGCGGCGGATCATTTACGAACGGCCCTTCAATGCGCTCTTGCCGACGTATCACCGGCTGGACATCTCGGTGGAGCGGACGTTTTCCATCGGGTCCGTGGACGTGGCGCTGCTGGCCAGCGCGATCAATGCGTATGGCCGCCGCAACATTTTCTACCTCGATATTTTTACGCTGAACCGGGTCGATCAGCTTCCCTTCGTGCCTTCTTTCGGGATGAAAGTGTCTTTCGAATGAGCTTCGCGCAAAACATATCGCGCTGGTTTCGGGCGCGGCGGCGTTTCCCGGCCCGCGCCGCCCTCGTTCCGTGCGTCTTCGCGGCGCTTTTGGGTTTGAGCGCCTGCGAGGAAGACGTGGTGGCGGTTATCGGGACGGATGTGCCGTATTCGATTTACGGGGTGTTGTCCCCGCAACTCGATTCGCAATGGGTACGGATTTTCCCGGTGGAGGAGCGGCTGGTTCCCGCGACGCCGGCGCCGCTGGACGTGCGGGTTGTTTCCACAGACCGCGCGACCGGCGAGCGATACGACTGGCGCGATTCCGTCATCGTGGATTTTGCGGATCAGTACGCGCATGTGTACTACGCCCCGTTCCAGGCGCGTTTTGGGCATACCTACGAGATTGCGGCCCTGCGTTCGGACGGCGCGGAATCCACGGTCGAGGTAACGGTGCCGCCCGAGGCGGAAATCATTCCCCAGGATCCGGTGATTAATTTTGTTTCCGTGTCGCAGCCCGTGCTGGTTCGGGGAGGGGTGCCCGGCCTTGTGCAGGTGGAAGCGACGTATACCATAGCGTACAAGCTCGCCAACGAACCGGATATCCGATCAGGTAATATCGTCATCCCCTACATATTGCGGCATGAAGAAACGAGCGAAGGCTGGGTCATCCCTGTGGCCCTGCGGGAGGATTTTCTGGAGGTTACCGCAACCCTTGCGCAGCAGGTGGACGTAGGCCTCGACCTGCGCGTGGGCATTATTCTGCTGAATGTTACGTTGCGATTCATTGCCGCCGACGCAGCGTGGGACCCGCCGGGGGGGCTGTTCGACCGGGATATTCTGGTGCAGCCGAACGTGATGCGGAACGTGCGCAACGGATTCGGCTTCGTGGGCGCGGGATACCGAATGGAAATACAGTGGCTTCCTCCGCGCGAAGCCATCGAAGCGGCCGGATTCCGCTCGCCGGAAGAAAATTGAGGGGCGCCGCGGGCGGGGCGGAGACGGACGATCGGGTTTTTTATCCGGATTTCCGAAAAAAAATTCCCTTGCAATTGTTTTTTATAAAGCGTATACTGCTTTTCATAGCAAATTCTAAAATGTCGCGCGCAAGGTCCCGTGGAGGGCGCGCCCGGCACACTCCTCGACGTCACGAACACTCACGTAAACCATATCTGGGGGATCGGCCCATGAGACTCGCCAAGCTACTGTTTGCGCTTATTCTCTTCCTTCCAGCCTCTGCCGAGGCGCAAACCGGTAAAATATCCGGTCAGGTTACGGAAGCCGCTACCGGCGAAGCGTTGCCGGGCGTCAATGTGGCCATCATGGGCACGACGCAAGGCGCCATCACCGATGCGGACGGATACTACTTCATTGTGAACGTCCGCCCCGGCTCGTACGACGTGCGGGCCTCGTTCATCGGGTACGCTTCCGAGGTGTTCGAAGCCGTTCGCGTCAATATCGACCTGACCACGGAGCTGAACTTCGTGTTGCAGGAAGAGGCGGTGGGCCTCGAAGAGGTGGTCGTTACGGACGTGCGTCCCGTGGTGCAGCGCGACGTGTCCGCCAGCGTGGCGAACATTACGGCCGAGGAGATCGAGAACATTCCGCTCACGGACATCGAAAGGGTCATCGGGTTGCAGGCCGGTTTCGAGCGCGGCCTTACCGTGCGCGGTTTCGGCGGGGATCAGATCCAGTTCATGGTGGACGGCTTGTCGATGGCCAGCGGACGCGACAACAGGCCGTATACGGGCGTAAGTTATACGTCCGTTCAGGAAGTGCAGGTGCAGACGGGCGGTTTCAACGCCGAGTACGGCAATGTGCGTTCGGGGCTCGTGAACGTGATCACGAAAGAGCCGGAAGAGAATCAGTACTTCGTGGACGCCATCGTGCGGTACAGCGCCACGGGGCAGAAGAATTTTCCGGGCGTGGACGTGGACGGGAACGAGGTGGACATGATCAGTTCCGACAACAGCTTTCACCTTCGCCCGCTGACAGACCCGGCCGTGGCGTTCGAAGGCACGCAGAACTGGCCTTCCTGGATGCAGCGCGAGTATGATTCCTTTGAGGGAGGGTGGAACAAGGTCGCGGAGGATTACAACAACCGACCCGAGGTCAAGGCCCTGGGCAGGACGTTTACCGCGCGGGAGCTTCAGCAAGTCTATTTCGACCATTACCTGCGCAAGGACGTGTCGGTTCAGAAGCCCGACTACGAGTTCGACGCCACGATTGGGGGACCCGTGCCGGGCCTGCACCAGCTGATAGGCGACATGCGGTTTACGGCTTCGTTTCGGCAGACCCAGACGGCTTACGCGATGGGCGGCTACGAACGGGACGCCTTTACGGAGCGCGTGGGGCAGGCGAAGATCATTTCGAACGTGGCCCCCGGCATGAAACTGGTTGTGCAGGGCATGCTGTCCACGCAACTGGGCCTGAATCGCAACGAACAGGGACAGCCCAATTTGACCACGGGAGACGCGTTTTATTATCCCTGGCAAGGCGGCCACCAGACGATGTTCGGCCTGGGCCATGACATGGGGGCCTACTTTGCGCCCATGCTGTACAACCTCATGGACGTGGACCGCACCATGGTCGGCGCGCAGTTCACGCATACGCTGAACGCGAAGACCTTCTACGAGGTGCAGCTCCAGAACGCTACGACGGATTACTTTACGCGGACCGTGGAGGCGCGCGACGAAACGGCGAACATTCCCTATCTCGGCGGCGCGATCATGCTGGACGAAGAGCCCTACGGGTTCAGCATCAGCGACGATTTCGACAAGCTTGGGCTGGGCGTTCGTACTTCCGGTCACTGGGGCAGCGGGTACGACAGTTCGGCGGTAAACCGCTTTACGGGTCGGTTCGACATCACGAGCCAGCGCAACCGGTTCATGCTGGCGAAGGCGGGCGTCGAGTACATCTACTCGAACTACGATACGGACTTCGGCGAGGACGATCCGGAGCACCCGCACCACACGAATCCCAAGCGGCTCTGGAACCGCAAGCCGCAGCAGGCCGCGGCCTACGCCCAGTCGAAGCTTGAATTCCGGGGCATGGTCGCCAATGTGGGCGTCCGCCTGGATTATTTCCATGCAGGAGGCGACTGGTATCTCTACGATACGTACGAGCGCACCTTCTCCGCTGCGATCGGGCGCGCCCGCATCGACGAGGAACTCGAGCAGGAGCCCACGGAACGCCAAGTCTCCCTGAGTCCGCGGATTGGCATTTCCTTCCCGGTGACCGAAGACAGCAAGCTGTACTTCAACTACGGGCATTTCCGCAACGCGCTCAACCCGCACGACCTCTTCAACATCGAAGAAGGTTCCGCGGGCGCGCTGGTGGCCATCGGCAACCCGGATCACCCGATGCCGAAGACGGTGGCGTACGAACTGGGCTTCGACCAGAACCTGTTCGATCAGTACCTGCTTCGCCTGTCCGGGTATTACCGCGACTTGAGCCAGCAGCCGCGTTTCGTGCGGTACATTAGCCTGGACGACCTCGTGAGTTACGGCACGGCGCTGCCCTGGAACTACGGCGACGTGCGCGGTTTCGAGGCTACGATCTCCAGAAACCGGGGCGCCTGGGTGCGCGGGTTCCTGAACTACACCTATCTGGTGCGCAAGACGGGCAATTTCGGGTTCAGCCAGTTCGACGAGAACCGGACGGAGCAGGACAACTTTGTCCGAACCACGGAGGAGCACTACACGAGCAAGCCGGTTCCGGAGCCGTTCGCCCGGTTCAATATCGAACTGATTCTTCCGAAGACGCTGGGCCCCAGCCTGGGCGGCAGCTATCCGCTTGGCGACTGGCGGATCAATTTCCTCGGAGAATGGAGGCAGGGCATTACGCTTACCTGGGATGGCCAGAACCTGACCGGCGCGGCGGGAAGCGGCGATCGCGAACTGCAAGGGAACGTTCGCTGGAAGGATTATTACACGCTCGACATGCGGCTTAGCAAGAGCTTCGAAACGAGCGTCGGCTCCGCGCAGTTCTTCGTGGACATTACGAACGCGCTGAATATTCGCCACCTGTATCACGCAGGCGGCAACCTGTTCGGCGCGGGACAGCAGGACCTGACGAATTACATGTCCTCGCTCCACCTGCCGCAGAGCACCCTTCCCGATTCTCCGGACGGCGGTTTGTACGGCGACGATCAGCCCGGCGACTTCCGCGGGCCCGGCGTAGCGTTCGTGCCGATCATTCAGGGGGCATTGCCCGAAGCCGGCGAAGATCGCCCGCTTTACTACGTGCCGGACGAGCAGAAGTATTACAAGTGGAGCGGCGGTTCCTTCTCCGCGGCGAACCAGGGCGAAGTGGACCAGGTGCTGGACGACAAGGCGTACATCAACATGCCGAACCGGATGTGGCAGCAGTTCCTGAATCCGCGCAATGTGTTCTTCGGCCTGCGGCTGTCCTTCTGACGAGTAACGCCTCGCTGACGAAAATTTCCTGACATCTGAATCTGAGATACACCATGCGAATCACTCATCACATCCGTACGTCAGGGCTTACGGGAGCCGGACTGGCGCTGGCGCTGATGCTCTTTGCGCCGGTAGAGGACGCAAAGGCTCAGTGGATTCCCAAGTGGCTTAGCGTAGGCGACTTCCAGAGCTGGTACCTGTCCGGCGGGGCCAATCCCGAGCGGAGCGACGTGGTCTGGAATTACCCGGCCATTCGTCCTGCTTCGGGGTACAGCCGCTGGAAAGGGTTCTGGATTGGCGCGAAGAACGTGACCCATGGGGAAACCGGGCAGCAGTACGACGTCCGCGTCTCCCACACAGGGCCTCGCGCGCCCGGCATCGGAGAAGTGTTCAGCATATCGCATTTGCTGTATTCCAGATACGAACCCGTGAAGGTGGAGGTGGACGGCGCGGACACGTTCCTTCAGCCGGTGGTGCCGGACGAAGTGGACGGCAGCATGGCGCCGGACCGCATGGTGGTTTCGGAGATCAATTCCTCCATCGGGATCACGACGCACCGGCGCGCCATGGCGTGGAGCCACGAGGATCACGACAACTACCACATCATTGAGTACACCTTCGCGAATACGGGAAATCAGGATGGAGACCCCGAGATCGAAGTGGAGAACGATCTGGAAGGCGTGTACATTGCGTTCCTCGAACGTCCCACGGGCGCCGGGTTCGCGGGCGCGTGGAACAATAGCGCAGGCGGCGTAGGATGGGGACAGTACACCATGAACGACGCGATAGGCGACGGATTGAACGATTACGGCGTGGATATGCGCGCTTCGTTTGCGTGGCTCGGAAATATCAAGCCGACAGGATACCTGGTGAACACGCTGGGGAATCCGTTCTGGTCCGACCATCAATGGGGATTCCCGGCGGACACCCTCGGCAGGCTCGGCAGCGCGAATTTCACGGGCGTGGTGACCATCCATGCGGATACGGAAGCGCATCCCGCAGGCGAATCCCGGCCCGACGATCCGGGGCAGCCCTCCATGATGACGCACCTCAATTCCGATTACGGCAAGCTGACCAGCGAGCCTACGCACAACAAGCGGGACCTCATGCTGGAGCAGTACGACTGGTTCCAGTGCGGCTCCACGTCTGCGCCGACCGGCGGCATCGCCCGCCCCGGGGATTCGGACTGCACGGGGCGCTCCTGGCCTACCCAGGCGGGCCTTGTGATGGGCCTGACCGCCGATTCGCCCTATGACTCCGATCCCGATTTCGCCAATCAGGCGAGCGATCCCAACGGGGGCGCGGGCGCCGGGGGATGGGGCTTCGCGTTCGCCTACGGCCCGTACGACATACCGCATGGACACGAAGTGAAGATTGTCGTTGCGGAGGCCGCTGCCGGGCTCAGCGACGAGGCGGCCTGGCATATCGGTCGAGCGTACAAACTTTCCGGGAATATGCACGGGAGTCCGCCTCGGGACGGCGATAACGACCTGGCCATCGAATTCGACGCGAACGGCAACGGCGTCATCGACGCCGACGAGAAGATGACGAAGAACGAGTGGTTCATGACGGCGCGGGATTCGCTGTTCGATACGTTCCAGACGGCCATTAACACGTACAATGGCGGGCTGAACGCGCCGCATCCGCCTGCGCCGCCCTCGTCTTTCATCGTTACGTCCGGTACAGACAAGATCGTGCTGGACTGGACGGCTACGTCGCCGCCCGCTACATGGCAGGTATGGCGCGCGCAGAAGCATTATTCCGGCATCGTTTCGGTGCTTGAAGAAGGTCCGGGCGGCATAGGCGTTCCAGACATGGCGCGCGAGTACTCGCTTGCCGCGGAATTGTCGGGCAGCGCGACGACGTACGAGGACACCGAGGTCGTTCGAGGCGGCTCGTACTACTATTACCTGATAGGGATAGGCAGCGACGGGACGAAGACCAGTCGGTACTATACGCAAACCTACAACCCGGCCACGCTGAAGCGCCCGCCCGGCAAGTCGCTGAGCGACATACGCATCGTGCCGAATCCCTATCACATCGACGCCGACCCTGCGGTCCGCCTCGACGTGCAGGATCGCATGGCTTTTTACGAGCTTCCGGGCGAAGCGCGCATCCAGATATTTTCCGAACTGGGCGAATTGATTCGGACGATCGATCACCTGGACGGAAGCGGCGACGAGTTCTGGGATCTCACGACCTCGTCCCGGCAGGTGGTTGCGAGCGGCATTTACATTGCCGTAATCACCGACCTCGGATCGGGCGAGCAGGAAATCCAGAAATTTATCGTCATCCGGTAGACACGCCACGCAGCATGCCCCGGCTGCCGCCCTTGCGGCGGTCGCCGGGGATACGCTCAGGACCTAAATAGAAAGGATTCAATGACCTATCACCGCTACATAACCCTGATCGTCCTTGCGGCGCTTGCCGTGTTTACCGCATCGGAAGCCTTTGCGCAGATCACCACCGAAGACGTCGGCACGGACAAGCTGGCGCAGACGAACTTCAAGTTCCTTGAGGTATCCGTGGACCCGCGCGCGGCGGCGCAAAGCGACGCCATGACCGCCAGCGAGTTCGCTTCGTCGGCAGCCATGTTCTATAATCCGGCGGCCATGGGCTGGATGGAAAACCGGATCAGCGCCGGTTTCGGCGTTACGAACTGGATTGCGGACATCACCTACAATACTGCCAGCGCCGCCGTCCGCACGAGTTACGGGGTATTCGGGGCGTCGTTGCTGTTCGCCGATTACGGGGGCGGCATCATTGGCACCATCGCAGCGACGAACGAGCGGGGGTATCAGGAGTACTCGGAGCTGAACGTAAGCAATCCCGATCCTTCCGCCATGGCCATCGGCCTTGGGTACGGGATTGCCGTGACGGACCGGTTCAGCGTAGGCACCAACGCCAAGTATGTCTTGCAAGACCTTTCCGACGCGGTCCTGTCGTCGGACGGGATGACCGAGGGCAACTCCACGTCCACCGTCGCTTTCGACTTTGGATTGATGTATCGCACCGGATTCCGCAGCCTGAACCTGGCCATGAGCGTACGCAACTTCGCGAGGGAATTGCGCTATGTGCAGGAGAACTTCGAACTGCCGCTTACCTTCAACGTGGGCGTATCCATGAACGTGCTGGACCTTACGGCCATGGACCCGAATGTGCACGCCTTGCGCTTTTCGCTGGAAGCAGAGCGTCCGCGGGACTTTTCCGAGCAACTCAAGGCAGGCGGAGAGTATACGTTCATGGACATTGTGTCTGTGCGCGCAGGGTATACCTATCCGACGGACGAACAGAACATCAGCCTCGGGGGCGGACTGAAGTACGATACGCAGTCGGTTGGCTTTTCGGCGGATTACGCCTATACGGCTTTCGGGCTTTTCGGCGCGGTCCATCGCATGGGCGTGAGCCTGTCCTTCTAAGCGCATCCCTTCCGTCTTGCATCTTGTGCATGCGCATCGCCGTTCGCCGGGGCCTGACGTTTATGGAAGGATGCATGCGCGCCCTGTCGCCGGCGCTGCGCTGGCCCTCGCCGTCCTGATTTTTTCGGGCGGATGCGGAGGGAAGGGGCCGCGCGACGCACGGGCTGTCTCTTCTCCCGGCATCGCGTTTCAAGAGGTTGCTTCCGAGGCCGGCCTGGGGGATTTCCGTCACGAAAACGGAAGCGAGGGCCGTTTCTGGTTTCCCGAACAGATGGGCGCCGGGGGCGGATTCGTGGATTACGACGGGGACGGCTGGGAAGACATTGCGCTGGTCGGGGGCGGCAGGCTGTCGCCGACGGGACCGCCGGACGCGCGCGCCCTGCGCCTTTTTCGCAACAACCGGGACGGGACGTTTACCGAAACGACCCGCGAGGCGGGGCTGGACGGCATACGGGCCTGGGGCACCGGAATAACCGCCGCCGATTACGATAACGACGGCGATCAGGATATTTTTCTTGCGACTTTTGGGGAAAATCTGTTTTTCCGCAACGATTCCGGGCCTTCCGGGGCGCGTTTTTTTACGGAGGTCGGGCGCGCGGCGGGCGTGGCGGGTCCCGCTGGATGGAGTAGTTCGCCGCTGTTCTTCGACGCCGACCTGGACGGGCACCTTGATCTTTACGTGCCCGGCTACGCCTATTGGTCGTTGTCCAGCGACATGGAATGTTTTCGGGCGGACGGGCGCCCGGATTATTGCCGCCCGGCCACGTATCCCGGGGCGCCGGGGCATTTTTACCGCAATAACGGGGACGGGACGTTTACCGAGCGGACGCAGGCGAGCGGCTTGACGGGTTCCCCCGGCAAGTCCCTGGCTGTCGCCGAATGGGATTTCAACGAAGACGGCTGGCCTGACTTCGTGGTGGCGAACGACGGGGAGCCGGACCTCTTGTACATGAACGACGGCCGCGGCGTGTTCGCGGAGCAAGGGGTGCGCGCCGGGATCGCGTACGGGGAGCATGGAGAAGCGCGCGCCGGAATGGGCGTGGATATCGGGATCGTGGACGCGACGGGCATGCCCTCCGTTTTCGTGGGGAATTTTTCCAGCGAAATGATCGGGGTGTACCGCCAGACGGCAAGCGGGTGGTTCATGGATCGCGCGGCGGCCTCCCGCATCGGGCGATCCAGTTTGACCACGCTGGCCTTCGGGGTGTTGCTTTTCGACGCCGAACTGGACGGCGACCTTGACTTGTACGTGGCCAACGGGCATGTGTATCTCGATCCGATAGACGGGTCGGCGTATCGGCAGCCTCCGCATTTGTTCGTCAACAGGGGGGAAGGAACCTGGGTGGACATGGCGGACTCCATTGGCGGCGCGTTTACCGAAGCGATGGTGGCCCGGGCCGTGGCCAAGGCCGACTACGACCGCGACGGGGACGTGGATTTACTGGTTACGGAAAACAATGGCCCGGCTCGCCTGTTGCGCAACGACTCGTCCGGGGGGCATGTGTTGCGGGTGCGCCTTTCCGGTCGCCCGGACGACGGGGCGGGCAACCTGGATGCGTTGGGCGCGCAGGTTACGATTACGGCGGCGGGCGTACGGCAAACGCGGCGGGTCCGGACCGGCTCCGGCTATCTTTCGCAATCGGAAAAAACGCTGACCTTTGGACTGGGCGCGGCGGATCGGGTGGATACGCTCGCCGTGCGATGGCCGGATGGCCGCACCGAGCGCCATGTCGGGATACCGGCGGGCCACGAGGCGCATGTGATCCGCGGAGAGGGGATGGCGTCTCTCGCGGCCTTGCCTATCGTTCCGTAACGAACCGTTTTGGCCGCGCCTGCGTTTGCCTCTGCGGCAAGGCGGTCGGGAGCACAGTCTGGCGGAAAATCATGTTTCCTGAAAACATTGGGATACTCTGATCAAGACCACTTCGCTCAGCGCGCCACTTTTGCACGTAAAGACCGTCATGCTTGCATCATTGAAATCAGTAGAAAACACCGTAGATTCGGTATGTCGCGTATGTGGCGCGCCCTTCGGGAGGTTGCGAGGGGTGCGCTGGCTGTGTCATTCCTCATTATGTGGGGCCTGCCACATCGCTTCGTCATTCCTTGCCAGCGCACCCCTCGCAAGCC
>JAJDWX010000043.1 GCA_022825385.1 Rhodothermales bacterium
CGCGCCCTTCGGGAGGCTGCGAGGGGCACGCTGGCTGTGTCATTCCTCATTATGTGGGGCCTGCCACATCGCTTCGTCATTCCTTGCCAGCGCACCCCTCGCATGCCTCTGAGCTTCGCGGATTTAATCAGAGTATCCTTAAAATACGCACCCGTCCCGCAAAGCGCATGCAGCCTCAGGAACCGCGCCATGTGAACGTACTGTTTTTCAGCGTGCTTCGGGAGCGCGCCGGAGTCGATTCGGCTATCTTGCCGCTTGACCCGGGGGAAACCCTGTCCGCCGCCCGGTTGCTCGAACGCCTTGCCGCAACGCATCCCGCCTTGCGCCCTGTGCTTCCCCTTGTCCGCGTCGCAGTCAACCAGGAATACGTATCCGGAGCGCATACCGTGCGGGCAGGAGACGAGGTAGCCCTCATTACGCCCGTCAGCGGAGGCTGAAATGAACAGCGACGCTGTGTGGGTAGATATTCTGGAAACGCCGCTCCGCGTAGAAGCGGTCGCAGCCTTTCTTCGGGTGGAGGAGGCGGGCGGGATCGATATCTTCCTCGGAACGACGCGGCGGTGGACCGACGGCGACCCTGACGCGACGCGACGAGAAACGATACGACTTGAATACGAATGCTATAAACCTATGGCGATCAAGGAGATGCGCCAGATTGCCAAAGAAGCCTTTAGCCGCTGGCCCCTGTGTCGCGCCTGCCTGTTGCACCGGACGGGAGCCGTGCCCCTCAGAGAAGCAAGCGTAATCGTCGGCGCGGCCTCGCCGCACCGCGCAGAAGCGTTTGCCGCCTGTCGCTACCTGATCGACGCGCTGAAAAGCCGGGCGCCCATCTGGAAAAAGGAGCGCTTCGCCGACGGAAGCGCCGAGTGGGTGGAAGGGCGTTTCGCCGCTGGGGATTTCAGCGCGAGCGATACGCAATAATGCTGCGCCGTATGCGTTCGACCGGGTCCGGGTGGGTATCCGGCTCGAACGCATCCCCCGTAACGGCTTCGTACAACTCGATGTAGCGGGCGGCCACCCGAATGCGAAAATCTTCCGGCAAGTCGGGAAGGCGCTCCCCGGGGCGCCCCTGAAAGCCCTGCGCCATCAGCCATTCCCGAACGAACTCCTTGGAAAGCTGCTTTTGGGGACGCCCGCCGCGCAGCCGCGCTTCATATCCGTCCGCATAGTAGTATCGGGACGAGTCCGGCGTATGCACCTCGTCTATAAGCAGAAATCCGCCGTCCGGGGCGCGACCGAATTCGTATTTCGTGTCCACCAGCAACAATCCCCGCGCCGCAGCCATCTCCGCGCCCCGCGCAAACAGGGCCAGCGCAACGGCTTCCAATTCGTCGAAGGCGTCCGCCGTCAACAGGCCGCGCGCTATGATTTCCTCTCGGGAAATGTCCTCGTCGTGTCCCGTTTCCGCCTTGGTGGAGGGCGTAAGCACGGGCCGCGGCAGGCGACTGCTTTCCCGCAGGCCGTCCGGCAACGGCACGCCGGAAACGCTGCGCCGCCCGGCGCGGTATTCCCGCCAGGCATGGCCTGCGAGGTAGCCCCGAACCACAAACTCGACGGGCAGGGGGTCGCACGGCGTCGCCACCGTCACGTTCGGGTCGGGAATCGCCACCAGGTGATTGGGGGCGACGTCTCGCGTTTTTTCGAAGAAAAAAGCGGCCAGCCGATTCAGCGCCTGCCCCTTGAACGGAATCTGCTGGCGCAGAACGCAGTCGAAAGCCGAAATACGGTCGGTCGTGACCAGGAAAAGCGCGTCCGGAGTCCGATAGACGTCGCGCACCTTGCCCTGATAGCGCGGGCCCGCTTCCGTAAAGTGCGTTTCGCAGATCGTCCGGTCAAGTTGCCATCGAATCGCGTTCCTGATCGACGGACGCAACGTGCTTGCTGACGCCATGCAGACGGAAAAAAGGTTTATTTCGCCTCGCTTTCGGCCTTGGCCTCCTCCCTGACAGGCGTTTTATCCTGTTTGTCCTCGGCGGGAGCCGCCTTTTTCGCGGCGGAAGCCTTGCCCTTTTGCGCCGATGCGGTTTTCGGGGCGGCCTTCCTGGGCGCCGCCTTCTTCCGGGTTCCTTTCTCCGCCTTTTCGAGCTCCGCCTTCAGGTCCGCCAGGCCCGAAATATCTCCAAACGTGGTCCGACCCGCCGAAGTCGCCGCCTTCTGATACTTGCTGACCTCCCGCGATTCCCGCTTCTTCGATTCGCGCCGTACGCGATCCTGCCCGGCTTTTTCGGCGCGTACGGCAGCCCGCTCCTTCGCCACCTCGCTAAGCACAATCTCCTTCTGCTGCGGATCGAACTTGATCACGCGCAATTCCAGTTCCTGTCCCGACGGATAAAAATCCTGGAAATTATGCGGCCCGTTCCGCAACTCGCTGGCGGGCGCAAACGCCTCGACGCCAAGCGGCAGTTCGATCACAAGCCCGCCCTCGTTGGTGCGCACCACGGTCGCCTGCGTATCGGTTCCCTCGGCGTACGCCTTGGCGAACTGATTCCACGGATTCGTCTCCACTTGCTTGTGGCCCAGCGAGATGCGCCGCGAACCCTCGTCGATATTCAGGATCACGACGTCGAGGCTTTGTCCCTTGCGCACCATTTCGTTCGGATGGCGCACTTTCTTGGTCCAGGACAGATCGGAAATATGAACCAGTCCGTCGATGCCCGGCTCGATGCCCACGAACACGCCGAAATTGGTGATGTTGCGCACCTTGCCCGCCATAACCGTGCCCGGAGGATAGCGGTCCGAAATGCCATCCCACGGATCCGGCTCGAGCTGCTTCATGCCAAGAGAAATCTTCTTCCCTTGCTTGTCGATTTTGAGAATCTTGACATTCACCAGTTGCCCCAGCGAAACCATCTGACTCGGGTGGCGAATGTGCTCCGTCCAGCTCATTTCAGAAATGTGGACAAGGCCCTCGATGCCTTTCTCCAGTTCCACGAAAGCGCCGTAATCCGTAATGGAAACCACCTTGCCTTCCACGGCGCCGCCTGCGAGGTATTTGTCGTCGATGGTTTCCCACGGATGCGGCTGGAGCTGCTTCAGGCCCAGCGAGATGCGCTGCCGGTCCTTGTCGTAATCCAATACCACGACCGTAAGTTTCTGGTCGAGCTCCACCAACTCGGAAGGATGGGAAACGCGGCCCCAGGAGAGATCGGTGATGTGCAACAAGCCGTCCACGCCGCCCAGATCGACGAAAATGCCGAAATCGGTGATGTTTTTGGCCATGCCTTCGAGAATCTGGCCGGGTTCCATCGTCGCAAGGATTTTTTCGCGCTGCGCGCCAAGTTCCTTCTCGATAAGGGCCTTGTGCGAAATAACGATGTTGTCGTTGGCCGGATTCAGCTTGACGATCTTGAATTCCATGCGCTTTTCGAGGTACGTATCGAAATCGCGCACCGGACGCACATCGATCTGCGAGCCGGGGAGGAAGGCTTCCATGCCGCCAATGTCGAGATTGACGATCATGCCGCCCTTGATGCGGCGTACGATCGTGCCTTCTATGATATCGCCCTTTTCATGGGCTTCCTCTATCCGCTGCCAGCGGCGCAACTGATCCGCCTTGGTCTTCGACAACACAAGCTGCCCATGATAATCCTCCAGGCGCTCGACAAGGACTTCTACTTCGTCGCCCGCCGCAAGGGCATCGTCGAATTCGTTCAGGGATACAATGCCATCGCTCTTGAAACCTATATCTATGACTACGTCCTTTTCTCCGACGCTTATTACGCGCCCCTGCACGATTTCCTGTTCGCGGACCGCCGTAAACGAGGCGGCGACCATTTCTTCGAGTTCTTTCCAGGATTGCGCTACTTCCTGTTCTTCCTGGTCTCCTTGCGCAATTTCTTCAAGGGTTACGACCGGGCCAATAATTTCGCCCGTATATCCTATCGTATTCGGCGCATCGTCCTTTTCCCGCTCGGCAACCGGCGCCGCGGACGGGGAATCGTCGCCCGGCTCTTCCTCTTCGGCGGACGGCTCGGCGGGTTCCGACGGCTCCGCGTCCGCAGGCGTTTCGGCAACGGCCTCTTCAGGCGCGGCGTCTTCCTTTGGTTCCGGGACAAGGGCCGCCGTTTCCGAATCCGTCGCCTGCGCGCCATTCGCCGCCGACTGCGCGTTCTCTTCCACAGGGGCCGAGGCTTGTTCCACAGGGGATTCGTCGCCGCCCGGCGACAACGGCGCGGTATCGTTGGTAAGAATTTCCTGGTTTTGTAAAGTTTCTTGCGGGTTTTCGGTCATAAGGCTGGTTTTTCAGAGAAATTTTCGCAAATCCAGGCGCGCGACGAAAGTCCTTGCCCTTCGGCGCATACGGCGCCGTTGGTTTTTCCCTGCATTACAAGGCGCCGCCGGGCAACCCTTTCTGTGCCGCGCAGCCCTCTTGTGGCGTTTACGTGAACGTGGATAGGATCGCCAGAAAGGGAGGCCTGCCGGAGAAACACTGCGCCGCCGGGCCATGGCGATCTTTTTTCGCACAAACTATTTATACATTCGGGGACTTCGCTCGTTCCCGCGCGGCCCGAACAACCATTTCCACCTGCTCGCGGATCGCGATGTGCGATGTGTCTATTTCAACGGTTCCCTCGGCCTTGCGCAGGGGAGAAACCCGCCGATAAATGTCCCGCGCGTCCCGCGCGCGAATGTCGTCCAGCACCTCTTCGAACGATACGTCGGAATTTTTCTCCCGCAATTCATCATGCCGCCGCCGCGCGCGCATGGTTACGCTGGCGTCCATAAACACTTTTACCTCGGCGTCCGGGAACACGATCGTCCCGATGTCGCGCCCTTCGAGCACCACGCCGCCGCGCCTTTTTTCCTCCGCTCGGGCAACGCGCCGTTGCTCCTGGACCATCCGCTCGCGCACCGCCGGAATCGCGGCCACGCGACTGGCGGCTTCGGTAACCTCGCGGGTTCGGATGTCCCCGGTTACGTTTTGTCCGTTCAGCAAAATGCGCATGCCGTCCGGATCGAAACGCATATCCAGGCGAATGCCCGCAAGCAATCCGCGAAGCGCCTCCCCGGGCGGCGCCTCCGCCGGCAACCCGGACCGGATAAACGCAAGCGCGACCGTACGGTACATGGCCCCGGTATCCACGTATACATAGCCGAGCCGTTCGGCCACTGCGCGGGCCGTGGTCGATTTTCCCGATCCGGCCGGTCCATCTATGGCGATAATCACGTACTTTTGCTAAGAGATACTTTGATTCAATCCATGCGCCATTGCGTCCGCGCGGCGCAGGCAGGCGTCCATGCGCAAACTCAGACACGAAGAAATACCCCGTCCGGATCCGAAAACGGCGCGCGCGCTGACCGGACACCCGGTTTCCGTCCTGCTCGACAATGTACGATCTATCTACAATGTCGGGGCGATGTTCCGCGCGTCGGATGCGGCGCTCGTCGAAAAAGTGTATTTGACGGGCATTACCGGGACCCCGGAGAACAGGAAATTGCACAAAACGGCCCTGGGAGCGCAAGATACGGTTCGATGGGAATACCAGGCGGATCCGCTTCCTGTCGCGCAGGCGCTCAAACGCAAGGGCTATACGATCGGGGTACTGGAAATAACAGACTGTCCCACGCCCACAACCGACGTCGCGGAATCTTTTTTCCCCCTTTGCCTTGTCGTAGGCAACGAATTGCACGGCGTCCGCGATTCCCTGGTGGCCGAAGCAGACGTGGCGTTCGAAATACCGCAATTCGGGGCCAAGCAGTCGCTGAACGTGGCCGTGGCGTACGGCATCGCCCTGTTCGACATTGTCCGCGCGTACCGGCGGAGCGCAGCGCCGGAAGGCCGCGACAGCAAGGAAACGCCCCATGGATAAGATAAAAAAGAATGCGCCGCCCGGCGGCGACCGGGGCGGGCTTTTCGACGCTTTTCCTCCGGTTTCGACCGAAACCTGGGAAGCGCTTATTCGGAAAGCGCTGCACCGGAAGGAAGGCGAAGCGCTGCCTTTGTGGACGCCGTGCGAAGGGGTCGCGATCCGGCCCTGGGGCCGCGCCGAAGACCTTGCGGGGATTCCGCATCTGGATTCCGAAAACCAGCGCGTCGCCCCGATTCCGGCTTCCTGGCGGATTTGCCAGCAGATTCCCGTCGGCGATTTCGACGAAACCCGGCGACGCATCGACGCCGCCGCGCGCGGCGGCGCAGAGCAGATTGGCTTGTCCTTTCCCGCCTCCCGGACAGCGCAAGCCGCAGACGTCGCGGCCTTGCTGGAGGACCTGGACGTCGCCGCCGCGATCCATATCGAAGCGGGCGAACGAAGCCTTGCGCTGCTCGAAGAATGGCTTGCGCTCGCCCCGCGCCCCCCGGCGGGCTCCGCTGCTTGCTCTGCGGCATTCGATCCATTCGAACGGCGCGCCCGCACAGGCCATTTCCCGGACGACTGGCCGGATCGCGCCGCCCGCTTCCTGCGCAATGCGACCGAGCGGAGCGACGGCGCCGGCAGGCCGCCCCGGTTTTTACGCGCCGCCGCCGAACCGGGCCAAGGGGGCGGCCTTGTCAGGGAAACCGCCCGGATTCTCGTCGCGACGGCCGGCTATCTTGCGCACCTTGCCGACCGGGGATGCGCACCGGAGCGCGTACTGGCCTCCCTGTACGTTTCGGTTCGGACGCGTTCGTCCTTTTTAACGGAAATCGCCCGGCTGCGGGCGTTGCGGCTGCTTATCCCCCAGGTAGCGCGCGCGTTCGATCCAGCGCGGAGCGAAACCGCCGAATTGCGCGCCGTCGCCGCTTGCGAAGCGCCGCCGGCCGGCGATCCGTACGCCAACCTGTTGCGGGCCGCCGCGCAAGCGGTCGCCGCCGTGGTCGGAACGTGCGACACGCTGACCGTGCATCCGTACGACGCAGCGGACGGGGGCCCGTCGGACGGCGCCTTGCGCCTGGCCCGAAATCTTCAGCATATTCTTCGCCATGAAGCCCGCCTCGGCAAGGTAAACGATCCCGCCGCAGGCAGCTACGCCATAGAGGTTCTTACGGACCGGATTGCGCAAGCGGCATGGGAGGCGTTTCGGCGTATGGTCTCCCGCGAAACGTGGCCTGCGCCCTGCCCGGATTTTCCGGCGGCGTACCGGCCGCCGTCGCTCCTTCCCGCCCGCCGCGGCAAGCCATGGCGCGAAATCGAAGGCGTCGAAGAACGCCCGGCGTACGGTCCCGAAGCGCTCAGGGAACTCCGCCACCTCGAATACGCCGCGGGGGTCCCCCCGTTTTTGCGGGGCCCGTACGCAGGAATGTACCTTGTTCGTCCCTGGACCATCCGGCAATACGCGGGTTTTTCGACCGCCGGGGAATCGAACGCTTTTTATCGCCGGGCGCTGGCCGACGGGCAAAAGGGCCTTTCCGTCGCGTTCGACCTCCCCACGCACCGGGGCTACGATTCCGACCACGAGCGGGTGGCGGGAGACGTCGGCAAGGCGGGCGTCGCAGTCGATACGGTAGAGGATATGAAGCGGTTGTTCGAGGGCATTCCCCTGGACCGCATGTCCGTCTCCATGACCATGAACGGGGCCGTCTTGCCCGTCATGGCTTTTTATATCGTGGCGGCGGAAGAGCAGGGCGCGCCCGCCGCAACGCTTGCCGGCACCATTCAGAACGATATTCTGAAAGAGTTCATGGTGCGCAATACGTACATCTATCCTCCCGGCCCGTCCATGCGCATCGTGGCGGACATATTCCGGTACGCCGCCGAGCGCATGCCCCGGTTCAACGCCATTTCGGTCAGTGGCTATCATATGCAGGAGGCGGGCGCCACGGCAGACCTCGAACTGGCCTATACGCTTGCCGATGGACTCGAATATCTCCGTACGGGCCGCAAGGCAGGGTTGCAAATCGACGATTTCGCCCCCCGCATTTCTTTTTTCTGGGGAATAGGGATGCATCACTTTATGGAAATCGCCAAATTGCGGGCCGGGCGGCTGCTGTGGGCGAAAATCGTCCGGCGCTTTTCCCCGCTAAACCCGAAATCCATGGCGCTGCGCGCGCACTGCCAGACTTCGGGCTGGAGCCTCACCGAACAGGATCCGTACAATAACGTGGCCCGTACTTGTCTGGAAGCCTTGTCCGCCGCGCTGGGACATACCCAATCGCTGCATACGAACGCGCTCGACGAAGCCATGGCGCTGCCTACGGAGGCTTCCGCGCAGATTGCGCGCAATACCCAAACGTATTTACAACAGGAAACGGATATCGCACAGGCCATCGATCCCATGGGCGGATCGTATTACGTAGAAACGCTGACCGACCAGCTGGCCCGACGCGCCTGGGCGCTGATCGAAGAAATAGAAGAGGCCGGGGGCATGGCCGAGGCTATCGAAGCGGGCATTCCCATGGCCCGCATCGAAGAAGCCGCGGCCCGCAAACAGGCGCGGATCGACGCCGGAGAGGAGATGATCGTAGGCGTCAACCGGTTCGAACCGCCAAAGGAAGCGCCGATCGATGTGCTGGAAATAGACCATACCGCCGTACGCGAAGCGCAAATAGCGCGGCTTCGCGCGGTTCGGGCGTCCCGCGACGACGAAGCCGCGCGACAGGCGCTGACCGCGCTGACCGCCTGCGCCCGCACAGGAGAGGGCAACCTGCTGGACTGCGCCGTGGAGGCTGCCCGGCGGCGGGCTACCCTCGGCGAAATATCCCTCGCTATGGAAAAAGAATTCGGAAGACATCGCGCTCGCCGCAACATAGCCGGGGGGGCGTACGTCCGCGCCCGCGCATCCGGAGAAACGCCGGAAGAAATCCTGCGGCTTGCGAGCGTCTTCGCCGACCGGGCGGGCCGCCGACCGCGCATCCTCGTGGCGAAAATCGGACAGGACGGGCACGACCGGGGCGCAAAAGTGATTGCGACGGCCTTTGCAGACATGGGGTTCGACGTGGACGTAGGCCCCTTATTCCAGACGCCCGGCGAGGTCGCCTTGCAGGCCGTCGAAAACGATGTGCATATCCTGGGCGTGTCCACGCTTGCCGGCGGGCACAAGGCCTTTCTGCCCGAAGTAATCGCCGCGCTGCGTGAAATGGGCCGCGAGGATATTCGCGTGGTGGTCGGCGGGGTGATTCCCCGAAAGGACTATGCGTTTCTGCGCGCGGCGGGCGTGTCTGAAATTTTCGGTCCCGGCACCCCCGTAACCGACGCGGCGTCCCGGATTCTTCTCGGGATGATCGAGGAGGGCGGCGCGTCGTGATTTTTCCCCCGGTAGAAGAACTGTTCGAAGGCGTCCGCAACGGGGACCGCGCTATGCTGGCGCGGGGCATTACCCTCATGGAAAGCGCCCACCCCGACCATCGGGAACGCGCAAAGGCCCTGCTGGACGCCTGCCTGCCCTTGTCGGGGACGGCCATCCGCATTGGAATCACCGGAGCGCCCGGCACAGGAAAAAGCACGTTCATCGAATCCCTTGGCGTCCGGCTGGCCATGCACGAAAACCGTCGCGTGGCGGTGCTGGCCTACGATCCGGCGAGCGAACGCACCGGAGGCAGCATTCTTGGAGACAAGACACGCATGACCCGCCTGGCCACGCATCCGAACGCTTTCGTGCGGCCCGCGCCCGGCAAGCGGCGAGCAGGAGGGATTGGGGACGGAACGCGCCAAAGCATTATTCTGTGCGAAGCAGCCGGGTACGATACGGTATTCGTCGAAACGGTGGGCTCCGGGCAGGCGGAAACGACGGTTAGCGACATGGTGGATCTTCTGATGCTCCTGACGCTGCCCGGATCGGGGGACGAATTGCAAGGCGTGAAGCGCGGCGTCATGGAGGAGGCGGACATCGTGGTTTTCACCAAAGAGGACGCGCACACGCCGAAAGCGATGCGCCTGGACGCCCGGCGCATGAAAGCGGCGCTAAGGCTTTTTCCGCCCAAGGAATCCGGCTGGACCCCGACCGTGCACACCTGTTCCGCCCAGAAGGAATCCGGCCTGGATATGATCCGCAAAGACATGCGGGAGTACGAACGCCTGGTGAAATCGTCGGAGTACCTTGCCCGGCGGCGACGCAAGCAGATCGGCTGCTGGCTTCGCGAAACGCTCGAAGCGCGCCTCCTCGAAACGGCGCGGGCCGATGCAAGCGTCAACCGCTTGCTGGAAAAATACGAGGAGCGGGCCGCCCGCCGCGAAATAGCCGTGGCCGCCGCCGCAGATCTTGTGCTGAAAGCGTTTATGGAAGGGGAGCGAGGGGAAGCTGATTAAGGATTGTTCTTGGGGTCTTGGGGCCGCCTTTGCACGAAACATCGGGCCCCGAATACGCATGCCAACCCATGAGCCTGCCTACCCTTATTGTATTCGTGCAAAGGCGGCCCCAAGACCCCTTGCTCGCCCCGACGTCCCGGCGCCTTTGCACGAAACATCGGGCCCAAAATACGCAGGACAACCCGTGAGCCTGCCTACCCTTATGTATTTCGTGCAAAGGCGGCCCCAAGACCCCTGCCCACCCTGACGTCCCGGCGCCTTTGCGCGAAACATCGGCCCCAAAATACGCAGGACAACCCATGAGCCTGCCTACCCTTATGTATTCGTGCAAAGGCGGGCCGCAAGACCCCCCTGCTCACCCTGACGTTCCGGCACCTTTACGAAGCCGCGTTGTCCATTTGCGCTTTCTGCAACTGCCCGCTGTAGTCCACATAAACGGTTTTCGTTTCCGTATAGAAATCGAATACTTCCCAACCGCCGTCCCGGTGACCGTTGCCAGTGTGCTTGATCCCTCCAAAAGGCATATGCGCCTCGGCGCCGATGGTCGGACCGTTGACGTACGTAATGCCCGCCTCCAGGTCCCGCATGGCGCGATACGCCAGAGACACGTCCTGCGTATAGATACTCGAGGAGAGGCCGTAGCGCGTCGCGTTCGCAATCCGCGCGGCTTCTTCGTAGGACGCCGCCTTGAGCACCGAAAGCACCGGCCCGAAAATTTCCTCGCGGGCAATGCGCATGTCCGGCGCGACGTCGGCGAACAGGGTGGGCTCGAAGAAAAAGCCCTCGGCAAGCGCCCCTTCCGTCGCCCGCTTTCCCCCGACCCGCAGGGTAGCCCCTTCGCTCTGCCCGACCTCGACATAGCGAGCCACCTTGTCCAGCGCCTTTTGGTTGACCAGCGGCCCGACATGCACGCCCTCGTCGTTTCCGTATCCGAGAACCAGCGTTTGCATCTGCTCCAGCAGTCGCTCGACGAACGCATCGTGAATGGCTTCGTGCAACACCAGGCGACTCGTGGCCGTGCAGCGCTGCCCGGTGGTTCCGAACGCGCCCCACAATACGCCTTCGAGGGCCAGGTCCAGGTCCGCGTCCGGCATCACGATTTGCGCGTTCTTTCCGCCCATTTCAAGCGCGAGGCGTTTGTGCAGCCTGCCGCAGGTCGCTCCGATTTTCGAACCCACGGCATTCGATCCGGTAAACGACACGGCGTCTATGTCCGGATGCTCGACCAGCGCTTCGCCCGCCGCGGCCCCTCCATGCACCAGATTGAATACGCCGGGAGGCACGCCTGCATCCGAAAGCAATTGCGCAAGCAGCGCCCCGCTGTGCGGCGCCTCTTCGCTGGGCTTGAAAACGATGGCGTTGCCGCAGGCCAGCGCCGGAAATATTTTCCAGGTGGGTACGGCGATCGGGAAATTCCATGCGGTAATAAGGCCCGCCACCCCTATGGGCCGCCGGACGCTCATATTGAATTTATCCGGCAATTCGCTGGGAACCGTGCGCCCGAACAGCCGCCGCGTTTCCGAGGCCGCGTAATATGCGGTGTCGATGGCCTCCTGCACGTCCCCGCAGGTTTCGGCGAAGGGCTTGCCCATTTCGCGGGTTTCCTCGAAAGCGAGCGCTTTCTTGCGTTCTGTCAATAAATCCCCGATGCGCCGGAGGATTTCCCCTCGCTGCGGGGCGGGCGTACTTGACCAGGCGGGAAAGGCCTTGCGCGCCGCCCGCGCGGCGGCGTCTACGTCCGCGGCGCCGGATTCGGGAAAAAGACCGATCATTTCCTGCGTACGCGCCGGATTAACCTTCTCGAAGGTAGCGCCCTGTTCCGCGTCTACCCAGGATCCGTTCACGAAATTCTGAAAAGCGTCAGGCATCGTATTCTTGTTTGGTTCATGGATTTACTGTGTGCGAATTCCGTACTATCTTTCATGCCCCCGGATCCGGTTTTTGTAATCCGGTTTTTTTAAATCCCGTTTTGCGGCATGTCCAAAACGGCATCGACGCCTCGCGCCAACGCAATGAACAGGCATATCAGCACCAGAGCGAACAATACGAAGCCCAGCGGAATTCGTCGATTCTTCGAAATCGCCGCCACCATGGATAATGTGATCTCCCTGGGGATCGGCGAGCCGGATTTCGTGTCGCCGAAGCCCGTCGTCGACGCGGCCATCGCTTCGCTGCGCAAGGGCCATACCCGTTACACCTCCAATGCGGGTTTGCTGCGCCTGCGCCAATTGATTTCGGAAAGCCTGGAGCGGCGCTACGGCATTGCCTACGCTCCGGAAAACCAGATCGTCGTCACCGTGGGGGGAAGCGAGGCCATGCTTATCGCCCTGCTCGCGACCGTCGATCCGGGAGACGAGGTGCTGATCCCCGAACCCTGTTTCGTTTCGTACGGCCCGCTTGCCGAATTCGCCGGCGCAAAGGTAACGTACATACCTACGAGGGTGGAAACCGGTTTCCAGGTCACGGCGCAAGATATCGCGGCCCGCCTCACCCCGCGCTCCAAAGTACTGTTCCTCGGGTATCCGAACAATCCCACCGGCGCGGTGCTTCGACGCGACACGCTGGAGGATATTGCCCGCGTGGCCATCGACAACGATTTGCTGGTCCTGTCCGACGAGATATACGACCGGCTGATTTACGGACAGGCCGCCGAAGAAGGGCATGTGAGTTTGCCGTCTCTCGACGGACTCTACGAACGCGCGATCCTGACAGGAGGATTTTCCAAGAACCACGCCATGACCGGCTGGCGCGTCGGGTATGTCTGCGCGCCAGAGGCCATCAGCGACGCCATGTACAAGATGCACCAGTATGCGGTCATGTGCTCGTCCACGATGGGGCAGGTGGCCGCCGTGGCGGCGCTGGAAACATGCGACGACGACGTGGAGCGCATGAGACGATCCTACGACAAGCGGCGGCGCTTTATCGTGGACGGATTGCGGGCCGCCGGATTGCCCACTTTCGAACCGGAGGGCGCGTTCTATTGCTTTCCCGACATTACCCCCACCGGGTTGTCCTCGGAGGCATTCGCAGAACGGTTGCTGGAAGAAGAGCAGGTGGCTTGCGTGCCGGGAGACGCCTTCGGGCCCAGCGGCGCAGGATACGCGCGTTGTTCGTACGCTACGTCCATGGAGCAGCTGGAAGAGGCCGTACGCCGCATAACCCGGTTCGTCGCCCGCTGTCAAAATGTCAATAAGTAACAGACTTAAAGTCGATTATTATTTGATTTTCGGCATGTTATTATCTGGCCACGGCCTTCCGGCCCTGTATTTTCGGGCATAGCGGATGGGTATCGCGCACCTTTCTCGCGAAAATCTTTTTCGGCGTCGCGGTCGGGAAACGATGGGCGCGCGTCGTCGTACGAGCGTATCGCCGGGCGAAATCCCTTGCCCGGCCCTTTGTCCTGTACGCGCCTGAACGGTATCCGCATGCCTTTTTCCGAAGATCATATTCAATCTCTCCTGGAGCGCGTGCGCGCGCTCGGAGGCTATCTTTGACGTTGATCGCCGCAGAAATACCGTCGAGGGGCTGAACCGGAAACGGATGGATCCGAATTTCTGGAGCCATGCGGACGAAGCGCGCAAGGTCGAAAAGCAGCTATCCGCCGAGCAGGCCTGGATCGAAGCATGGGAGGGGCTGTCGGAACAAGCGGAGGACGTCGAAACCCTCCTGCTGCTTGCCGAAGAGGAGCGGGACGCCGACCTGTCGGACGAAATCCAGACGGAAACCGCCCGCATGGAAAAAGCGCTCGAAGCCCTGGAATTCAAAAATATGCTGGGCGAGCCGGACGACGAGCGCCCGGCCATCCTCACGATCCACCCCGGCGCAGGCGGCACGGAAAGCCAGGACTGGGCGGAAATGCTGTTGCGAATGTACACCCGCTGGGCCGAGCGGAACGGCTACAAGGCCGAACTGGTGGAGCGTCAGGCGGGGGACGTGGCGGGCGTCAAGAGCGCCAGCATTCGCGTGACGGGGCCGTACGCCTATGGCTACCTGAAGTCCGAAACGGGGGTGCATCGCCTCGTGCGCATATCCCCGTTCGATTCCAGCGGCAGGCGACACACGTCGTTCGCCAGCGTCTTCGCGTACCCGGAAATCGACGACGCCATAGAAATCGCGCTGAACCCGGACGACGTGGAACTTCAGACTTTTCGTTCCGGCGGCAAGGGCGGGCAGAACGTAAACAAGGTAGAAACCGGCGTACGGCTGATCTGGAACGGGAAATTGTCGAACGGCGAAGCGGCGCGGGTCGTGGCGGAATGCACCGAAGAGCGCAGCCAGCTCCAGAACCGGGACCGCGCCGAAACGATGCTCAAAAGCCGCGTCTACCGCCTGGAGCAAGACATTAAGGAAGCGGAAAAGAACCGGCTCGAAGGGTCGAAAAAGAAGATCGAATGGGGAAGCCAGATTCGGTCCTACGTATTTCAGCCCTACACGATGGTGAACGACCACCGCACGGACACGAAGTTAACGGATGTGCAGGCGGTCATGAACGGAGATATCGAACCGTTCGTCAAGGCGTTTTTAATGCAGCGAACGGACGCATAGCGGCATGGTCAAAACGGACTTTCTTGTCATAGGGAGCGGCATAGCAGGGCTTTCGTATGCGCTGAAGGCGGCCGAGCGCGGTTCCGTGGCGATCGTAACCAAAAAAGAAACCGCCGAATCGAACACCAATTACGCGCAGGGGGGCATCGCCGCGGTCATGGCTTCGCCGGATTCGTACGCAAGCCATATCGAGGATACCATAGCGGCCGGCGCGGAGCTGTGCGACGCCGAGGTCGTGCGGTTCGTGATCGAAGAGGGACCGGAGCGGGTGCGCGAACTGATGGCGCTGGGGGCCGATTTTACGCGCCGGGGCAAAACCTTGCATCTGGGGCGGGAGGGCGGACACTCCGCGGATCGGATTGTGCATGCGGCGGACGCCACCGGACGGGAAGTAGAGCGCGCGCTGCTTGCTTCGGTCCGCAGCCATCCCGACATCGTAACGTATGATTACCACTTCGCCGTCGAACTGATTACCGAACATCATTTGGGGCAGCATGTGACGAAACTGCGGCCGGACATTTGCTGTTTCGGCGCCTACGTATACGATTCCAGGGCAGACCGCGTGGAAGCGTTTCTCGCCAAATCGACCCTGCTGGCGACGGGCGGCTCGGGCGAAATTTATCTGCACACCACCAATCCCGACGTAGCGACAGGGGACGGCGTGGCGATGGCGTACCGGGCCAAGGCGCGCATCGCCAACATGGAGTTCGTGCAATTCCATCCCACGTCGCTCTACGGCCCGGAGGCGGATTCCTTTCTCGTTTCGGAAGCGGTGCGCGGGGAAGGCGGGCGGCTGTACAACATGAAAGGCGAACGATTCATGCCTGCCTACGACGCGCGCAAGGAGTTGGCTCCGCGCGATATTGTCGCCCGCGCCATCGACGACCAACTCAAAAAGCATGGCGACAAACATGTGCTGCTGGACATTTCCCACCGGCCCGCCGACATGATCCGGGAGCGCTTCCCGTACATCCACGCCACATGCCTCAGGTTCGGGGTCGATATGGCCCGGGAGCCGGTTCCGGTCGTTCCGGCGGCGCATTACCAGTGCGGCGGCGTGCTTACGGACCATGCGGGGCGGACCTCCATCGGCGGCCTCTTCGCTTGCGGGGAAGTGGCGTACACGGGACTGCACGGCGCCAATCGGCTCGCAAGCAATTCGATGCTCGAAGCGCTCGTATTCAGCGAACGGGCGACCCGCGCCGCCATCGAATACGCGCGCGCCCAGTCGTTCCGGGACGACATCCCGGAATGGGACGCCAGCGGCGCCGAGCGTCCGCAGGAATGGGTGCTCGTTTCGCACAATCGGGACGAATTGCGCCGCGTGATGTGGGATTACGTAGGCGTGGTGCGCTCCAGCCTGCGGCTTGACCGCGCGTTTCGGCGGACCCGGCTTTTGTACGAGGAAACCGAGGGATTCTATCGCCGGACGCGCGTATCCGTCGAATTGTGCGAATTGCGCAACATGATTGCGGTAGCCTATCTGATTATCCGGAGCGCGCAAATGCGACGCGAAAGCCGGGGCCTGCACTACACCCTTGATTATCCCGAATCGGTGGAAGAAGAAAAACGCCCCACCTTCATGTAAGCGCAAGCGCATCGCTTAACAGCGCTTGCGCACTGTTTTTTCATGCGGAAAACGCCAGGTCTGCGGCGAAAATACCGGAACAACCCCCGCCGGTCCGTGTTGTACCTTTTCGCGGAGCAGTGTCCGACCGGCCATGGCGCGCAATGCGCTATCGTGGTCCGGTTGGCGTAATTACGAAAGGAGGTTTCTCCCGAAACCCCCTTTTTTTGTGGTTGGCGTAGGTACAATAGCGCCCGCCCGGTATCGGGTACGGGCTTTTTTTATAACGCGAAAAACGGGAAACGATTTATGGCCGAACCGTCGCTTGCAAAAGAATGCGACGCGCTTTGCGAACGCATCGCGGCGCTTGTCGAGGAAGTCCTCGCCGATTCGGCGGCGTTTCTCGTCGAGGTGCAGGCGCGCGGCGCAAGGGGCTCCCGCGTCGTTGAGGTCTTCGTAGACAGCGAAGGTCCGTTGGGCGCCGACGATTTGACGAAGATAAGCCGCGAGACCGGATTCCTGCTGGACGTAGAGCATGCGGTCGAGGGGCGATACACGTTGAATGTGTCTACGCCCGGCCTGGATCGCCCCCTTTCGTTGCCGCGGCAGTACCGAAAAAACGTGGGCAGGGACCTACGCGTTCGGTATGCAACCGGAGAGGCCAACGAAAATGCGGAAATCGTCGGCGCGTTGCTGAGCGTGGCCGACGACGCGATCGAAGTGGCGGCGTCCGGCGAGGGCACGCTCCGCATCCCCCTCGACGACGTAGTGCGGGCCCAGGTGCAGCTTCCATGGTAGGAACAGGCCATACATCTTACTGAGACACAGACCAGAACCAACCGGCAAGGAATACCGAGACATGCAAAGCACGGATCTTATATCGTCGTTTGCAGAGATTGCGCGCGAAAAGGATATCCATCGAGATTCCCTCACGCTGATCGTCGAGGATGTTTTTCGAGCCATGATTCGCAAGCGGTACGGCGCAGACGACAACTTCGACATCATTTTCAATCCGGACAACGGGGATATTCAGATCCTCCACGTGCAGGATATCGTGGCGAACTGGGACCTGAAGGATCCGGTCACGGAGATCGAACTGGACGACGCCCGCAAGGTGGACGAGGATTTCGAGATAGGCGAAGAGGTGGCCAGCGAGATCAACATCGCAGGATTCGGTCGGCGCGCGGTCATGACGGCCCGGCAAGCGTTCAGCCAGCGGATCCGGGACATCGAAAAAGAAAAGATTTACAAGGACTACACGGACCTGGTCGGCGAAGTGGTGGTCGGGGAGATTTACCAGACGCGGCGGCGCGAAGTGCTGGTGATTCACAACAAGGTGGAGCTGGTGCTTCCCCGTTCCGAGCAGATATTCAAGGATCGGTATCGCAAGGGCGACATGCTCCGGGCGGTGGTGCAGGAGGTGAAGCGGGACCTGGGGAACAACCCGCAAGTCATTATCAGCCGGGCTTCTCCCGTTTTCATGGAACGGCTTTTCGAGCTGGAAGTGCCTGAAATTTACGAGGGCATCGTGGAAATCAAACGCATCGTGCGCGAGCCCGGCGACCGGGCCAAGGTGGCCGTGCTGAGCAACGACGACCGCATCGACCCCGTGGGCGCGTGCGTCGGCGTAAAGGGGGTCCGCATTCATGCGGTCGTTCGCGAACTGGGCAACGAGAATATCGACGTGCTGGAATATTCGAGCGATCCCTATCGCCTGATCGAACGGGCGCTTTCTCCGGCGAATCCGGTGAGCGTAACCATCAACGACGAACTGGATCCGCCGCGCGCCAAAGTGGTGGTGAAAGCGGAAGAGGTGAGCCAGGCCATCGGGCGCGGCGGAATCAACATTCGGCTTGCCTCGCGCCTGGCTGGTTACGAAATAGACGTATACCGGGAAATCACCGAGGACGAAGAGGACGTGGAGATCGACGAGTTTGCGGACGCTTTCAGCCCCGACACGCTGGAAAAACTCCGCAATATCGGTTGCGATACCGCAAAGCAGGTCGTGGAGCTTTCCGCGGACGAATTGATGCGGCGTTCCGGGCTGGAACAGGAAACGGCGCAGCACGTGCTGGAGACGATTCGCCTCGAATTCGAGGAAGAGGAGGCGGCAGCGTCCGCCCCCGGCTATGCGCCCGCCCCGGACGCCGCGCAGGAAGCGCCAGGAGGATAAGCCCGGGCCGGAAGAGCATCGTATCCCAAGGAACGGCGGCTGTTGCCAATGACCACAACCAGGTTCAAAAAAGTACGGCTTTTCAAGCTGGTCAAGGAATTCAACGTTTCCCTCGAAACGCTGAAGGAACACCTTGAAGAAACCGGTTACGCAGAGGCGTTGACCGGGTCGGGGATCAACGCGGCCATCAAGGACGAAGCGGCGTACGACGAACTATTGAACGCCTTCGCCTCTGATCGGGAAACGGCGGAGCGCGTACACAAGAAGCGGGCCCGGCAGATTGCGACGGAAACGCAGCCCCAGCCGGAGTCTGAACCGGCCGCGCCGGAGGCGGAACCTGCGCCGGAGCCGTCCGTCGCGGCGGGCGACGGCGCGGAGCCGTTGCCGGAAGAAGCGCCTGTGGCGGTCGAACCCGTCGCGCCCGAACCGGAGGAGGCGGCGGAAGAAACCGCGCCCGAAGAAGAAGCGGAGGCGGTCGAACAGGTTGCCGAGGCGCCCGCGGACGAAGCCGACCAGGTCGATGCAGTGGATACGCCTGCGGAACCGGCGCCAGTGGAAGTGGCCCCGGCGGAAGCGGCGACGACCGAGGAGGCGCCCGCCCCCGTGCCGGAACCGGTCGAGGCAGAGGCCGAGGCCCAGGCTTCCGCCGAAGCAGAACCCGCCCCCGAGCCCGTAGCGGAAGAAAGCGTTCTGGAACAGGAAACGCCCGCGGCAGAGGCGCCGGTCGAAGAAACGCCTGCCCTGGAGGAACCGTTGGCGGCGGAAGAAACCGCCACAGAACCGCCTCTGGAATATGCAGAGGACGCCGCCGGGGAACCGCTGGACGAAGAAGACGCCCTTGAAGAGCCGGGCGACGAAGAAGACCCCGAAGACGAAACGCTTTCCGCAAAGCGCTACAAACTGGCCGGAACCACGGTGCTTGGCAAGATGGACCTTTCGGAAGTAAAGGACGCCGAGCCCGGAAAACGCAAACGCAAAAGAAAGCGCAAACGCAAAACCGCCGCGCCCGCCGACGAAGAACCGGTCGCGCAGGGGGCGGACGGGCGCCAGACCTCCAGGCGCAAGCGCCGCCGCAAGGGAACGGGCGTGGACGAAGAGGATATCGAAGAAACGCTCCAGAAAACGCTCCGGGAAATCGAGCAGGGAGCAGGCGGCGCGCGGCGTCAGCGGCGCCGACGCAGGCGAGAACGCCATGCGGAGCAGCGCGAGCAGGAAATCGAAGAGCAGCGCGAGCAGGAACAAACGCTCCGCATTCCCGAATTCGTATCGACGGGCGACCTTGCCAATCTGATGAATATCCCGGTGAACGAGGTCATTCAGAAACTCTTCGAGTCGGGCATGATCGTGTCGATCAACCAGCGCCTCGACGCAGACACCATTTCGTTCGTAGCCGACGAATACGAATACGACGTCGAGTTCATTACCGAATTCGGCATGGAAGACATTCTGCTGGAGGAAGACGCCCCGGAACTGCTGAAGGCGCGCGCGCCCATCGTAACCGTGATGGGCCATGTGGACCATGGCAAAACCTCCTTGCTGGACTATATTCGAAACGCCAATGTCGTGGCGGGCGAAGCAGGCGGCATTACCCAGCATATCGGCGCGCACAAGGTGAATCTCCCGGACAGCCGCGACATCACGTTTCTGGACACGCCGGGGCACGAAGCGTTTACGGCCATGCGCGCCCGGGGCGCCAAGGTGACGGACGTCGTCGTGCTGGTCGTAGCCGCCGACGACGCCGTGATGCCTCAGACGGTCGAGGCCATCAACCATGCCCGCGCCGCGGAAGTCCCGATCGTCGTCGCCATAAACAAGATGGACCGGGCGCAGGCGAACGCGGAAAAGGTGATGCAGCAACTGGCCGACCACAACGTGCTGGTTGAGCAATACGGCGGCAAGGTCCAGTGCGCGATGGTTTCCGCCCACACGGGGGAAGGCGTGAACGATTTGATGGAAAAGATTCTGCTCGAAGCAGAAGTCATGGAACTCAAGGCGAACCCGGACCGCAACGCGGACGGCGTGGTCATCGAGTCCCGCCTGGAGAAGGGACGGGGCAACGTGGCGACGGTGCTTGTGCGCAACGGGACGCTCCGCTTGGGCGACTACTTTATCGCCGGCCTGTACAACGGGCGCGTCCGGGCCATGTTCGACGAACGGGATCACCGGGTAGCCGAAGCCGGTCCGTCCCAGCCCGCGATGGTCCTCGGACTGAGCGGCTCGCCCGAAGCGGGAGACCAGCTGGTGGGCCTGGACGAAGAAAAGGAAGCCCGCGACATTTCCCAGCGGCGCCAGCAAATCCGCCGGGAGCAATCCCTGCGACAGAAAAAGCACATTACGCTGGACGAGATTGGCCGTCGCCTCGCGCTTGGCGATTTCAGGGAACTGAATCTGATTATCAAGGCGGACGTAGGCGGCTCGGTGGAAGCGCTGGCGGATTCCCTGCTCAAACTGGGTACGGAAGAAGTAGCGCTCAATGTGATTCATAGCGGCGTAGGCGCCATCACCGAAAGCGACGTGATGCTTGCGTCGGCGTCCGACGCGGTGATTATCGGATTTCAGGTGCGCCCGACGCCCGGCGCCCGACTCCTCGCCGAGCGAGAAGAAATCGACATTCGCACCTACTCCGTCATCTACGACGCCATAGAAGACATCCGGGACGCCCTCGAAGGCCTGTTGTCTCCCGAAGAAAAAGAGGTTACCAAGGGCACGGTGGAAGTGCGGAACCTGTTCAAGGTGCCCAAGGCCGGCACGGTGGCGGGATGCTATGTGATCGAGGGCAAAATCCGCCGCAACGATCATTTTCGGGTGATCCGCGAAGGCGTCGTGATTTATGAGGGAGAAATCGATTCGCTCCGCCGTTTCAAGGACGACGTGCGCGAAGTGCAAAGCGGCTACGAATGCGGCATTTCTGTCCGGGGCTACAACGACCTGAAGGTGGGGGATCAGATCGAAGGCTACGAGATCGTCGAAGAAAAACGTACGCTCGCGGCGGGCGCGCCCGTATAAACGCGCCGGCGCAAGGCCGCGACCGCTTCTCCTTACCTTTCTGTGATCCGCCATGAGCATTCGCGCCGAACGCGTCTCTCGCCTCTTGCAACGGGAAATTGCAAGCGTACTTCAAACGGCTTTTTCGGAACGCATCCCGTGCCTGTACGCAGTAACGAATGTGCGCGTAACGAAGGACCTCGGCATAGCCTATGTGGACGTCAGCGTCTACGAACAGGATATCGAAGCGCGCCGCGAGGCGTTCCGGCATTTTACCGACCTGAAAACAGAAATCCGCGCCGCCCTGGCCCGCCGCATTCGCCATCAACTGCGGGCCGTCCCGGACCTTCGTTTTTTTCTCGACGAAGGCCTGCACGCCTCGAAGCGCATGGACGAAATTTTCGACCGGATACGGGCCGAACGGGAAGGCAGGGAAGCCGGTTTGCAATGACGCATACCTTTATTCGGGACCTCGATATCGAGGCGGTCTTTTACCCGGCGCCGACCTTGCCGGAAACCTTCGAGCGGGCCGCGCTCCCCGTGGACAAGCCGCCGGGCTGGTCCTCCTTCGATGTGATTCGCGCGCTGCGGCCCTTGCTCGACGGGCGCAAGGCGGGGCACGCCGGAACGCTCGATCCGCTTGCGACCGGGCTGCTCGTGGTCCTGACGGGCCAGGCGACGCGGCTCATGGAGAAGTTCATGGAATTGCCCAAGACCTACGAAGCCACGCTGCGGCTTGGCGAAACCACCGATACCTACGACGCCGACGGCGAAATAACCGACCGGCGCGATCCGTCGGGCATCCGGGACGAAGACCTGCTGCATGCGCGCGAGGGCTTCCTCGGCGTGATCGAACAAATAACCCCCGCCTGGTCTGCCGTCAAGCAGGGAGGCGAACGCCTGTATCGCAAAATGCGCCGGGGCGAGGCCGTGGTTCTGCCGCGCCGCATCGTAACCATCCGGTCGTTCGATCTGCTGGAACGAAAGGGCGCGGACGTTTCTTTTTCGGTCGAATGTTCGAGGGGAACCTATATCCGCAGCCTGGCGCACGAATTCGGGCAGGCGCTGGGCGTGGGCGCGCATATCGTACGGTTGCGGCGCGCGCGCATCGGCGCCTTCTCCGCGGAGGACGCCTGGACCGTAGACGATCTTCGAAAAACCATCCGGGAGCGGCGCGCATGAAACGGCTGCATGGACTGGGTGAGGTATGCAAGGACAGCGCCTCCGTGCTTACCGTAGGCACGTTCGACGGGGTGCACCTCGGCCACCAGGCTATTTTGCGGTACCTGCAGGAACGCGCCGCGGCGCTGGGCGGAATCAGCGCCGTGCTGAGTTTCCATCCGCATCCCCGGGAAATCGTGGAAGAGACGGCCTTGTCCCTTCTGACCACCATCGACGAGCGGGCGGACCTTATGTCGGCCATGGGCCTGGGACAATTGATCGTGCTGCCCTTTACAAAAGAATTTTCCCGCCTGTCCGCGGAAGCGTTCGTGGAAGACGTGCTGGTTCGGGGCATTGGGGCGCGGGAAATCGTGATTGGCTACGACCACGCCTTCGGGCGGGATCGGCGAGGCAATGCGGACCTGCTGCGCGCGCTGGGCGCGAAGCATGGCTTTACGGTGGATATGATTCCCGCCCGGATCGTAGCGGAGCAAACCGTATCGTCCCGAAAGATCAGGCAACTGCTCGAAGAAGCCGGGGACGCGGCGGCCGCCGCAACCATGCTGGGACGTCCCTATAGCCTCGAAGGGAAGGTCGTTCGGGGCGCAGGCCGGGGGCGAGACATCGGTTTCCCCACGGCGAACATAGCCGTAACGCATCCGCGCAAGGCGATTCCCGCCGATGGCGTATACGCCGTACGGGTGCGCCGCCGCTCGAAAGGGCAGGATGCGGCCTTGTCCGGCATGATGAATATCGGCGTACGGCCTACGTTCGGCGACGCGAAGCGAATGATCGAAGTGCATCTGCTGGACCTGGACGAAGACCTGTACGGCGAGATTCTTCGCGTGGAATTCGTTTCCAGAATGCGCGGCGAGCGGCGTTTCGACAGTAAAAAAGAACTGGCGAGGCAACTTTCCGAAGACAAGGCGCGTAGTAGCAGGATACTCAAGGGACCCTGAAGCAGCGTCCCTTGCTTTTGCGCGCCTTCCCGCCGGGCGGGCGCTCTTCTTTACGATGGCATAATCTAAAGAGGACAGAACACGCCATGATTACGACAGAGCAGAAAAAAACGTTGGTCGAGACCTATGGAAAATCGGCCGACGACACTGGCGCCCCGGAGGTTCAGATTGCGATCTTCACGCATCGGATCAACGAACTGAACGGACACCTCAAACTTCATCCGGGAGATCACTCTACGCGACGAGGCTTGCTGAAACTCGTAGGAAAACGGCGCCGCTTGCTCAATTATCTTATGGACCGGGACATAGAACGCTATCGTTCTATCATTAAGAAATTGGGTATTCGCAAATAATCCGTACGCCCGGCAGGTCGCATTTCCCCAATGGACATGAGCCAAGGCACGCGCCGCATGCGTTTTTCGAGCCATGCGGCGCTCTGGAGCGCCAGACGGCAAAAAGGCGGAACTACGGGAAACCCGAATTTCTGCGCAGGTAAACGACGCGCAGGTCATTGAACGAAAACGAGGAAAAAGAACAAATGGCAACTTTTACCCACAAGGAAATCGAACTGGCGCCGGGCAAAGTCCTCTCGCTGGAGACGGGCCGTCTTGCGCGGCAGGCAGGCGGATCGGCCGTGGTTCGGCTGGGCGACACCATGGTGTTGTGCACCGCCGTGATTTCTAAAGACGTGCGGGAGGGGCAAAGCTTTTTTCCCCTTACCGTAGAGTATCGCGAAAAATTTTCGGCGGGGGGGAAGATTCCTGGCGGATTCATTAAACGGGAAGGCCGCCCGACGGACAAGGAAGTCCTGTCGTCGCGGCTGGTGGACCGGGCGCTTCGCCCGCTGTTCCCGGACGGCTTTTTGCACGAGACGCAGATTATCGCGTACGTGATTTCCGCCGACGACGAGTATAACGCCGACGTGCTTGCGGGCGTGGGCGCGTCCGCCGCGCTGATGCTCGCCGGGGCGCCGTTCGAAGGCCCCATCGCAGAGGTGCGCGTAGCGCGGGTGGACGACGCGTTCGTCGTCAACCCGACCATGGAGCAAACGGCGGAAAGCGACATGGATATCGTCGTGGCGGGCAAGGAGGACGCTATCGTGATGGTGGAAGGGGAGATGCAGGAGGTGGACGAAGAAGAAATGCTGGAGGCGCTGGACGTGGCGCACGCAGCGATTCGGAAATTATGCGCGATGCAGCATGAACTGGTGGCCGAGGCGGGCGCAGCGGAACCATTCGAGCCGAAACTCGCGACGTTGCCGGAAGGCGTTCTGGAGAAAGTTTCGGAAACGGTCGGCGACCGGATCCGCGACCACCTGCGCACCCCGTACGAAAAGGGCGCGTTCTACGGCGGGCTGGACCAGATCAGAAACGACGTGGCGGCGGAATTGCTTGGCGAAGACGGCGCGGAGGCCACGCCCGAAGGCTTCGCGGCGGGACATATCCGCGAAGCGGTTCGCGCGCTGGAGAAGCAGGCCATGCGGACCATGATTCTGGACGAAGGCCGGCGCATCGACGGGCGCGCGGCGGACGAAGTGCGTCCGATATCGACGGCCACGGGCTACTTGCCGCGCGTACACGGCTCGGCGGTTTTTACCCGCGGCGAAACGCAGGTGCTTGCCTCCATCACGCTGGGCACGGGCCGGGACGTGCAGGCCGTGGATCAAATTTTTTCCACGGAAGACAAGCGGTTTTACCTGCATTATAATTTCCCTCCGTTTTGCACGGGAGAGGCGAAATTCATTCGCGGCACCAGCCGCCGGGAAATAGGCCATGGCATGCTTGCCGAACGGGCGTTGCAGCACGTGCTTCCCCCGCTGGAAGAATTCCCCTACACCATCCGCGTCAATGCGGACGTGCTCGAATCGAACGGTTCTTCCTCCATGGCGTCGGTATGCTCGGGGTCCATGGCGCTGATGGACGCGGGCGTTCCGCTGCGCAAGCCGGTGGCGGGCATCGCCATGGGGCTTATCAGCGAAAATGGCCGCACCGCGGTGCTCACCGATATTCTGGGCACGGAAGACCACCTTGGAGATATGGACTTCAAACTGACGGGTACGCGCGATGGCGTGACCGCCTGTCAGATGGATATCAAGATCGCCGGGCTTTCCCGGGACGTGCTTCGGCAGGCGCTGGAGCAGGCGCGGGATGCGCGGCAGCATATTCTGGACGTCATGGACCAGGAGATCGGCGCCGCCCGGGACGATTTGTCCGCCTATGCGCCCCGGCTTACGCAGATCGCCGTGGACGGAGAGTTCATCGGCGCGATCATTGGGCCGGGCGGGAAGGTGATCCAGGGCATGCAGCGCGACACGAATACGTCGATCGAAATCGAGGACAAGGACGGCAAGGGCATCGTAACGATCTCCGCGACCAACCAGGAAGACGCGCAGGCGGCCATCGACCTGATCAAAGGCATTGTTACGGTGCCGGAACCGGGCGACACCTACGAAGGAACGGTGAAAAGCATTCTCGCCTTTGGCGCCATCATCGAGATTCTGCCCGGCAAGGAAGGCTTGCTCCATATCTCCGAGCTGGACCATGGATACGTCGAAAGCGTGGAGGATTATTTTCAGGTTGGAGACAAGGTCAAGGTCGAACTCGTCGAGGTGCGTGACGACGGGAAACTTCGGTTGAGCCGGAAGTCGTTCCTGGAGCCAAGAGAAGGCGGACAGGAAGAACGGCCTCGGCGGCCTCAGCATTCGCACGGCGGAGGTCCCCGGCGAGACGGTCGCGACGGCCGGGGCGGCGGATCCTATCGCGGGGGGCGCGACGGCCGGGGCGGACGAGACGGGTACCGGAAGCGCAGGCCTCGTTAAGGATTCCCTCGGCAAAGCCGCTTCGCGCAAAGCCGCTCGCTTCACTTTCGCTCGCAAGGCACGTCATGAAACAAGCGGGAAACGGCCTGTCGCCGTCTTTCCGGAAGACCACGCTGCCAAACGGCGTTCGGGTCCTTTCCGAGCGCATTTCGTCGGTCCGCTCTGTTTCGGTGGGCGTATGGGTCGCGGCGGGCAGCCGGGACGAAAGCGACGCGCAACGCGGCGTCAGCCATTTCCTTGAACATATGGCGTTCAAGGGCACGAAGAAGCGGCGCATGCACCATATCGCGCGCCGCATGGAGTCCGTGGGCGGCTACCTGAATGCGTTTACAGGCAAGGAGTACACCTGCTACTATGCGCGCGCCCTGGACGAACATCTTGCCCGGGCGATCGATACGTTGTGCGACATGGTGCGCTTCCCGACGTTCCCCGAACACGAAATAGAGAAGGAAAAGGGGGTCATTCTCGAAGAAATCAAAATGTACGAGGATACCCCGGAAGAACTCGTGTTCGACCGGTTCGAATCCGTGATATACGAAGGCCATGGGCTGGGCGCACCCGTCATCGGGCGTCCCGAAACGGTGCAATCCTTCGACCGGCCCATCTTGCGCGAGTATATGGACAATCACTACGCGCCGAATCGCATCGCGCTGGTCGTGACGGGCAACGCAGGGCACGACGACGTGCTGCGCCTTGCCGAAAAGATGCTTGGGGATATGCCGGCGGACGACCGTCCGCTCCGCCGCCCGCCCGCCAACGGCTACGTGCCCCGCAACTACCTGGAAGCCCGCCCCGTTCAGCAGGCGCATTTCGTGGTGGGCGCGCGCGGGCTTGCCGTAACCGATGCGGACCGGGTGGCGTTCAGCGTATTGAACACCTTGCTGGGCGGGGGCATGTCAAGCCGGCTCAACCGGAATGTGCGAGAAAAATACGGCTTTTGCTACAGCATCGGGTCGTTCGCGAATATGCACTCGGATTCGGGAGATTTCGGGGTCTACGCCGCAACGGATATACGAAGGATGAAGCGCGTGCAAGCCTTGATTCGGAAGGAATTTCGGCATTTTACCAACGTGCCGGTCGGGAAGCGGACGCTGAGCGAGGCCAAAAATCAGGTCCGGGGCGGCCTCATGCTTGGCCTGGAAGGCATGAGCAACCGCATGATGGGCGTCGGACGGCGGGAATTGTACTTCGGAAGGCACCTGACCCTCGACGAAATCAACGAAGCGATCGAGCAGGTCACCGTGGAAGACATACAGCGCGTGGCGGCGACGCTTTTTCGGGAAGACAAGCTGTCCACCGCCGCGCTTTTGCCCCAGGGACAGGCATGAAAATACTGGTTTCCGGCGGCGCCGGCTTCATAGCGTCTCATGTAAGCGAAGCCCTGCTGGCGGCGGGCCACGACGTGCACATCCTCGACGACTTGTCCGGGGGACGCCGCGAAAACGTTCCGGACGGCGCCGTTTTCCATGAAATGGACATTCGGTCTCGCGAAGCGGCGGACTGCATGCTGGAGCATGGTTTCGAAGCGTTCGTACACCATGCCGCGCAAATGGACGTGCGCAAATCCGTCGCGGATCCCCGCTTCGACGCCACCGTGAATATTCTCGGCTTGCTGAATATCATGGAGGCCGGGCGGCGGGCAGGCCTGAAGAAAGTCGTTTTCGCCTCGACGGGCGGCGCCATTTACGGCGAGCCCGACTATGCCCCGCAGGACGAACGCCACGCCACGCGCCCCCTCTCTCCGTACGGCGTCGCCAAGCTGTGTTCGGAGCGCTACCTCGATTATTACCGAAATCAGTATGGCGTTCCCTTTGTGGCCCTTCGCTACGGGAACGTGTACGGCCCCCGGCAGAATCCGCACGGAGAGGCCGGGGTTATCGCTATTTTTGCGCAACGCATGTTGCGACGCGAACAGGCCGTGGTCTACGGGGATGGTTTGCAGACGCGGGACTACGTGTATGTGGACGATGTCGTGCAGGCCAACCTGAAAGCGCTTGACTACGACGAATCGGGTATCTTCAATATCGGCACGGCGACAGAAACCAGCGTAAACGACCTTTTCGACGCCTTGCGGGATCGCATGGCGCCGAACATGACGCGACGCCACGAAGCGGAACGGCCTGGCGAACAGCGCCGGAGCGTACTGGGTTGCGCCCTCGCCCGCGAAGCGCTTGGCTGGGTTCCCCGCACGACCCTTGCGCAGGGACTGGAGAAAACGGCGGCCTGGTTCGAAAAGCGCATGAACTCTTGATGCTTTTTCCTTGCAGCGCAAGGCGTTAGGACAGTCCGACCAAGTCCGAGAAAATGTATCAGATCAATCTTGAAGACTTTGAGGGGCCCCTGGACTTGCTCCTCTTTTTTATTCGGCGGGACGAACTGGATATTTTCGATATTCCGGTGGCTCGCATTGCGGACGAGTACCTGGAGCACGTGCGCCTGCTGGAAAAGATCGACCTCGACAGCGCGGGCGAATTTCTGTATATGGCGGCGATCCTGATTGGCATAAAGGCCCGCATGTTGCTGCCGGGCCAGGAGACGGACGAAGCCGGAGACCCGATCGACCCGCGACGCGAGCTGGTGGAGCGGCTGCTGGAATATGTCCGGTACAAAGAAGCGTCCGGCCATCTTTTTTCACTGGAAAACGAACGAGCGCAACGGTTTACGCGAAGCCAGGCCCATGCCGAGCGCACCGCGTGGGAGCAAAAACCGACGCTGGACGCTTCTGTTTTCGATCTGGTGTCGGCGCTGAAGCGAATCCTTGCAGAGGCGCCAGAGGAAGCGGCGCACGACGTAGCGCGCGAAGAATATTCTATCGAGCAGCAACGCGCGTTTTTGCTGGAGCGCCTGGAGGCCGAGCAGCCGCTTTCGTTCGCCGCGCTGGCGGCGGGCCGATCCCGGCCATTTATCATAGCGACCTTTCTGGCGACGCTCGAACTCGTTCAGGCGCAACAGGCGCGCGTACATATGTCGGAAGACAATCCGATTGATTTTTACCTTGCGCTTTGCATCCCGGAATCCGACGACCCGGACCGTCCCGGCGAAAACGGATAAACAAGGACTTTAGGAATGGATTCTTTGGCGCGCCTCAGGCCCTTGCTGTTCGTATTGCTTTCGGGCCTTTTTTACCAGAAAATCAACTTGCAGACATTGACCTGACGCTTCCGATTTCGTACCTTTCAGGGCGATATGCAGCAATATTCCCCGCGCCAACCAGGCGTGTTCGCAACCCCCTGAACAGCATTGAACCATAAAGACAACAATGTTTCCTACGTCTTCGATTCGCCGGCTTCTCTGGACAGCGTTGTTTTCCGCGCTGCTTTTTGGATGGGGACTCGTTCCGAATCTTGCCGCGCAAACCGTTCAGTTTGGCCGGGCAGACTATAACGCGCTCGAAGGCGAGAACCTCTCGCCGACGCTGACCTTCAGTTCGGCGACCTCGAGCCAGGCGACGTTCACCATCACGACCACCGCAGGCACGGCGACGGCGGGCGCAGACTTCGCAGCAGGACCGCACTCGGTGACGGTGCCCGCCAACGCGACCAGTCATACCTTCGATATCGCCATACCGACGGATGCGACCATCGAGGACTACGAGACGTTCAGCATCGCCATCGCCTCGCCGCCGGGGGGCTTCACGCTGGGCTCGCAGAGCACAGCCAACATTCAGATCGTGAACGTCAGTATCGTGCCTCAGAACTGGCCCCTCAGACCCAGCGGCATCAATCCTGGCGAACAGTTTCGGCTGCTGTTCAAGACGGGCAACGAACGGAACGGAAGTTCCAGCAGCATCGGCGTCTACGACACGTTCGTTCGCAACCGCACCAGCGCGCATCCGTGGCACAGCGACATTCAGGCATACTCGTCCACGTTCCGCGCCGTCGGCAGCACGCCCACCGTGGGCGCCGCGTGGCACACCGCCACCGGCATCATGGTGAGCGGCGAGCCCAGCCACACGCCCTTCTCGCACCCCATTTACTGGCTGAACGGTCCCAAAATCGCCGACGATTACAACGACTTCTGGGACGGCGACTGGGACAACAACAACGACGCGCATATGCGCCACGCCGACGGCCTGGCCGCCACCAACGTGCGCGGCCCAAACACCGGCACCAGTTCCGGCACGACGCACGCTACCGCCGGCGTCAAGAAAAGCGGCAAGGCGTTGGGAACGACGAACGCCAGCACCCGCTGGGGCGGCACCAATGCCCAGAACCCCATCGACCAGGGCGACATCCCCAAAGGCAACGACAACCTCTACATCGCCCTGTCCGGCGTGTTCGAGGTGTTTTTATCGCGGACAATCGGCTTCGGCGCGTCTAACTACAACATCAACGAGGGCGATGCGCTGACCGTGTCGCTGAACGCATCGGTCACGCCTGCGACCGATATAACCATCACGATCGCCGCCACGCCGGGCACGGCCACCTCCGACGACTGGTCTGGCGGCCCCTGGACCGTCACGCTGCCGAGCGGCCAGACGTCCGTCTCCGTCGATATCGATATCCCCCTCGACGCAAACCAGGAACAGCAGGAGGATTTCACGCTGACCATTACGTCGGTTTCGTCAAACTTCTTGCCGGACGCGATAAATGGGGCTGCGACGGTGCAAATCGCCAATGTCGTTCCTCTTAACATCGTTCCCTACGACTGGCCGCTGCGCCCGGCGGACCGGACCATCGGCGAACAATTTCGCCTGCTGTTCGCGAGCGGAGGCTCGCGGGACGCTTCCTCCAGGGACATCAGTGATTACGACGCCTTCGTGCGCAACGCGGCGGCGGGCGGGCACGCCGCCATCCAGACGTATGGGAAGTTTTTCAATGTTTTCGGCTCCACTGCCGATATTTCCGCGCGCGAACACGCCGGTTTGCACGACGGCTCCGCCTATACGGACGGCTCGACGGACAACAACTCCTCGGGCATCCCGATCTATTGGGTGAACGGCGACAAGGTCGCCAACAACTACCACCATTTCCTCGACGTTGACTCCAACGGCAATAACAGGTGGAACGGCGCCAATCACAGGACGGAACTCGGAACATATCAAGAGACTCCGACCAGCGTCCATACAGGCACCTCGTCAGATGGCACGACACGTCATGCGCTGGGCAGTAGATATGTCACCAGGGGGGTTCTCTTTGCTGGCGGCAATCCGCTTGTCAGTGGCGTCTCTTCCCTAACGGACGCGGGGCGCTTCTACGGCCTGTCCCTGCTGTTCGAGGTGGAAATGCTCCCGACCATCGGTTTCGAACGCGCGAACCAAAATATCCGGGAAGGCACGACGGGGGCGATTCCTGTTACGCTCTCAGAGGCGCAAACCTCCGACGTGACCGTAACGATCGCCGCGTCGGCGGGCACGGCGACCAGCGACGACTGGACCGGCGGCCCGTGGACCGTCACCATTCCGGCAAATCAAACTTCCGCCACGTTTGACCTCGGCATTCCCTCGGACGACAGCATCGAGGGGGCGGAAACGTTCACGCTGACCCTCTCGACGCCATCGGGCTACGTCCCGACACCGAACATGGAATCCTTGACAGCGCAGATCGTAGACGTCAACGTCGTCCCCAGCGCATGGTCGCTCGTCCCGTCCGGCCTGTCGGGGGGCGATCAGTTCAGGCTTGTCTTCCTGGGCGACGCGCAGTCGGCCACGGACAGCAATATAGCCACCTATGACGGGTGGCTGCAAACGGACGCGTCCTCTTCCGGCGTCTCGCCGACGCCGCACGCAGACATCCAGGCATACTCGTCCACGTTCCGGATGGTGGGCAGCACGGCATCGGTGGACGCCGCCTTCCACACGGCGACGGGAATCAGGGAGAACAACAGGTATGGCCACACAGCGTGGACGACGCCAATCTATTGGCTGAACGGAGCAAAGATTGCCGATGATCATAACGATTTCTGGGACGGGGAATGGGACAATCAGCTCTCGAACGATACGCGCGGACCGGACGGACAGGCCGTAGACGGCGCCGCGCGGACATGGACGGGAACGGGGACGGGGACGTCGCATCAAAACGCGGGCGCCAAATCGGCCCATCCGCTGGGCGCTTCCGGCGCCCAGGTTACGCAAGGGCAGTGGGGCGCCGGCAATAATCCGATAAACAACAACCTGGCTACCAAGACGGATTCGCGCAGGATTCTCGCGATCTCGCAGATATTCGAAGTGGAGTCCGAACCCGAGGTCTCCATCGCGGCGGACGCGGCGTCGGTGACGGAAGGGACGAACGCGGCGTTCACCGTCACCGCCAATCCCGCGCCAAGCGCCGCCCTCGCGGTGAGCCTGAGCGTGGCGCAAACGGGTAGCTTCGGCGCGACGACCGGCGCGCAGACGCTCAGTATCCCCACCAGCGGCAGCGCGCCGCTCAACATCGGCACAACGGACGACAATGTCGATGAGGCGAACGGTTCCGTTACGGTTACGGTCAGCACAGGCGCCGGCTACTCGGTGTCCTCCACGAACGGCTCAGCCACCGTGGCTATCGAAGACAACGACGATCCCACGCCGGTGGCCACGTTCGCTTCCGCCGCCTATTCCGGCGGGGAGGCGGCGGGGAGCCGGACGGTGAACGCGCAGGTGAACGTCTCGCCGGCCGCGCCGTCGGGCGGGCTGAGCGTGGCCTACGCAGTAAACAGTTCGAGCACGGCCGGCTCCGGCGACTACGCCAGTCTGAGCGGCAGCCTGAATATCGCCCAGGGCCAGACTTCCGGCAATATCACGGTTACCATCACGGACGACGCGCTGGACGAAGGGGCGGAGACCCTTATTCTGGACCTTACGGACGGCGCGAACTACGACCTCGGCGCAACCCCGCAGACGACCATTACGATCGCGGACGACGACGGAACGGCGCCGCCGCCCCCGCCCCCGCCGCCCGCCACGCCGGTGGCGAGTTTCGCCTCGGCTTCGACCAGCACGGCGGAAAGCGCAGGAACGCAGAACGTGACAGTCAACCTGAACCCGGCGCCGCCTGCGAATATCACGCTGAATTACACCCTCTCCGGCACCGCCACACTGGACGCGGACTATTCGATCAGCGGGGTTACGAGCAATAGCGGCACGGCGAGCGTCAGCGGCGGCGATACGTCGGTGAACATCCCTGTCGCCATTGCGGACGACAGCGCGGACGAAAACAGCGAGACGGTCATCCTGACGCTGACGAGCGGGACGGGCTACGACGTGGGCGGCGCCAACGTACACACGCTCACCATCACGGACAACGACGACGCAGGCGGTGGCGGTGGCGGCGGCGGCGGAGGTGGCGGCGGCGAGGGCGGCGGCGGTGGCGGTGGCGACGGCGACGGAGGTACTGGCGGTGGCGACGACAACGAGGCGTCCCGGGTTACGCTATCCGTTTCTCCGAACCCCGTAGTCGAAGGCGAAGAAATAACCGTTACGGTTGGCCTCTCGCGGTTGGTCGCCAGCGACATCGACATTCCCCTTATTCTGACCCCGGGCGATGCCGAAGCAGGGGACTATGGCGCGCTCGCCTCCATCGTTATCGCCGCGAACGACCCGAACGGAATGGGCGTGATCGCCACGATGGCGGACGAGGACCTGGACGACGAAACCTTCACCGTAGCGCTTGGAACGCTGCCCTCGGGCCTTGAGGCGGGCGCGCAAGCGTCCGTCGAAGTTACCATCACGGACGCCACAGGCGTGACGTCGATAGAGTCGCTCGACGGCGAAATACCCGAGGCCTTTGCGCTGGAACAGAATTATCCGAACCCGTTCAACCCGACGACGACCATTGAGTTTGCGCTGGACAAGACGCAGCGCGTCACGCTTTCCGTTTACGACCTGCTCGGACAGGAAGTGCAGGTCCTGGTGAACGGCGTACGTCCGGCGGCGCGCTACCGCGTTCCGTTCGACGCGACGGAGCTCGCCAGTGGAACGTATCTCTATGTCCTTCGGACCGAAGAGCAGGTGGCTGTCAAGACGATGGCGTTGCTGAAGTAGCGCCGTCTCCAACGGACTTACGGGTAATGGAAATCCCTCCGTTTCGTAAATAGAAGCGGTTTATATCCTGAACAGTGCCGCACATGGCTTCCATACGCGAATTGGCGGATCGAACGCTTGTACAGGTGGTCGAAGCCCTGATTTTTGCGGCGGATCGTCCGGTGGCCGCGCGCGAAATCGCCGAGGCGTATAGCGACGTTAGCGGAAACGCCGCCCCCGCGGACGCGCAGGTGCTGGAGGCCGTCGCCGATCTGAACGCAGCGTACGAAACCGAAGGCCGCGTTTTTCGGATCGAACGATGGGCGGCGGGCTTTCGGATGGCGACGATCGCCCCGGTCGCTCCGTACCTGAAATCTTTTTTCAATCGCAAGCGCGCGCAGACCATGTCGCGCTCGCTGATGGAAACGCTGGCTATCGTGGCGTACCGGCAACCCGTAACCAAACCGGAAATCGATTTTGTTCGGGGCGTCGATTCCGGGTATGCGCTGGGCAAACTGATGGAGCAGGGGTTCGTCGACGTGGCAGGCCGAAGCGATTCGCTGGGGCGCCCCCTGATCTACGCCACGACAAGCGCTTTTCTGGAACAATTCGGGCTGGCGGACCTCGACGCGCTGCCCACCTTGCGCGAAATCGAGGAAATACTTGGAGATCCGGCCTTCAGTCGGGAACGGGCGGAACTCTTGCAGCTGCAACAGGAAGACGAAACGATGCAGCGTCGGGACGAGGAAAACGAGCCGACGCAAGCATGACGTTGCTCGCGGGGGAACGCGACGCGCCGAGGGAGGCGGTTTTCGTCGGCGTATCCTGAGGCATAGCCCCGCGCATCGGAATTTTCCCGGCAAAGAACAGAACGCGCGCTGTTTCGTTCATTGTCCATTACCGTACGCGCTATTCTGCCCAGGATCCCTTTTGCCGACATGCCCGCCGAAATTCCTGCACGAAAGGGACGCAAGGGCGCCGCAGCGGCCCGTTCGACGCATCGCCCGGAAACATCCGGGACGTCCAAAAGCCCGAAAACCCCCAAAGCGCCCGACGCGGCCCGGAATGGAAACGACGGCATACGCCTGAACCGGTATATCGCCCGCGCAGGCGTGTGCTCGCGCCGCGAGGCGGACGACCTGATCAAGCGAGGACTGGTCAAGATAAACGGCGCGCGCGTTCAGGAATTCTTTACGTCGGTGCTGCCAGACGATACGGTGGAAGTGAACGGGAAGCGCATTTCTGCGTCGCCCCATGCGTACATCCTGCTCAACAAGCCAAAGGACGCCATCGCCACAAAGAACGACCCGCGCAACCGGCGCACCGTGATGGACCTGCTGGCGATTCCGGAAAAGGACAAGCGCAGCCTGTTTCCCGTGGGCCGGCTGGACCGGGATACGTCGGGCGTGTTGCTCATCACCAACGACGGGGAACTGGCGCACCGGCTGATGCATCCGCGATACGAAGTGGATAAATTGTACCGGGTATGTACGCGCGCCGCCGTGAAACCCCACGAGATCGACCTCCTCAAAAAAGGCGTGCCCCTCGAGGAGGGCCCGGGAAAGGCGGACGAAGCGGCCTACGTCGCCTTGCCCAACCGGCGCGAAATCGGGCTGCGCATGCACGAGGGCCGCAACCGGCAGGTTCGCAGGATGTTTGAAGCGCTGGGCCACGAAATCGCCGCGCTGGAGCGGGTAAATTATGCGGGACTGACCGCCAAGGGCGTTCGGATCGGAAAATGGAGGCGCTTGCAGCCCTTCGAAATCCGACGGCTGAAACGCCAGGTACACATGCAATGAAGGACGCCATGACCACCGACGACCAGTTGCTTCTCGAACGGATTCGCAAGGAGGGGCTTACCTACGACGACGTGCTGCTTGTGCCCCGGCATTCGTCCGTCATGCCCCGGGACGTTTCCCTGAAAACGACGCTCACGGCCCGCATTGGCCTGAACATTCCGCTCTTGTCCGCCGCCATGGACACGGTTACCGAGTCCGAAATGGCCATTGCGATCGCGCGGGAAGGCGGCGCCGGGGTATTGCACAAAAACATGTCCATCGAGCGGCAGGCGGACGAGGCGCGCCGCGTGAAACGCTCCGAAAGCGGCATGATCCTCGATCCGATCACCTTGCATCCGGAAGGCACGGTGGCGGACGCCTGCGCCATGATGGAGCGATACCGCATCGGAGGCATTCCCGTCGTGGACGACGAACGGCGGCTGGTGGGAATCGTTACGAACCGGGACCTGCGTTTTGCGCCCGACGGACGGACGCTGCTTCGGGAAATGATGACCCGGGACCACCTCGTTACGGCCCCCGTGGGCACGACGCTGGAGCAGGCGGAAGCGCTTTTGCAGAAGCACAAGATCGAAAAACTGCCCGTAGTGGACGCCGACGGCAACCTGAAGGGCCTCATTACCTTCAAGGACCTCGACAAAAAGCGCAAGTATCCCCATGCCTGCAAGGACGAGCACGGGCGCTTGCGCGTGGGGGCGGCCATCGGGGTTACGGCGGACGCGGCGGACCGGGCGGCGGCGCTGGCGGAAAGCGGCGTGGACTTTCTGGTGGTGGATACGGCGCATGGACATTCCGACGGGGTGCTGCGGACCGTTACGCAAATCAAGTCGCTTTCGGGAGATCGGGACGTGATCGCCGGCAACATAGGCACGGCGGAGGCCGCCGAAGCGCTGATCGACGCAGGCGCCGACGCAGTCAAGGTCGGCATCGGTCCCGGATCCATCTGCACGACCCGCATTGTGGCGGGCATCGGCGTACCGCAACTTACGGCGGTCATGGAGTGCGCGGCGGCGGCGCGCAAGCGCGGCGTTCCGGTCATTGCGGACGGGGGCATCAAGCAAACCGGAGACATTCCGAAGGCCCTTGCGGCGGGCGCGGACGCAGTAATGATCGGGGGGCTTTTCGCGCGGGTGGAAGAAAGTCCTGGCGAAACCATTCTGTACGAAGGCCGCAAATTCAAAAGCTATCGCGGCATGGGGTCCGTAGCGGCGATGGAGTCGGGATCGAAGGATCGGTATTTTCAGGATGCAGAGGACGACCTCGCCAAACTCGTTCCAGAGGGAATCGAAGGGCGCGTTCCGTACGGCGGGGCGCTGGGCGAAGTGGTGCATCAGATGCTGGGCGGGTTGCGGGCGGCCATGGGATACTGCGGGTCGGGAAGCATTCGCGCGCTGCAGGAAACGGCGGAATTCATTCGCGTAACGGGCGCCGGACAGCGAGAAAGCCATCCGCACGACATTTTCATTACGAAGGAAGCGCCCAATTACAGCACGCGGATGTAAGGCCGCCGGCTTCGTCATTCCTGGCCAGCGCGCGCCTCGCAAGCCCCTGGACTTCATCAGCGTATCCTTTGCAGAGATTTTTTGTGGACCGCATCGCTTCTCTCCGCGCCTTGCTTCGCTCCTTGTCCGCGGACGCCCTGTACCTGACGCATCCCGCCCAGGTGCGCTGGGCATGCGGCTTCACCGGGTCGCATGGCGTACTGATCCTGCGGGAAGAGACCGCGCATTTCGTAACGGATGGGCGCTACCGTACGCAAGCCGCAGAAGAAGTGGCGGGCGCCGCGGTGTGCGTCATGAAGCCTTCGCAACGCGCGGCCGCCGAATGCGCGGCGGCGACAGGGTGCCTCGCGGGCGCGCGCAAGGCGGTCTATGCCTCGGATCGCCTTGTCGTTTCGTCTCTCGAAACGCTCCAGAAGCATTTTCCCGACGTCGAATGGGTCGGGAAACCCAACCTGCTCGCTCCGCTGATGGCCTGCAAAAGCCCGGCGGAACAGGAGCGGATCCGCGCCGCCCAGGCCTTAACAAGCGAAGTGTTCGATTTTCTGAAGGAATGGATCCGTCCGGGACGCACCGAAAAGGAAATTGCCGCCCGAATCACAGGGGAACATCTTCGGCGCGGCGCAGAGCGCATGGCTTTCGACCCGGTCGTGGCGTCCGGCCCCCGCAGCGCGCTTCCGCATGCGCAGCCGTCGGATCGGGCGGTTCGCTCCGGGGACGTGCTGCTGCTTGATTTCGGGTGCTTTCTGGACGGGTACGCTTCGGACATGACGCGCACCGTGGCGGTAGGCGCGCCGGACCCGCTCGTTCCCGAGGCGTACGACCTGGTGCTTGCTGCGCAGACCCATGCGTTGCGCCATGCGCGGGCGGGCATGACGGGCCGGGAAGTCGACGCGCTGGCCCGCGACGCGATTCGGGAGGGAGGATACGGCGAAGCGTTTGCGCACAGCCTCGGGCATGGCGTCGGCCTGGAAATTCACGAATGGCCCCGGCTATCCCGCCACGCGGACGAGATCCTGCCGGAGGAGTGCGTCGTTACGATCGAGCCGGGCGTTTACCTGCCGGGACGCTTTGGCGTGCGCATCGAAGACGTCGTGTGCCTTGGCAAGGACGGCGTACGCAACCTTACCGACGCGCCGAAAGGCTGGACGGTGCTGTAAATTTTCCCGGCGGTTTATTTTTTAGGCGCGGAATTTTCGCGCCTTATTATTTTAACCGGGGTTGCTGGAGAACCGGGTGCAGCATGAAAAACGGGGCCTGTGGTGCGCCTTTTCACGAATACATAAGGGCGCGACAGACGATGGGTTTGCGTGTGTATTCGGGGCCCGATGTTTCGTGAAAAGGCGCACCCCAGGCCCCACATAAGCCTTGCCTTACTTTTTAAGGCGCGAAATTTTCGCTCCTTACTTTTTAAGGCTTCCTCGTTAAATTATTAAATATCAAATGGTTAGGAGGAGCCCCCAGGGCAATTTTCCGCATCGCCGGTCGCGATCTTTTCTGTCTTTAATCTCTTTCGTTCTTCACTCTTAACCTCCCTGTGCCGTACCTTTTCGAACGGGCGGCCTCCGCGCCCGGCCCGCCTCATGCTTTGCGCAGCCTTGCGCAACCTGCCTGGCGCTGCGCTCCGCGGGAAACATTCTACATAATCGCCCAACCGACCATGCCTCGTTCAGGAATTCCTTCGCTGTGGGCGTTTCTTGCGCTTGCGGTTTTATTCGGGGGCTGTAGCATCGGGCTGCAAACGGCCCGCATGACCGACGCTCCCGCTTCAGACGCCAAAGAGTCGGAGGATTCCGATTCCAAAATGAAGAAATATTCGGAGGTCGTCAAGGAAAGCATGGCCTCCGACGCGGGCCTGTTTACCGTGCACAGGGATGCGGAGCAGCTGCTGTTCGAGATCCCGGATACGTTGCTTGGACGGGAGATGATTCTCGTGACGCGCCAGGCCCGTACGCACCCCGGCATGGGCTACGGCGGGCAAAAAACCAATACGCAGGTGTTGCGGTGGGAGCGACAGGGGGACAAGGTCCTCCTTCGCATCGTCTCCTACGAAAGCGTGGCGAGCGAAGAGAAGCCGATTTACCAGGCGGTCCGCAACGCCAACCTCGAACCCGTCGTGGGCGCCTTCGACATTCTCGCCCGCAGCGACGATTCTACCCGCTCCGTCGTGGACGCGACGGAACTCTTTACGACGGACGTTCGCTTTCTGGGCCTCGGCGCGTCGAGCCGCGAACGCTACAAGGTGAAAAGCCTGGACAAGGATCGTTCCTATGTCAATGCGGCCCAAAGCTTTCCCCGCAATATCGAGGTGCGCCATACGCTGACGTACTCGGCGGACGAGCCGCCCGAAAACCCCTCGACCGGCACGATTTCCGTGGAAATGAACCAGTCCATGGTGCTTTTGCCGGATCAACTGATGACGCCGCGCCCCTGCGACGCCCGCGTGGGGTACTTCAACGTGGAGACCATCGATTACGGGGCGGACGCGCAGCGGGCGGAAGAAAAATGCTTTATTACGAAATGGCGGCTCGACCCCTCCGACCCGGAAGCCTTCGCGCGCGGCGAACTAGTGGAGCCCGTGCGGCCCATCGTCTACTACATCGATCCGGCCACGCCGATGAAATGGCGTCCGTACATCAAACAGGGCGTGGACGACTGGAACGCGGCGTTCGAGGAAGCCGGTTTCCGGAACGCCATTATCGGCAAATACCCGCCTTCCGCAGAGGAAGACCCGGAATTCAGCCCCGAGGACGCGCGATATTCCGTGATCCGGTATTTCCCCTCTGATATTGAAAACGCGTACGGCCCGCACGTGCACGACCCGCGCACGGGAGAGATTCTCGAAAGCGATATCGGGTGGTACCACAACGTGATGAACCTGTTGCGGAACTGGTATTTCGTGCAGACTGCCGCCGCGAACCCCCATGCGCGCAGCGTAGCGTTCGACGACGAGGTGATGGGGGAATTGATCCGGTTCGTTTCCGCCCACGAGGTGGGCCATACGCTTGGACTGCCGCACAACTGGGGTTCGAGCTACGCATTTCCCGTCGATTCGCTGCGTTCGCCTGCGTTTACAAGCGCGCGCGGCACGGCGCCGTCCATCATGGATTACGCCCGCTTCAATTACATCGCGCAGCCGGAAGACGGGGTGACGAATTTCCTTCCCGCGATCGGCGAATACGACAAATGGAGCGTTCGCTGGGGCTACCGGCCCATTCCGGACGCAACAAGCGAGGAGGAAATCAGGGCCGTGCTGAACAGCTGGGTCGCAGAGCGCGCAGACGACCCGTTGTATTTCTACGGGCGGCAAACGGGCAATCCCCTGGATCCCCGGTCCCAGCGCGAAGACCTGGGCGACGATGCGGTAGAAGCCGGTCGGCTGGGCATGGCGAACCTGCAACGGATCGTACCGAACCTGATCGAATGGACCGGAGAGGAGGGCGAGGATTACGCGCATCTTGAGGAATTGTACGGAGAGATCGTGGTCCAGTGGAGACGCTACCTCGGTCACGTAGCCCGCGAAATCGGGGGCGTGTACGAGACCCCGAAGACGTACGACCAGGAAGGACCCGTCTATACCATGGTTTCGCGAGCGGCGCAAACGAGGGCCATGGCTTTTCTGCACGAATTCGGATTCGAGACGCCCCGGTGGCTGCTCGACGAAGAGATCCTTCGCCGAATCGAACATGCGGGGTCCGTGGAGCGCATTCGCAGCGTCCAGGCGAATCGGCTGGACCTGCTGCTGGACCCGCAGCGCCTGGCCCGCCTGATCGAAGCGGAGGCCCGGCTCGGCAGCGCCGCGTACGCCCCCCTTGATATGCTGGAAGACCTGCGCAAGGGCCTTTGGCGCGAACTGGCCGGCGGCGAGGCCATCGATCCGTGGCGGCGCAATTTGCAACGCGCCTATCTGGAGGACCTGGAGCGGCTGATGAACGAAGAGGCGACGGCGCCCCCCGCCGCCGCCCGCCGCTACCTTGGCTATACCCCCATCGACGTGAGCCAGAGCGATATCCGGGCCTACGTACGGGGCGAACTGGAAGCGCTAACCAGGGATGCGCAGCGCGCCGCCCGGCGAACGCAGGACCGGCCTACGGCGTTGCATCTCGAAGACGTACGGGCCCGCATCGAAAACATCCTGGACCCGCAGGAAGAATAACGCGCCTGCGCATACCTTTTTCCCTCGCGCCATGGCCGCCGATCCTTCTATCCGCCGCGCTCCCGAAGAGGAGATACAATTCGGAATCCGGGGCATGACGTGCGCCGCCTGCGCGCTCCGCGTCGAAAAAGCGCTCCGCGGCGTGGACGGCGTGGCGGCGGCGGACGTCAACCTGGCCACCGAACGCGCGCGCGTACGCTACCAGCGCGGTTCCGGCCTGCCCGGGGGCCTGTACGCCGCGGCGCGCGCCGCCGGATACGAGGCCGTGGAAGCGGCGGCGGACGTCAGGGAACAAACAGCCGCAGAAACCACGGCCCGCGAATCGGATCGGCGCGCCCTCGGAAGGCGGGCGCTGCTTGCAGGCATTCCCGCCGCGCTCGTCGTGGTCTTGCAAATGGCCCCCATGCTGTGGCCTCCGGCGGCGTCCTGGCTCCACATGCTGATCGGGGAGGGACCCCTGGCCTATACCTTGTTCGCGCTGGCCAGCATCGTGCAATTCGGGCCGGGGCGCTGGTTCTACCGGTTGGGCTGGAAGGCGGCGCGGGCGCTAAGCCCGGACATGTACGCGCTGGTCATGCTGGGGTCCAGCGCGGCCTACGGATATTCGGTGGTGGCCCTGTTTTGGCCCGGCGCGCTGCCCGCCGGCGCCGCCCATGCGTACTTCGAAGCGTCTTCGGCGATCATTGCGCTCATTTTGCTGGGCAAATATCTGGAAGCGCGCGCCCGGGAGCGGGCTGGAGACGCCATGCGGTCGCTGCTTTCCCTGCGTCCGCCGCTGGCCCGCATCGCCAAGGGAGACAAGGAGATGGATATTCCCATTGGAGAACTCGCGGCCGGCGATCTGGTGCTGGTGCGGCCCGGCGAACGCCTGCCCGCAGACGGCGTCGTGGAGGAGGGGACGTCCTGGATAAACGAGTCGATGCTTACGGGCGAATCTATTCCGGTCGAGAAAAAGGCGGGCGACAAGGTGGTGGGAGGCACGGTCAACGGGCGCGGCGGCTTTCGTTTTCGGGCGACCCATGTGGGAGAGGATACGGCGCTGGCCCGCATCGTTCGGATGGTCGAGGAAGCGCAGCAGTCGAAACCGAAAATTCAGCGCCTGGCGGACCGCGTAGTGTCCTGGTTCGCGCCTGCCGTGCTGGCAATCGCCCTGGTCGCCTTCCTGATATGGCTGGCGGCGGGCCCGGACCCGGCGTTGCCGTTTGCGCTGGTCGCAGCGGTGTCCGTATTGATCATTGCCTGTCCCTGCGCCATGGGGTTGGCTACGCCCGTATCCGTGATGGTCGGTTCGGGCAAGGCAGCCGAACTGGGCATGCTCTTTCGGAGCGCGGACGCTATGGAAGCGCTGGCCGAGGTCGATACGGTCGCCTTTGACAAGACGGGTACGCTAACGGAAGGGCGCCCCCGCCTTACGGATACGATCTCTTGCCAACCCTGGTCGGACGAGGAAGCGCTTCGCCTGGCCGCGGCCGTCGAGCGGCGGTCGGAGCATCCCGTCGCACGGGCCATTGCGGAGGCGGCGGAAAAGCAGGGGCTATCCATACCCGTCGCCGCGGGCGTTCAGGCGCGCTCAGGCCTGGGCGTCTCGGGGACGGCGGAAACGGAGGGCGCTGTCAGGAACGTATCCATTGGCTCCGAACGCTTTTTGGCCGACTTTGAGGTAGATATGGCGCCCCTTGCAAAAGACGCCTTGCGCCTGCAAGCCGTGCGCGCCTGCTCGGAAGAAGGTAAAACCATGGCGTTCATGGCGGTGGACGGGGCGGTGGCGGCGGTTTTCGGGGTGGCGGACCCTATACGGGAACATGCCGCAGAAAGCATCGCGGCGCTGCGGCGGCTCGGGTGCCAGGTGGCGATCATCACCGGGGACGCGCCGCGCGCCGCCGAAACCGTTGCCGCCCGACTGGGCGTCGACGAGGTGGCGGCGGGCGTACTCCCGGAAGGGAAGGCCGAGGCCGTACAGCAATACCGGAAGGCGGGACGGCGCGTGGCGTTTACGGGAGATGGCGTAAACGACGCGCCGGCGCTGGCCCATGCCGACGTGGGCGTGGCCATGGGAACGGGTTCGGACGTCGCCATCGAGTCCGGCGACGTAATCCTGATGTCCGCCGACCCGAGGGGGTTGGCGAACGCCCGCGCGCTGGCGCAAGCCACGCTCCGCAATATCCGGCAAAACCTTTTCTGGGCGTTCGCTTACAATGTAGCGTTGATACCGGTTGCCGCCGGGGCGCTGTACCCGTTTACCGGCCATCTTTTGTCTCCCATGTTCGCTGCCGCCGCCATGAGCCTCTCCAGCGTATTCGTGCTCTCGAACGCCTTGCGCCTGAAACGTTTTCGGGGGATTTTTGGGCGCCCTGTCCCGACCGGCGCGCGTGTCTCCGTAGCTTTGGCGATTGCCTTGCTGTCCGGGGGAAATCATGCGTACGCACAGCAGGACGCCTCTTCATCCCCAGGTTTTATTCCGTCCTTGTCTGAGCAGGGCGCGTCCGTCCCCGGCCTGGCGTCCCTGTCGGGTATACAGACGTCCAGCCCCGCCGACACGGTGCATTTCTGTCTGCCGGGCCATTTTGAAGAAGAGGAGCATGGCGAGGGCCCCGCCGCCAAGCGGCAGGGAGATTTAAACGCGGGCGAACCCCGCACGGTGCGAATGATCTACTTCGCGCCGAATGACCGCCCGCATCGCAGCAGCATGGCCGATTCGATGAAAACAGCGATCAAGCAGACTCAGACTTTTTATGCCGAACAGATGAATGTACGCGGATATGGAGAGAAAACATTCCGTTTTGAAACCGATGACCAGGGCGAGCCACTGATTCATCAGATGACCGGGCAGCACCCCGATCAATATTATTATGATACATCTGGAGAAGCGATGTACGATGAAATTGGCAACATGTTTGATATTCGTGCAAATATTTACGCAATAATTTTGGACAGTAAATACCATTCTTTTAATGGACGCGGGGGTGGTGGTGTCCGAATTAGTAAAAACGGTGGATTTGCGTGGATTCTTAATACATACACAAATGCACCAAAATCATTGTTGGGAGGATTCATCGGAATATTCGCCCATGAGTTGGGGCACGCTTTCGGATTACAGCACGATTTTCGTGATGATTCATATATTATGTCGTATAGTTCAGGAGGTACATTGTCTGAGTGCAATGCTGGATTCTTGTCTGTGCATCCCTATTTCAGTCCCGATATCCCCACTGAAGAAGGCTCACGGCCGAACATTGAATTTGTTTCTTCGATTTCCTATCCGCCTGGTTCAGAACGTATCTCTGTTCAAATCAAAGCCAGCGACCCAGAGGGACTACATCAGGCGATTTTTCACGTTACGACAAAAGGGCCCCATCCCGCCACAGGAGTTTATGAAGTGAATGCGTGCCGCGGATTCGCAGGCATGCAGGATGGCGTAGCCCAATTTGATTATGATGGTACGCTTCCTTCGGCTGAGGGCCAAACACTTTCGAATCATCCCGTTCACCCGATACTCGTGGACGTTGTCGATACGAATGGAGATGTAGGTAAGGCATTTATGACTTTAATTGAAATATCCAAGAATCATATTACCCGCCTCGACGGACATAAAAGCGCTGTTAACAGCGTGTCTTTTTCTCCCGACGGAACGATGCTTGCTTCTGGATCACATGATGAGACAATCAAACTTTGGGATGTGGAGACAAATGAAAACGTCGCTACCCTTAAAGGACATAAAAGCAGCGTTAACAGCGTGCATAAAAGCAGCGTTAACAGCGTGTCCTTTTCTCCCGACGGAACGATGCTTGCTTCTGGATCACATGATGAGACAATAAAACTTTGGGATGTGGAGACAAATGAAAACATCGCTACGCTTAAAGGACATAAAAGCAACGTTAACAGCGTGTCCTTTTCTCCCGATGGCACTATGCTTGCTTCTGGATCACATGATGAGACAATCAAACTTTGGGATATGAAGGCAAAAGAAAACATCGCTACCCTTAAAGGATATAAAAGCAGCGTTAACAGCGTGTCCTTTTCTCCCGATGGTACTATGTTAGCCTCTGGAGCATGGGATTACACGATTCGGCTATGGGATATATCCACAAAAGAAAATATTACTATTCTTCGGGGGCATAAAGGCATAGTTAGCTCCTTGTCTTTTTCTCCTGATGGAACGATGCTTGCTTCTGGATCACATGATGAGACAGTCAAACTTTGGGATATGAAGACAAAAGAAAACATCGCTACCCTTAGAGGGCATACAACTTTTGTTCACACTGTGTCTTTTATTCACAGCGTGTTCTTTTCTCCCGATGGAACGATGCTTGCTTCTGGATTACATGATGACAGCGTCAAACTTTGGGATGTGGAGACAAAAGAAAACATCGCTACGCTTAGAGGACATAAAAGCAGTGTTACCAGTGTGTCCTTTGCTCCCGATGGCGCTACATTAGCCTCTGGAGGATTGGATAACGCGATTCGGCTGTGGGATGTGTTCGAATGGGCTTCGGTGGTGCCCGATGCGCCAGTCAACCTCATGGCCCTCGCCAGCAATAGGCATGTGTTGTTGTCCTGGGAAGCTCCGACCGATGACAGAGGATCGGAGATTATCGGCTATGCATACAGGCATCAGGAGGATGGGGGCGCCTTCAGCGAGTGGATGGACATTCCCGACAGCGGTCCCGGCGCCGCGAATGAGAGTAGTTACAAAGTCGCAGACCTTACGAACGGCTCGACCTATACGTTCGAAATGCGCGCGGCGAACATGCACGGCGGCGGGCGTTCCGCGGCGGTAACCGCAACGTTGCCGCCGGGTCCGACAAGCGCCGAACGGGAGGAATTGCCCGCCGAGGTGGCGCTGCTGGGCAACTATCCAAATCCGTTCAATCCAGAGACGACGATACGCTATGCGCTGCCCCGTGCAGGCATGGTTCGTCTTGCAGTATACGACCTGTTAGGACGCGAGGTGGCGACGCTGGTTGACGAACTTCAGCCCGCGGGCCGTCACGCAGCGCGTTTTCATGGAGACGATCTGCAAAGCGGGGTTTATGCGTACCGCTTGCATACAGGAGACAAAGAGGTTGTCCGCACGATGGTTCTTGTCAAGTGAGCGCTCAATTTGCGCCAGCGGATTTTCTCTCCTCTATTATACAGAGGAAACGCCGCCGCGCTATTATGGCCCCAGGGCGCCTATTGGAATAATCCCCACGCCGTCCGGGCGCATATATCCGTATCCCGACGGAACGATGACGGCCAGCATGGAAGGCGCGCCACACAGCTCCCGATCCACGCGCTGCGCCAGTTTTAGCAGGTTGCGCGCGCCTTCGTCTACGCGCTTGCCGCCCAGTTTGATTTCAAAGGCCGCCCAGCGTCCGTCCATCGCCTGGACGATGGCGTCTGCCTCCAGCCCGTCGCTGGCGCGATAATGATACACTTCGGCATCGGCTGCCTGGGCGTAAACACGCAAATCCCGAATGACCAGGGATTCGAAGAGAAAACCGAAGAGTTGCAGGTCTTTCAGCAAGCGATTCGGAGTCAGACGCAGTGCCGCCACGGCAAGCGACGGGTCCGTGAAGTGCCGGACGGGCCGGGTTCTGAGTACGGAACGGGATCGCAGGCGCGGCGCCCAGGCCAGCTGATTTTCCACCACCATAATCCGTTCCAGCGTTTCGAGATATTGAGCCGCTGTATGGGGCTTCATCCCGGAACTGTTGCCTTCGCTCATATCCGACGCCAGCGTCGAGACGGCGGCAGGCGTCGCCACGTTGCGAGCAAGAGAGCGCAGTAATAATCCGATTTTCGCCGGATTTCTTCGTTTGCCGTCTCCATTTGCAATGTCCGCCCGTCGGATTTCATTGAGATAATCCCGGTTTGCTCGCAAAACCTGGTCCGTAGTTTTGTTCAGATTGCCGGGCCAGCCCCCCCGGCAGATTCGTTCTGCGAGCGTAGCAATCGGTATTCTCGCCTCTGGAGCATTGGGGGAAACGCCTTCAAGAAGCGCTTGCATTGAGATGGCGCCAGAAGCATGCCCGGTTTCAAAAAGGGAGAGAGGGCGCATGCGAAGGCGAGTCAAGCGCCCGGCCCCGGTATGCCTTGTTATATCGTCCGCGGGAATTGCAGAGCCGGTGAGAATAAATTGCCCGGGCGCGCGGCGCTCGTCCACGGTTCTTCGCACATGATTCCAGACGGACGGCCCCAGCTGCCACTCGTCGATCAGGCGCGGCGTGGAGCCCGCGAGAATGTGCGCCGGTTCAATGGCCGCAAGCGCACGCGCATTCTCGTCCACGTCCAGCAAGACTTCGCTGGCGGTGATCTGCCGGGCAGTTTCCGTTTTGCCGCACGCCCGCGGTCCTTCTATCACCACCGCGCCCACGGATTCCAGTTGATCCTTCAGTTCCTTGTCGATGATTCGGGGGATGTAGTCCATGGCTTATCGGCATAAAAGAAACAAATATAACGGCAGTAATATAAGTATTAAAACGGCAGAAATACAAAAATATTAAAGGTGGAAATAACGATATTCCAACGGGTGAAATGGCGAATTGCCGAACAAGGTTCCCCGGACCGGACGGCCGGACGGGTATTGCGACGCCGTCTCCGAAAAATCGTATTTTGGCGACCCTTGCTACATCACAGCGCATTTTGGCGGATCAATCCGGGCAGTACGGAGAGGCCTCAACGGCCTTTTGACAGGAACTGTCGTTTATGCAACTTTGTAGTTACTGTATGCTATAACGCACCAAGCGAGGGCACGCCATGAAGGTAAAAATCGTTCCGATCGGAAACTCCCAGGGGATTCGCATTCCCAAACCAGTTATTGAGGCCGCAAAGCTGGAAGGCCCCCTCAAGATGCGCGTGGTGGATTCAGGCTTGCTCATTGAGCGTACCTCCTTGCCACGCGCCGGGTGGGCCGAAGCAGCGGAAGAAATTCGTTCGCGAGGAGAAGATGTCCTTCTTGATAACCCGGTCCCGACAGAATTTGACGAATCCGAGTGGAAATGGGAATGAATGGCCCCCAGCGGGGAGACGTATACCTGGTGTCGCTGGATCCTACTCAAGGGCGGGAAATCAGAAAAACGCGACCATGCGTAGTGGTATCTCCCGATGACATCAATATTCATCTCCAAACGTTTCTCGTGGCGCCAATGACTACGGGATGCCACCCGTATCCATTTCGCATTCCGTGCAGATTTCATGAAAAAGATGGTTTTATTGTGGTAGATCAGTTGAGAGCCATTGACCAGCAGCGCATGATTCGCCGTATCGGAAAAATATCTGCCTCAACTATGTTTCATGTGCTTACGGTATTGCAGGAAATGTTTGCCCCGTAACATTTTTCTTGTCAGATAGCCCCCATGACCCTTGCAACAATACAGGCCCGGCTTGAGGCGGAGGGCAATCCCGACATCGCCGCCCATTCGGCGCGTTTTTTTCGCACCGGGCCGGGCGAATACGGGGAAGGGGACCGGTTTCGGGGCATCCGCGTCCCCGTGCTCCGCAAACTGGCCCGCGCTTGCGACGCGGCGGATATGTCTGTGGCGGAGCAACTGCTCATGTCGCCCTGGCACGAAGATCGGCTGTGCGCGCTGTTCATCCTGGTCCGGCGGTACGAACGGGGGGACGCCGCGCAAAAGCAAGCGGCGTTCGATCTCTACCTGAAACGGGTCGAGTACGTCAACAACTGGGACCTGGTAGACGCCTCTGCGCCAAAGATTGTCGGCGCGCATCTGGCGGCGGGGGAGAAGGACCTGCTTTTCGCGTGGGCCCGCGACGAGAGCCTGTGGAAACGCCGCATTGCGGTGCTTGCTACCTACTGGTACATCAAGCGGGGCGGCTTCGAGGAATTGCTGATCCTCGCCGAACAACTGCTAAACGACAAGGAAGACCTGATCCACAAGGCCGTCGGATGGATGCTGCGCGAAGTGGGCAAGCAGGACCGCGCCGCGGAAGAGGCGTTTCTGCGGCGGCATTACCGGCGCATGCCCCGAACCATGCTCCGCTACGCCATCGAACGATTCGACGAAAAGACCCGCAAGGCGTATCTGGAAGGGCGGATCTGAAGGCTCGCCGGGTGCCTTGCAGGGGTTTTTCGCTTCGCCGATGCCGGGATGCAAGGCGCGAGAAGCGGACGGATCAAGCGGGTTCCTTGCCGCTCATTCGCCTGGCAAGGGGAGATGGCCCACTTGCCGGAAAATCGGCTATGGCGCCGTGTCCTGATCGTGCGGCGTCCGAAAGACATTGCCGTATTGCGCGGTCATCTCCTTTGCCGGGGTCGTGCCCCAGTATCGCTTCCATACGACGGAAAGCCGCCGAGGCCTCGTCGTTGCGTTCTCGCTCCAGCTGGCGCCAGATAACATGCAGGTTGGTATCGCGGATATTGGCTTGGTCGAGGCGTTCGAGCACCACGCAGGCGAATTCGTCCACGGCCTTCTTGAATGTCTCGACTGCGACGGTCTCAACCCGCGCGGTTCCTGTGTATCGGAACACCTTTTCATGCGGATTCTCGGTGGGCGAAAAGGCGAGATGCATAAACGCCCCGTCGGACGCTATTTCGATGTCCGGCCACAGGTAGCTGTGACCTCTCAATAGGTTGCTCATTATCTCCGGATTTCCGAATTTATTAGGCACATCCAATCGCAATCCATGGGTAGGTCCGCATGAAAATACACAAAAATTCCCGATTGACGCCGAAAGGTCGAGAGCTTCTGGTGAA
>JAJDWX010000032.1 GCA_022825385.1 Rhodothermales bacterium
CCAGAAGCTCTCGACCTTTCGGCGTCAATCGGGAATTTTTGTGTATTTTCATGCGGACCTACCCATGGATTGCGATTGGATGTGCCTAATAAATTCGGAAATCCGGAGATAATGAGCAACCTATTGAGAGGTCACAGCTAACCATTTTGCGCGCTTTCCGCTCGCTCCAGGCATAATCTTACACCTTTTCTTACGCTTTTGCCTATGTCCGGCACGTGCACGCTCCCCTTTCGTTTCGGCGCCGAGGTGTATACCTGGTTCATGCAAGAAGAGGGCAGGGCCTACGCGAACCGCCTTGACCATATGATTCGCGTGTCCTCGGAGGCGGGCTTTGCGGGCATTGAGCCGGTGCACTCCTGGATGGGCGATTTGTCCGACCCGGCGCGCCTCGAAGACGAACTCCGCGAGGCGGGCATGGCGCTCGCCGCCGTGGCGCTCGTACTCGAATGGAATGGTCCCGAAGAAACGGAAGCGGAGCGGCGGCAGGCCGACCAAACGATCCGGCTATTGCAACGCTTTCCCGGGGCCTTGTTGTGCACGGTACAGCTTCCTACGGGCCGTCACGACCTTGCCGTCCGCCAAAAAAACCTGGTGTCCAACGTCAACGCGGCGTCGCGCCGCGCCGCCGACGCGGGGGTCGTCGCCACGTTTCATCCCAATTCTCCGCATGCGTCCATTCATCGCACCGAAGAAGATTATCGCGTCGTGCTGGAGAACCTTGACGCGTCCGTTACCGGCTGGACGCCCGACGTCGGGCATATCGCCAACGGGGGCATGGACCCGCTCGCCAAGATGCAGGAGTACGAAAGCCTCGTAAACCATGTGCATTACAAGGACTGGGACGGAAACCCGGAGTTCGTCGTGATGGGGGCCGGAAAGATCGATTTTGCGGGCATTACGAACTGGCTCCTTCGAAAGGGGTACGAAGGGTGGATCATTTGCGAGGACGAAGGCCCCGAGGCGGTCGAGGACCCCGACGGGGTGACCCGCCACGACGGCCGATGGATTCGGGATACGTTGTTGCCCGCCCTGTCGGATTCGTAATCCATTTTCTTTCCTCTTCCTGATTCTGCAATCAAAAATGCCTGTTGTCCAGACGAACGGTATCGATATGTATTACGGGGAAGCCGGCGACGGCCCGCCGCTCCTCATGATTATGGGCATTACGGCCCCGGGTTCCGTATGGGAAGCCCACAAGGAGGCCTGGAAAGCGCATTTTCGGTGCGTCATGCCGGACAACCGGGGGGTGGGCCGCTCCTCCAAACCCGGCGGGGCGTATACGAGCCCCCAGATGGCGGACGACATGGCGGGCTTGCTGGACGCCCTGCAACTGGAGCGAGTCCCAGTCGTGGGCGTATCGATGGGAAGCATCATTGCCCAGCAATTGGCTATCCGTCATCCCGACCGGGTGCGTTCGCTCGTGTTAATGTGTCCCTGGGCGCGCTGCGACCGCTACGCCGCCAGTATTTTTCGGCACTTGATGGCCATCAAGGCGCGGCTGCGGCCCGAAGAGTTCATGGAATACATCCAGCTCCTCATTTTTTCGAAAGGCACCTGGGACGATATTGAAGGGTACGCCGAGTTGATCAATGGGCGTACGCACGCATCCGTGGGCGAGGATCCGCAGCCCTTGCATGGGTTGGAGGGACAGGCCCATGCCTGCATCGAACACAATGCGCTGGCCGCGCTGCCGCAGATTACGGCGCCCGCGCTGGTTCTCGGGGGCGAGCAGGATATTTTTGTGCCGCCCTGGATGGTCGAAGAAGTGGCTGCGGGGATTCCCAATGCGGAATTGCATATGTATCCGGGGGCGGGGCATGCTTTTCACTGGGAGCGCATAGAAGATTTCAACCTGCGCGTGGCCGAGTGGCTCCTTGCGCATTAACCGGGGCGCGTCCCGCATCGCATGGCTTCCGCATACGCCATAGGACTGGATTTCGGCACCAACTCGGTGCGCGCGCTGGTGGCGGACGTGGCCACGGGCCGCGAGGCGGGAACGGGCGTTTTCGAGTATCCCTCCGGCGACGAGGGCGTGTTGCTGGATCGGGACCGGCCCGACCTGGCCCGGCAACATCCCGGGGATTACGTACGGGGCGTCGAGCGGAGCATTGCTGCCGCCCTGGACGCCGCGGCGCGGGAAGACGACGCCTTCGACGCCGCCCGCGTGATAGGGATCGGGGTCGATACCACCGGCTCTACCCCGATTCCGGTGGACCGGGAAGGCGTTCCGCTGGGCCTGTCGGGCCGGTTTCGGGATCGTCTGGAAGCGCAGGCCTGGCTTTGGAAAGATCACACGGGGCATGCGGAAGCCCGCGAAATTACGGACCGCGCCCGCGCGATGCGCCCGGAATACCTTGCAAAATGCGGGGGGGCGTACAGTTCGGAGTGGTTCTGGGCGAAGATATGGCATTGCTTGCGCGTGGCTCCCGACGTGTTCGAAGCCGCCTGGACCTGGGTGGAGCATGCAGACTGGATTCCGGCGATGCTTTCCGGCTCGGAGCGGCCGGAGAGGCTGAAGCGGTCGATCTGCGCGGCGGGACACAAGGCGATGTTTCATACGGATTGGGGCGGCTATCCCGACGAGGAATTTCTGGGTTCGCTGGACGAAGCGTTGCTGCGCGTACGCAGGACGCTCCCCGACGAAGCGTTCAATGTGTCGCAGGCGGCGGGCGAATTGACCCCCGAATGGGCCGGGCGGCTGGGCTTGCCCGTCGGCGTCCCCGTCGCGGTGGGCGCCTTCGACGCGCACCTGGGCGCGGTGGGATCGGGGATCGCGCCCGGCACGCTGGTCAAGATCATCGGCACGTCTACCTGCGATTTGATGGCGGCGCCGCTCGATGAGAACCCCGGAGACATTCCCGGATTGTGCGGAATCGTGCCGGAATCCGTATTGCCCGGGCACTACGGGATGGAGGCCGGACAGTCTGCGGTGGGCGACATCTTCAACTGGTTCGTGCGTCAGATCCGCCCGGACGGCAGGGGGCACGAAGCGCTCACGGAGGAAGCCGCCCGGCTGTATCCCGGCGAAAGCGGGCTCCTGGCGCTGGACTGGTTCAACGGCAACCGCACGATTCTTGCGGATCCCCGCCTGACCGGCATGATCGTGGGGTTGACGCTGCACAGTACGTCGGGGGAAATGTATCGGGCCCTGATCGAGGCGACGGCTTTCGGGGCGCGCCGCATCATGGAGCGTTTCGAGGCGTATGGCGCGCCGGTCGAGCGCATCGTCAACTGCGGAGGCATATCGGACAAGAACGCGTTGGTAATGCAAATTTATGCAGATGTGATGGGACGCCCGATTATGATTTCGCGCAGCGCCCGGACCTGCGCGCTGGGCGCCGCCGTGAGCGCATCCGTGGCGGCGGGCGCTTCGGCGGGCGGGCACGCCGATTTTCCGTCGGCCATGCGGGCCATGACGGGCGTGCGTTCGCATGTGTTCGAGCCGGATCCGGAGCGCCGCGGCGTCTATGATCGTTTGTACGCCTTGTATCGTCGGTTGCACGACGCCTTTGGCGCGGGAACGGAGACGACAGATGGCGGCGGCGTTTCGGGCGGGCGGGAAGCGCCTTGTCTGTTCGACGTAATGAAATCCCTGCTGGCCTTGCGCGACGAGGTGCGGACATGAGCGCGACGTACGCCGAACTGAAGGAAGCAGCGTGGCGGGCCAATCTCGACATCGAGGAGTTGGCGGAAAGGACCTGGGGCAACGCCAGCGTGGCGGACGCTCCGGCCGGGGTCATGGCGATCAAGCCGAGCGGGGTTCCGTACGCCCGGCTTGCCCCGGACGATATGGTCGTTGTGTCTCTGGAAACGGGCAAGGTAGTCGAAGGCGCGCTGCGTCCCTCTTCGGATACGCCCACGCATCGGGCGCTGTACCGGGCCTGGCCGCGTCTTGGCGCGATCGCGCATACCCATTCCCGGTACGCCGTGGCCTGGGCGCAGGCCGAGCAGCCCATTCCCTGTTTCGGGACGACCCATGCCGATCATTTCCGGGGAAGCATTCCCGTGACGCGGCGGATGCGCAAGGACGAGATTGCCCAGGCGTACGAACGCAATACGGGTCTCGTCATTGTCGAGCGTTTCGAGGAGGGGGGAATAGACCCGCTGGAGATTCCCGCCGCGCTGGTGGCTTGCCACGGGCCGTTTGCCTGGGGAGCGCATGCCGACGAGACTGTGGAGAATGCGCTTGCGCTCGAAACCGTGGCTTGTATGGCGTGGCGGACGCGGGCCCTTCGCCCGGAGGCCGCCGCCATAGACGACGCGCTTCGGGACAAGCATTTTTTGCGCAAGCACGGCCCTGCGGCGTACTACGGGCAGTCCCGGAAAAAATGAAGCCGTCATGCGGGACGATCCCTTTGCCGCGCTGCCTCTGAATGCGCCCCCGCTTTCTCTTCCGCCCGAGGGATCGGCGATGCGGGCTTCTTTTGCCGGTCGGGCGAGGGATTCCTTGCAGATTTTCCAGGCAGGGATTGTCGCGGTGCAGGCGGACGCCTTGCTGGACCAGACGGATTGGCAAGCCGAACTGCCTCGTCCGCTTGCCGAATACGACAAAATCGTGGCGGCGGGGATGGGAAAGGCGTCCATGGCGATGCTTGCTGCGTTGCGGCGGCGCCTTGGGCGCAGGATGCATGCGGGCCGGGCGGTGGTTCCTTATGGCTACAAGCATCGAGCAGGGGCTATTGCATCCGATGCGTTGTCGGGGCCTTGCCGCGTGATCGAGGCGGGGCATCCATTGCCGGACAAGCGTAGCGAACAGGCTGCGCGGGCCTTGCTGGACGTCGTGTCCGGGCTGGGTCCGAACGATCTGGCGATTGTCCCTGCTTCGGGGGGCGGCTCTTCCTTATGCGCCCTCTTTCCGCGGGGTATTTCCATGGAGGACGCCCGCGAGGCTTTTCGCCGGTTGCTCGTGGCGGGGGCGGACATTCACGCGATAAACAAGGTGCGGCGGCGCATCTCGCAGACGGGCGGCGGCGGTTTGGCGCGGGCGGCGGCGCCTGCCGACGTGCTGACGTTGTGCCTTTCCGATGTGCCGGGCGACGATGCAGAGCATATGTATGTGATTGGCGGCGGTCCTACGCTTTCCGATCCGTATACGGCGCAGGACGCGCTGGATGTGCTGAAAAGATACGGCGATCAGGTTCCGGCGAGCGTCTGGCGGTATGTAGAGGGCCTCGCCGGACGACCGGAGCAACCTGCGGGAGCGCCTGGACGGGTGCGCGCCGTATTGCTTGGCAACGTACGGACGGCGCTGGAGGCGGCCGCGAAGAAAGCGCGTACGCTGGGATATCGCGCCCGGATCGTTACCGACGCCTTGTCCGGAGAGGCGCGGGAGGTTGGAGCGGCCATGGCGCGTCGCCTCCTGAACGAGGAACCCGGATCGTGTCTGCTGTGGGGCGGCGAGACGTCTGTAACGGTTCGGGGAGATGGGCTGGGCGGGCGAAATCAGGAACTTGCGCTGGCCGCCGCCCTTCGCATGGCGGGAGCGGCGCAGGACATAAGCCTGATGAGCGCGGGGACGGATGGACGAGACGGTCCTGTGGACGCCGCCGGGGCGATCGCTACCCCGGATACGGCGGTCGAAGCGCGGCGGCAGGGGTTGGATCCGTCGGCGTTTCTTGCCCGGAACGACGCGTACGAATTCTGGAAAAGGACGCCGGGATTGCTCCAGACCGGCCCAACGCATACGAATGTGATGGATATGCAGATCGCGCTTTCGTAATGCGCGCGACTTCGCAATATTTTCACAATATTTTTTTCGTTAGCAGGTTATATCCAGCCATTTTATGTGTCTATAGGGGCACATCGGTCAGGATGTCTTTGCCAGGGCCGAGCCGGCGCCGCGCCTCATCCGAGGCCGGCGTCTGGTTCGGCCTTCGCGCCCGGCCAGGGCCGAATAGTACGGGCAAGCGCGAAACAAAGCGCTGCGAACGATATATTATCCTTTGTAACCATCTGCACAAGCCATGGTCAATACACTTGCCATAGCCCGCAAGCTTTCTGCGGCAGGGGTCGAGCAGGCTCAGGCCGAAGCGCACGCCGAAGCGATTGCGAACGCCGTGGAGAAACAGCACGGGGAAACCGCCACAAAAGATTTTGTAGAGGTGAAAATAAGCGCTGTGGAGGTGAAGATAAGCGCTGTGGAGGCGAAAATAAGCACTGTGGAGGCGAAAATAAGCGCCCTTGAAGTCCGGCTTGTGCGCTGGGTAGTGGGTACGGCCTTCACTGTAGCGGGGCTCTTGTTCGCCGCCTTGCGATTTATACCGTAACGGCCTTGGCTGAAACCCTGCGCGCCGAATAGCGCGGGTCAGTCAAGCGTACCGAGCATATCCTGTCGAAGCGTCGAACGCCGCTTGCCGAACCGGAAAATGCGTAAAACCATGCCGAAAGCAGCGTACGCCAGTCCGTTGCGTCAAGCTGCTGCATAAGCGGTCCGGACGGGACTCGAACCCGCGACCTCCTGCGTGACAGGCAGGCGTTCTAACCAAACTGAACTACCGGACCAACAAAGTACGGGCGCTGTACCCGGAAAATGCGCTACGGTTCCGCCTTGACGGGAATTGCAAGAAGAATGTGCAAGGCAAAAGCGGGCGTTTATTGGGGGCGCAAGCCCCTTAAGGTCCGGGTATGCGTTTGCGAGGCGGTTGTTTCCCGGCGGCGGAATCAAGGGCCGAAGCCGGGCGCCGCCCCAACCCCCAGAGGCGGCGCCGGCTTGGCCTTAACGCAGGCATCATACCTGATGCGCCCCTATAGACACATAAAATGGCCGGATATAACCTGCTAACGAAAAAAAATCAGGGTCTGTCCGCAGAATCGGGCGTATGCGCTTGCATGGCTGGCGGAGATCGTCGAACTTTGAGAAATTTTCGTATTGCTCATTCCTCTTCTCATTACCCGGAGAGATTTCATGCCCATGCTTCCCCAAAAGGATATGCCCGGCAAGGACCGCGTTATGGTTTCAGCCCTGCTTCGCATCCTGCCCGGCGTCTTTTTGTGTATGCTGTTTTTCGCGAGCGACGTCGCAGCGCAAACCGGGCGAACCTGGCCCGTCGTGAAAATCGGCGGCCTGGGCTACGTGGATTATTTTTACCGGCTTGCCGACGACGACGAGACTTTTTTGTGGCAAAATCCCAAAGATACGCTGTGGGACAGCGACCGGGACGCAACCATCAACGACGCATTTCACGGGTTCACGTACAGAAGGCTGTACCTGACGACCGACGCGGCGATTTCCGAGCGTTTCAAGGCCCGCTTCCGGCTGGAGGCCAGCGATAGCAAAGTGGGGAGCGGCGGGCCGGTACCCTTTGTGAAAGATATGTGGATCGATTGGAAGTACGCTGGCGATCATTCCGCCAGAATGGGCGTAATGCCGCCCCCGGCGTTTCAGTTATCGGAGGGCGTCTGGGGCTTCCGCAGCCTGGAAAAAACCATTCTTGACGTGCAGGGGATCAATTCGTCCCGGGATTTCGGAATTCGTTTTGACGGCCCTGTTCCCGTGCGCGGCGACCTGGTTCGCTATGCGGCGATGTTGGCCAACGGCGAGGGCAATCGCGCAGACAGCGACAAATACAAGAAGGGGTACGCTCGAATTTCCATCCACCCGTCCGGCAAACTGGTCTTCTCGGCGGGCGTGGATTACGGAAAGCACCAGCTCGCGCCGCAAGAGGATATCTTCATATCTCGCCGCGAGACGCGGATGTCCGTGTTTGGAGGATACGAGGGGGACAGGCTCCGATTTGGCCTGGAAGCCTTCCGCTATGAATTAACATGGCTGGATGAGACCTACGCGACCACCGTAAGAAGCAACGAAAACGAGGCTGGATACGTAGAAATACGGCAAAAGCACGAACCAACCATGCGCATTATTGGCCTCAGCGCGTTCGGATCGGCGAAGGTCCATCCGCGGGCGGAATTCGTGGGTCGGTTGGACCTGACGAGGAACGACGACGATTTCGCGGCAACGTATTCCGACGACCCGTTGCTTAACGAAACGCTGGCGTTGGCGGGAATCGCTTTCTCTCCCCACGAAAACGTGCGCGTCATTCCCAATCTGTGGTGGTTCGGCTCGGAGATCAAGTCGGATGATTACCCCGACGACGAACTGGTCGGCAAACGAAAAAACAGGATGCTTCGCGTTACGGTCGAAGTATCGTTTTAGAAAAATTTTTCCCTGTGTCGTCGGGATGCAGGCGCGCGCCGCCGGGGCGCGAAGATTGAACCGGGCGCCGCCCCTTGCCCGGAGGCGGCGCCGGTTCCTCCGTAACGCGCACATCATCTCTGATGCACCCCTATAGACACATAAAAGGGCCGAATATAACCTGCCGGCGAAAAAAAATTACGCCGCCGAACGAAGGCGAGTCTGTCCGTACGCTGGTTGCGTCCGCCAAGACGAGAGGCTGCGAGGGGCGCGCCGGGCGAAGCGGTTTTGATAGCGTATCCTGAAGAAACCGTTCCGGCGAAGGCACGTACAATACGCCCTTTCCGGTCAGGTAGCTCAGTTGGTAGAGCAACGGACTGAAAATCCGTGTGTCGGCGGTTCGATTCCGTCCCTGACCACCGCTTGCGCGCCTGTTCCGAACGACGCTCCCCCGTCCGCGCCGATTGTGCCGGTTTTTTTGGCGGATCGGTTTTTTTATCAAGCCCCCCACATCAATTTGGAGCGAAGCGTGTGGAAGTAGTGCTGTTCGGGTAACTTGACGAGGCGTACCCGGTGGCTGGCTCGGGCGAACCGGAACGTTACGGGGCCTTCCTCGGGGTGGAAGGGTTGGCTGTGGCCATCGAATCCCAGCACGTACGGCGTGTCTTCGCTGGATACTTCGGCCTCGATGACCGAATCGGCGGGCAATACGATGGGGCGAATCGTAAGGCTGTGCGGGGCAAGCGGAGACAGAATGAACACCTCGCTTCCGGGGACGACGATCGGGCCGCCTGCGGACATGGAATAGGCGGTCGAGCCGGTCGGCGTGGCGACGATCAGTCCGTCGGCCCAGTAGTCGTTCAGGCGTACGCCGTCCACGACGGTGCGGATGGAGATGAGTCCGGCCGAGCCGCTTCGCTCCAGCACGAATTCGTTGAGCGCCCAGTATCCCCGGTCGCCATCCGGCGTTTGCACCCGCGCCGCGAGCGGAAGGCGTTCCTCGATTCGGTAGGCGCCTCGTTCGAAGGACCGAATCGCGTCCCGAAGCTGCGTTACCTCGATATCGGCCAGAAATCCCAGCCGCCCGATATTGATTCCCAGAATGGGCGTTCCGTGCGTTCCGGCTTCCTGGGCGCTTGTCAGCAGGGTGCCGTCGCCGCCGAACGACAGGATCATGTCGGATTCCTGCGCCAGATCGGGCGTAGCGGCGGATGCGCAGCGCGCGGCGGGCGCCAGGTTGCGCTCGGCCAGGCCGCGGGCCAGGTCGCTGTTCAGATTGTAGGAAAGCCTTTCGCCCTCCAGCCAGGAAACCAGTTCCGCCACCGGTTTCCAGAGGCGGTTCTTGTGCGTATTGCCTGTAATGCCGTACGTCATGGGGATACTCTGATTAAATCCGGGAAGCTCAGAGGCTGCGAGGGGTGCGGATAGTCCAAAAGTAAGAAATATGCGGCTTGCAGGTTATGTTTGCGCGTTTTTCGGGTCTATAGGGAGATTCGTTTATGTTTCACCAACCGCGAACCCTCTCTATGCTTTCGCACGTTCGGAGCGCCGCCACCCGCGGCATAGACGCCCTGCCCGTCGAGATTGAAACCAGCATTTCCACGGGCCTGCCCAGTTACGCCGTGGTTGGCCTGCCGGACGGGGCCGTTCGGGAGAGCCGCGACCGCATCTATGCCGCATTTCAGAATACGGGCATTCCGTTGCCGCACGGCAAAATCACCATCAACCTGGCCCCCGCCGACTTCAGAAAAGAAGGCGCCGCGTTCGACCTCCCGATCGCGATGGGGTTGCTGGCGGCGCACATGCCGGACGCGCGCGGCGAAGCGCTGGCGCGTACATGCGTTGTCGGAGAATTGGCGCTGAACGGCGACGTACGCCCGATTCGGGGCGTCTTGCCCATGGTGATGCGCGCCAGAAAAGAAGGCATGACGGCGGTGATGGTGCCTTCCGGCAACGCAAGGGAGGCTTCTCTGGTCAGCGATATGGAGGTGCTTCCCGTGGCGAATATCCGCGAAGGCCATGCTTTTTTGAAGCAAGCGTCCGGCGCGCCGACGCCATTTCGCGGAGACGCTCGGGCGCTGGTTTGGGAATCCCCTTTGGCGGATTGCGACTTTTCGGACGTGCGGGGGCAGCAGGATGTGAAGCGGGCGCTGGAGGTGGCCGCGGCGGGCGGGCACAATGCCATGATGGTGGGGCCGCCTGGCGCCGGCAAGACCATGCTGGCGCGCCGAATCGCCACCATCCTGCCTCCGTTGAGCCAGGAAGAAGCCCTTGAAACGACGCAGATTCATTCGGTGGGAGGCTTGCTGAGCGAGCAGGGCGTGGTAACGAGCCGTCCGTTTCGGGCGCCGCATCACACCATTTCGGACGCCGGGCTCTGCGGCGGCGGCAGCAACCCCATGCCGGGAGAGATTTCGCTGGCGCACAACGGGGTCCTGTTTCTGGACGAGTTGCCGGAATTCAAGCGGCAAGCCCTCGAAGTGTTGCGGCAACCGCTTGAAGAAGGGAAAATAACGATCAGCCGGGCGCGCAGCACGGTGGCCTATCCTGCCCGGTTCATGCTTATCGCGAGCATGAACCCCTGTCCGTGCGGGATGCAGCACAGCCTGAACGGAAACTGTACGTGTACGCCGGCCCAGATTCAGCGATACATCGGGAAGATCAGCGGCCCGCTCATGGACCGCATCGATCTGCATCTCGAAGTGCTCCCCGTGCCGTTCGACACGCTCGCGCATCGCGGAGAAACCGAAGCGTCGTCGTCGGTCCGGGAACGGGTGATCGCGGCGCGCGAGGCGCAGCGGAAGCGCTTTCGGGGCTTGTCGCGGGCGCATTGCAACGCCCAAATGTCCATGCGCCTTGTCCGAAAGCATTGTTCGCTGGACGCGACGGGCGAGCAGCTTCTGAAAACGGTTATTCAGCGGCTTGGCCTGAGCGCCCGGGCCTACGGACGCATTCTCAAGGTGGCGCGCACCATTGCAGACCTTGCCGCTGTCCGGGCGATTCGTCCCGAACATCTTGCCGAGGCGATTCAGTACCGGGTGCTGGATCGTCAGGGTCCCTGAGGCCGCGCTAAAGGAAGCGCTTCACGCTGAACCCGATGTGGTAATCGGGTTCGTCGAGTCTGCGGCTGAATCCGATTTGCAGGAATCCGAGGATCCCGTTCAGCGCCATGCTGAGTTCATGATGCATGCCTTTCGGGGAAAGGTGAAGTTCGGGGCGTTCGAGGGGCGCGGAAGACGATATCCAGGTTCGGGCGTGGCCGCCGCCGACGATGAGGCCGTACCCCCGCTTCGCCAGCCCTTGCAGGCCCAGCAGTTCGAAGGGCACGGTTTGAAAATTATGCTCCCAGAAAAACCCGATATGCCGGTCGCCTTCGTACGGACGCCCGTCCAGCGTCCGCAGCGTGCCGAAAATAAAGCCGTTCCCAAGGGCCCCGTCTATGATTCCAAACCGCTGCGCGGGCAAATCGCCGAGGCGCCCGCCCGCCGCGAGATGGACGGACAGCGTGTTCGGCAGAAACCGGCGCGAGAAAAAGGTTGGGAAGGTCCAGCGGATATTTGCGGCGGCGCGCAGGTAGTCCTCGTAGACATTTGCGTCGCCGCCCGTTTCTATTTCCAGTTCGGCGTAACGCCCCCCGCCAAACAGCGCGGCCAGCTTGTCCGCCTGGTCGCCATAACGAACGGTCGCGGAGACGGAGCGCAGCTCCTTTTCTGAAACCGGCGGATTCGGGCGCGGGGCGCCCGATTTGCCCAAAAGATCGTACCCCGTTGCGGCTTCCAGCGACTCAGGCGTTTCGCGCTGCGCCGCAAGGGTGATTCGCACGCGGTTTCGATCATATTGACCCCACAACGCTACTTTTTCGTTGCGGAAATAATCGAAATAGTCTCCGGAACCGAGCAAACTGTACACGGATGCGGGAAATACGCCGTACGATTGCGAGTAGTACCGTCGCTCCGCCCCGCGCGACCAGGTAGCGCCGACGAAGCCCTGTCGCTCCGCCCCGATCCAGGCTCCGCCCGCAATCGCCCAGGACCACGGTTCTTCCAGCGCGCTGCTCCAGCCGCCCGTTCCTTCCGCGAACAAACGCCTGGATTCGTATTCCATGGACAGGCCGCCATGCAATCCCTCCACGCGGTTGAATCGAAGCCGGGGTTGCAGCCAATTGAGGTCGAAAAGGGAGGCGGATGTTTCCGTGTCGTTTGGCGCATCCACGTCGTCGTCGCTTGCGCCGGGCAGGCGCGTTAGCCACCCTTCCGGCTCGAAGGCCTGGTCGAACGTGAGCGTGCTGTCTATCCCGGCAAAAGCGACGCGCTCCGGTTCGTCGAGCGGGATGGCGACGCCTGCGCGGTCCAGCAAGGTGTCGGCGGCGACGGCCTCCTGGTCCGTGCCCATGTATTTCCCTTCGGCGTAGAGCGAATCCGGGAGGGCGGCTTGCAGATCGTAATGGGTTATGCTGGAGATTTGCCGGACATGGAAGGTCGGAAACGTCAGCAGCGGGCCAAAGGAGACGTCTATAGCCATCTTGCCCCGAAAATCGACCGGAAGCCATGCGCTGTCGTCGAAAGCGTCGTATTGCTGGTAGAGCGTAACGTCCACATTTTCTATGGGCGGCGGAAACAGAAAGGCGTCTCCGGGTTCGAGCGCCACTTCGAGCAGGGCGCATTCGTCGGCCAGCACAGAGATGGTTCCGGTGAAAGCGGTGCCCAGGCGGGTCCTCGGGGCCACGGCGATGTCGTACGCCAGGCGGTCGTCCAGCAGCCGCGTATCCTGTAGCGAGAAGCGGTAGGCATCCAGCGCATTCGGGTGCGTCACCCCGGTGAAATTGTACCCGACCAGGGGGATATTGTCGTCGTAGAGATTGGCCATGAGCAGCGCGGCGGGCAGGTACGCCACCAGGTCCAGATCCAGATTCGAGGTTTGCCGCCGGGATTTGACGAGTTCGCGCATGCCTCGCTCCTTGTCCCAGAACACGTCGCTGAGCGTTTCGACGATGGCCACGACGCCCGTATCGTTCGACACGGTGAACCGGGTGTAGGCTTCTGCGGCGTAGGAGGCGAGCGCGGCGCGGCGTTCCTGCTTTCGGTCGATGACGCAGCGCATGATGCCGATGGCGCGGTTTTCGTCCGTAACGACGATTTCCGGCATCTGGTAGGTGGTGGGCTGCAAGCGGATTTCCACGTATTGTTCGGCGCGGCCCGCAATGGTTCGCCGCTGCGATTCGTAGCCGATGTAGCGGAACAGGAGTTCGGCGGGCAGTTCGGGCAGGGCTATTTCGAAGTCGCCGTCCGCATTGGTGATGGTTCCCCGATACGTTCCTTCGATGCGAATGTTGGCGGACGGCAGGGATTCCCCGGTTTGCGCGTCCAGGACTCGTCCGCGGACGACATGCTCGGCCTCCTGGGCCTGGGTCTGGACCGGGGTCGCCGAAGCCCCGAGGAGCGCGACAAAAAGCAGTTTGCGGAACATGGGACAACAGGCTGGCGAGAACGAAAAGGCAATGCGGGGATGTACGAACGGAAGCCGCCGAGGTTACAAAAAAGCAGCGCCGAAGCCAAAGCCGACGCTGTGATCCGGTTTGTCGAGGCGGCGCGCGAAAAACACGCGCAAGAAGCCTGCGATTCCATTGAGCGAAACGGTTATTTCGTGGTGCATTCTCTCTGGGGACAGATGCAGATCGGGTCGCGCGACAAGGGGAGAAGAAGATACCTGGGCGTAGGCGTGGCCTCCGCCGACGATGACGCCATAGCCTCGCTTCGCCAAAGCCCGCAGGCCAAGCAATTCGAAAGGAATCGTCCGGAAATTATGTTCCCAAAAGAATCCGACATACTGGTCTCCCTCGTACGGGCGTCCGGTTTGCGTATGCAGCGCGCCGAAGGACCGCGTGCTTCCTATGCTGCCGAGTATCCTTCCGAAACGATGAATGGGCAAATCTCCGAAGCGGGTGCCTCCCGTCACGCGAACAGAGAGCGTGTTCGGCAGGGGGCGTCGCGAGAAAAAGGTGTCGAAATTCAAGAAGACGTCGCCGCCAAGGCGTAGGTAAGGGTTTTCGGCGCCCTCCAGCTTTCCGTATTCGATTTCGAGGTTCGCGTTGCCAAACGAAAAACGGGGCACTAAAACCATGTCGCTCGCTATATCGAAGAAAAAATACGATCCGGTGAGCGCAACCGAATGCAACCGATGATCGGAAACCGGCGGATTCGGGCGGGGAGCGCCTGACTTGCCCAGGAGATCGTAGGCGGTGATGGCTTCTACCGGACGGGGCGTTTCGCGGGACGCGGCAAGCGCAACGTCGAAACGTTCGCTGATTGCGTAGCTTCCGAACGCGCGTACGCGCCGGTTGCGAAGATAGTCGGAATAATCCCCGCTTCCCAAAAGACTGAACAGGGTGGACGGGGACAGGGTCAATTGATACCCGCCCTCGCCTCCGAAGCGGCTTTCGATTCCGTCGGAATACGATACGCCGAGCGTCTTGCGTTTTCTGGACCCCAGGCGGACGCTGCCCCTCGTTCCATAGCTCCAGGGTTGTTCGAGTTCGCGGCTTGATCGCGCCTGGCTCCATCTTCCGTGGCCCTCGATCTTCAGGCGCTCCCGTTCGATTTTTACGGCCAATCCGGGGGCAAATCCTTCCACGCGGTTGAAGCGGAGCCTCGTATGTATGCCTGGTATGGGCTGGCTTATCCTCCCAAGGAATCCGATTCCTGTCTCGTTTTCGTCTCCGCTCGCCCCGGAACCGAAGAGCGTGGCGAATCCGGAGGGCGCAAAGGCCTTGTCGAGCGTCAGCGTACTGTCTATGCCGTCGTACGCAGCCTGCTCCGGTTCGTCGAACGGTATGGCGACGCCTGCGCGGTCCAGCAAGGTGTCGGCGGCGATGGCCTCCTGGGCCTGGGCCGCCGACGCGCCGAAAACCCCCATGAACAAGGCGACCTTAAAAAGTTTACCGCGCATTTTGGCAACCTTAAAAATTTAAGTCGGGAAAAGTAAACCCGTCTGCAACCACATAGTTATGCAGATATATTGCAGGAGGGAAGCGCGCGATGGATATCCCGCTGCGAACGACGGCGGCAGGCAGAACGCGGCCTTACGGGCGCCCGCGCTCCGTGGCCATGAGCACCCGAAGGTCCAGCGCCCGCGCCAGGTTCGCCACCAGGGCGAACTGCGCCACGGTGGCCTCTTCGTCGGCGCGAAGGACGAGGGCGGTTCGGTCCCCTTTCGCTTCGCGGAGGGCCTCGGCGAGTTGCTCGCGCGGCACCGCATTTTGGTTCACGTAATACTGGCCGTCCGCCGTAATGGCCACCGAGACGTAGCGATCGTCCATAGGCGCAGCGGTTTCGGCCTGCGGAAGATTCACCTGAATGCCGAACTGCGGAATGAAATTCGACGTGAGAAGAAAAAAGACGAGCAGCAGCAATACGATATCCGTAAGCCCGGCGAGGCTGTACGTGGAAAGCGGCTTGTTCTGGCTGGAGAAGTTGAATTTCATGGTCCCGTAGGGATAGGCGGGGTATGGAATGCGGGCGAATGGGGGCGCCAGGGGAGGGCGCGAGGGGCCTGGAGGGTTACTTGCCGGACGGGGCGGGTTCCTGCAGCAGGTCGATGAAATCCGTTGCGGAGCGCTCCATATCGTTCACGAGGCGCCGGATTCTCGACAGGAGAAAATTATAGAAGAAAAAGGCGAGGATGCCGACCACGAGCCCTGCCGCCGTGGTGAGCAACGCCTCCCAGATGCCGCCTGCGAGTACGCTCGGATTTACGTTGCCCTCCAGCGCCTGAATTTCCTGAAAAGCCTGAATCATGCCGGTTACCGTTCCGAGAAAGCCAAGCATCGGCGCGATGCCCGCAATGCTGGCGAGCAACTCGGTGCGCTTCTCCAGTTCGAAGGCTTCGTGTTTGCCTTGCGCTTGCACTGCGTCCTGAATTTCGGAAATAGGGCGCCCCAGCCGCTCCAGCCCGTGCCGCAGAATGCGCGCGACGGGGTTGTCGCTGGATTCGCAATATCCCATGGCGCCCTGCGCGTCGCCCTCCTGTACGTAGTCGCGTACGCGGCGGGTCAGCGCTTCCGGGTCGGCGCTCGCCTTGCGGATCGTGACGAGCCGCTCGACGAACAGGTAGATGGCGACGAAGGACAGCAGGAAAATGGGAATCATAATCCATCCGCCCAGCATGAGCGTGTCCAGCAAACTGGTTTGTTCGCTGGCGGCTTGCATCATATTCGCCGCGGTGTCGGCGGGCAGGGTAACGGGTGGGGATTGCAACAACATGGAAGGGAGCATGGCGTACGGCAAAGGGATTCGATGGAGGATGGCGGCCTGCGCCATCGGGTTAAAGATAGAACTTTGCGGGTTTAAGGATACGCTGATTACGTCTGCCAGGGGCAGCGGCTTGCGAGGCGGCGCGGGCAAGGAACGAGCTCAAATACGCAGGACCCAGGCGCCCTGGGGCAATGCGTTTCCCATCAGGGCGTCGCGTACGCGCGCGGCCTCTTCAAGCAGGGCGAATTGCCCGACGCCCACCCGGTACAGGGTGGCGCCGTCCTGCGCATGGGGAAGCACGGTCGTGCGGAAACCCTGTTTGCGCCACCCTTCGGCCCATCCTCGGGCGCGCTGCTCGTTCGTTTCCGAGGCCACGACGATGGTGTAGCCGCCCAGCGCGCGATCTATCGGTTCGGCGCCCCTGAGCGGATCGTCTGCGTAGGGACGGGCGGCAAGCGGGTCGGTTGTCCCGGTTGCAGCGGCAAGGGTATCGGGGGCGATACGTGCCTTGGCTTCGCTGGCGGGTTGATCGGTTTCGGCGGGGGACAGGGCGGTGGACGCAGGCGCCGTGTCCTGCAAGGAGGAAGCGGGCGTGTCCTGCGGGGCGGGCGCAGATGTTGCGGAGGCGGAAGGGCGTTCCGACTGCGCGCCGGGGCTTTCCATGCGGTTTGCCAGCAGGAGCCAGGCGCCCGCCGCCACAATCGCCAGCCCGATTCCGATGATCCAAGGGGCCCGGGCGCGGCTGCGGGCGCGGGTTGGAAGCGGTTTGCGGCGGGCGGAAGGCAAATCGCCGCGCGCCGGGGCGGACCGCCCGCCTTGCGGGGCTTCGTCCGTTTTCCGGGGGATCGGAGCGGGGGCTGCGAGGGGTATGGCGGGCAACCCGGCGAACGGCGCGTTGACGATTTCCGCCAGGCCCGCGTCGGGTTCGAAAATCAGCCCTTCGCCGCGCGCTTCGAAAGCGCCGATATTCCGAAGCCGCGCCGTCTCGCCTTGCGTTGCTTTGCGGCGAATATCCCGTACGATCTCTTCCAGCAACGCGGCTGCCGTTTCGGGCGAACACCGCAGGCGTTGCGCGATTTCGTGGCCAAGGTCCATTACGTGCGCGGCGTAAACAGTATTTCGTTCCGGGGAGGAATAAATTCCGCGCCGCCTTCCTTTACGGGCCGCCGGCGGGCGGGGCGGCGTTCGATGCGGAAGACGCCGAGGCCGGGCACCTGCACGGTTTGCTGCGTCGCGAGCGCTTCCCGGACGATTTCCGCAAGCGCCTGCTCGACCTGTTCCTGAAGCGGTTTTCGGGACATAATCAGCGTATCCTTTACCATTGCGCGCGGGCGCCAAGCGCTATGCCGAAGGGGGTTCGGTCGTAATGCTCCCAGCGCGCCGCGCTCCCGCCCAGGATGTTGTCGAGGCGAAGCAATACCCCGATGCGGCGCGTAACCGGATACAGGACGCTCAGGTCTGCGTCGAAATAGCCGCCCAGCGGTTCGGCGCTGTCCATGGCGGGGTCCCGCGCGCTTTCGTAGTCCAGCGTGGTTTGCAGGAAGCCGTTTCCGCCCCGAAAAAACCAGGAAAGGCCGCCGTGCGCGGTAACCGAACCGAAATAGGGAATGTCCGCGTCGGTTTCTTTCAACTTCCCGTCGCGGAACCGGAATCCTGCGACCAGGCTCCATTTCGCCGGAAGATGAAAGGAGAAGTCTGCGCCGCCGTAGGCAATGGCGGCGGCGGCGTACCGGGCGGCGATCATGCCCTGCGCGTATCCGTGGGCTTCGCCGATGCCCGCCGCCTCGAAATAGCGATAGTTGGGCGCATGGGCGTAGCCCCCGTATACGTCGAGTCCGATGGCCCTGATCTGTACGCTGCTGCCCATGCGCAGGTCCAGGGTGTACACGTCCGGCTGCACCCTCGGGCGGTCCGCGAGGAATGGATTTTCCCGGTGCATGGATCGGGTGGAGCGGCGTTCTGCGCGGGCGTCGTTGCGGGCGTAGAGGCGGACGGCAGGCAGCGCCTGAAAATCCAGGCGGATGGCGGGCGCAATCCAGGAGGAAGCGGCCGAATCGCGCTCGGCGAACGTCATAAAGCGCAGGCCTCCGTCTATTCGAAGCGCGGACCCCGGACGCATATACGCCCAGGCGGCGATATTCAGCATCGATACGCCGCCGGGTTCCTCCTCGCCAAAGCCGAGCTGGAGAAATTCCGCCGACCCCGAAAAGTCGCTGCGACTCGTTACGGGAAGCGTGAGGTTGCTTTCCAGGGCAAAGGCCGATTCGTTGCGCCGAAAGACATTGTCGTCGAGTTCCATGCCTTCGGGGAGCGCCTCCGTTTCCCGGGTTTGTACGCTATACCGCGCGCGGACTTCGAAGCGCGCCCGATCCGTATCGTTCGTCTTGACCCAGACGCTGCCGCCGCCTCCCTGGCTTCGTCGAATGGGCGCCGTTTGTACATTGGCAAGGGGCTGGCCGCCGCCGCTATCGTATCGTATGCCGGGGACGGCGCCGTACATGCGCCGCGTTGTCGCGACGCCTTCAAGGTCGAGTCCAAACGAAACCGGCTGCGTCCGTTGCTCCAGGCCGACCTGCGCTTCGAACGCATTGAACGAAGCCGACAGGTCGTCCGGCAGGTTTTCGGGGGCATGCCCTTCGCTGCCTGCGTAATCAAGACGGGCCCGGAACGCGCCGCGCTCAGAAAGCGGTCCTTCGGCGCGCAGCCGCGCCAGCCGGCCCAGATAGCGCCCGCCGGCGGCTTCCGCCATGCCCCGGCCCGGCGCGCCGCCGGTCAGCTTCGCCGTCGGCGCGGGTTCGAGCGTGGCCAGCGGGCTTTCCGGCAAGTCGGCGCTTTTTTGCTTGTAGGTCTCTGCGTAGGGTCTTCGATCCGCCGGAACGGAAGCGACCCGCGGCGGCGGATTGAAGCCGATCAGGGGCTGCCTTTGAAGCGATGGCAGCGAAATATCCAGTCCTGCCCGGATTTCCACGACTTGCGGGGTAATGTCGGGAAGCGCGGGAGCGGCTTCTTCCGTATCCTGGGCCTGCGCGGACGCCGCGAGGCCAGCGCATAGCGCGAATGCCGCGGCGGCGCGTCTGCCGCAGGAGAAGCCCCGGCGGCGGGCGAAAAACAGTCTGTAGAAACAGGTGCGGCGCATAAAATCAGAGCGATTCTTTCTCCCGTTCGGCGATGGCTGCGAACGGCGTTTCTCCGAATTCGCCGATCACGAGATCGTATAGCGTGGCGGCTTCCCCGGCGTCGCCAAGGGCCTGAAAAGCGCGGGCCTGCTCAAGGTATCCCCGGGCGACCCAGTCGCTGAATCCCGGAAAAAGCACGGGGAGGCGGCCCAATTCTTCCAGGGCTTCGTCGGCCTGTCCGGTTTCCCGGAAAAGTACGCCCAAACGGTACAGGGCTTCCGCGCCCGCCTCGTCCCGACTGCTGCGCGCCACATGCCGGTACAGCGGTTCGGCTTCCTCGTATTGCCCGGCTTCCTGATATACGCGGGCAAGGCCCAGGTAGGCCGGATGCGTTTCCGCGGCGTCCGGCGCCGCATCGATAGCGTCCCGGAGCAGCGCTTCCGCTTCTTCCGTTCGGCTGAGCCGCAAGAGGGCCATGCCCTGGCCGTATCGGGCTTCTGCGACGCGGCGCGGAGCATCGTCGCTGTCGGATTCGAGCAGTCGGAACATGTCGAGCGCCTCCGCGGGGCGTTCCGATTCCAGATACAGGCGGCCCAGCCGCCCGGCGGCGTCCGGGAAGCGTTCGCTGCCGGCGTAGTCCTCGATAATCCGCTCGAAATGCGGAATGGCTTCTCCCGCTTCGCCTTGTCCTTCCAGAATCGTTCCAAGGTAATAATGGGCTTCCGAGCGCAGATATTCGTTCTGGCCTTGCGCAATGAAGTCGAGCAGCCCGGAGAGGGCCTCGTCCGTTCGCCCGCTTTGCAGGTCGATTTCGGCGCGGCGGAACCGGAGTTCGTCCAGAATCGGGGAATCTGGATGCTGTTCGGCGAATTCGTCGAAAAACGCGCCGGCCGCTTCGGCGTCCCCCGTCGAAAGCAGGGCGATCTGGATGCCCGCCGCCGCGTCGGATACGTAGGCGCTGCTCGCGTAGTCTTCGAGCACGACCCGGTAGGCGGCCACCGCTTCGTCTGTGCGTCCGGCGTTGAACAGGGCGTCCCCGACGCCGTATTGCGCTTTCGCCGCCAGGGGATCCCGGGGCCACGTTCTGAGCAGGGCCGCGTATTCCTCGACCGCCTGGTCGTAATCCTGATTTCTGAAGAAAATGTGTCCTATGCTGTAGCGGGCCTCCTGCGCCCATTCGCTGCCCGGATGGAATTCCAGCAATTCCCGAAACGCGCTGACGGCCTCGTAGGCTTCGCCCGCGTGGTCGAATGCTTGCGCAATCTGGTATTGCGCGTAGTCGCCGCCCTGGTCGCCTACGAGGCGGTACGTTCGAATGGCGCTTGCGTACTGCTTCAGGGCATAGTAACTATCCGCAAGGCGCAGCAAGGCGTCGTTGCGATATGACACAAACCCTTCGTCGTCGGAGGCGCGTCGGCGATCCAGAAAGGTCTGGAAGGCGTCGGCGGCGTCCGCGTACCGGCTTCGGCGGAAATGCGTCCAGCCGAGCGCATACCAGGCGGCCGTCTGGTGTTTTCCGTCCGGCGCTTCCTCGATGTATTGCAGGAAAAGTTCTTCCGCCCGGTCGAGATTATCCAGTTGATAAACGCTTTCGGCGGCCCAGAACAAGGCTTCCTGTCCGCGATCCGAGCGCGGCGAGCGATCATGAATCTCCAGGAATCCGAGCATGGCTTCCCGATACGATGCGTTCCGGTACGACAGCCAGGCGCGCTGAAAGCGGACTTCTTCCCGCAGCCGCTCGGACGCGGCCCCGGCGTCGACGGCCTGGTCGAAATGCCGGAACGCTTCCTCGAAATTGCCCAGCGCGATGGCCGTATTGGCCCGGTAGTACGCTGCTTCTCCCGCAAGGTCGTGCGCCGGCCACCTTTCCCGCATCAGGCCGAAAACCCGCCAGGCGTCCTCCCAGCGATGTTGCCGGTAATACAGGACGGCCAGCTCGAAATGGGCGTGGGCCGCCAGTTCGTGCGCCGGCCAGTTCGCCAAAAAATTTTCAAGGAGGGCAATGGCTGTTTGGGGTTCCAGCGCCAGATCCTGATTGATGGCTTCGTAGTAGGCGCCGCGGGCGGCGAGGTCGTCGTCTTGTCCTTCCCGGACCTCGGCGAATCGTTCGGCGGCCCACTGATGCACGCCCTCGAAATAATAATTCCAGCCCAGTCCGTAGAGGGCCCGACGCCGATACGCGCTGTCGGGATAGCGTTCGAGGAACCGCCGGTACTGCACGATGGCCTGCTCGCTTTCGCGCAACTGATTGAGGGATTCCGCCTGAAGGAAAAGCGCCCGCTCCCGTCCCGCCTCGTCCAGCCCCCCGACGCGCTTTTCGATTTCGTCCAGCGCCCGGTCGTAATCGTCGAGTTCGTAGTACACTTCGGCCAGCGCCAGCCCGATATTGCGCGCATGGGGCGATTCCGGGTAGCGCGCGCCGAGCAGTTCGAGCGCTTCGGCGGCCTCGTCGTACCGCTTTAGTCCGATCAGCGCGTACCCGCTTGCATACAGGGCGACGGGGGCGTACTCGGCGTTTCGGTAGGTCTCGGCGGCTTGCCGGAAATATCCAAGCGCTTCCTCGGGCCGGTCCAGGCGCTGCGCCGACGCGCCCATGCGATACAGGGTTTTCGTCGCAATATCCGCTTCGGGATTGTCCGCAAGGAGGTTCGAAAATACGCGCAGCGCCTCGTCGTATTCTTCGTTCAGATAGAAAAAATTGCCCAGCGCAAGGCGGGATTTCGCCGCCAGCGGATGTCCGGGCCGTTCGGTTTCGAGCTGTTCGAAGCGGGCGATGGCCTCCTTGCGCAATCCCAGGGCGAGGTGCGCTTCGGCTTCGTAGTACAGCGCGTCTATGGCGTGGAGATGCTCGGGACGATCCCGCCGGAAGTCGGCGAAGGCGGCGATGGCTTCGCGGTACAGATGCGCGGCGTACAGGTCCCGCGCCTCGACGAAAGCGCGCGCCGCCCGGTCCGGGGCCAATCCGGGCGCATCCTGGGCGATCGCTTCTCCTGCAGGCGAGATACATGGAAAAACAAGCGCCGCGACGAGAAGCGTCAGGACATACCGCATACGGCGGGCGCGATGCGATGGTCTGTAATGCCTGGGGTATCCTGGCGCCATATCGCCAATGGGTCGCTAATGTACTTGCGCGAGGGGAATCCGCGTCAGGATCGGAAGAAACGCAAAAAACGTTGCCAACCGTACCCCGCAACCGCCGGATATGTTGCAGCGGGATCGCGCTTTTTGGAGAATATTCGCCTGCCTGTGGAAAAAAAACGCTTTTGGCGCGTGTAACGCCGTCGGGAACGCGCGATCCCGGCATGAACGCATGGGAATGCCCCTCTGCGTATCGCGCCCTGTATTGTTCCATGCCTTCGCCCATGCATCACCATAACCCCGCTTTTCGCCATGCCTGCCCAAAAATCGCCTGAAAGCAACCCGGACGCCGCGGCTTCGCCGGACGCCGCGGCCCATGCCCCTGGCGCGGCCAACGGGTCGTCCCGGGCGTCCGCCCCCGAATCCGCGCAGACGAAAGGAGAACGGGCGCCTCTGGAAGATGCGGAGCGCCTGACGACGGAAGCCTATGAACAGTTTCTCCGTACGGCCTCCCGCGTTTCGGAAGCCGCCGGAGAAGCGACCGGCTCGGTCCGCGAATACGCCAAAAAGCATCCCGGCGGCGCCTTGCTGGTTTCTTTTCTGGTCGGCGTGGTCCTGGGCGCGCTCACGTCCAGAAGGTAGCGAGAAGAGCATGCGCGGGCCGCCCATTCGGCCATCCGTCGTCCTCGTCCTGCTCGCATGGCTGGCGGGATGCGTCGCAGGGGAGGCGCCGCCGGGCAGCGACGCCTTGTCCCCGGAGGCGCCGGAAGCCGCGTACGTCGGGGACGAAGCCTGCGCATCCTGTCACGAGGACTATTACGTGTCGTATCATCGGACCGGGATGGGCCGCTCCCTGTCCCGTTTCGACGCCGCGTCCGCCCCGGAGGCGTTTCCTGCGCCGCCGGTGCGCCACGAAGGAACGGATTTTTACTACGAGGCCTTTGTGCGCGCAGACACGCTTTTCCAGCGCGAATATCGCCTGGACGCATCGGGAGAAACCCTGTACGAGCGGGTGCATCCCGTAGAGTGGGTCATTGGTTCGGGGAACCATACGCGCTCGTATCTGGCGTCTGTCAACGGGCATTTGACGGAAATGCCGCTTACCTGGTACGTCCAGCGGAGCCGCTGGGACCTGAGCCCTTCCTACGATCAGGAGAACCTGCGCTTCAGCCGGCCCGTCGTAGCGGAGTGCATGGCGTGCCACAACGGGTTTTCGGACCATAGCCGGTACACGTTCGACCATTATCGGGACGTCGCCGCCGGCATTACGTGCGAACGCTGCCATGGGCCGGGCGGCGCGCACGTCGATTTGCGGCTGGCGGGCCTGGGACCGGCGGCCGGCGGGCCGGATTCGTCCATTGTCCACCCGGCGCGCCTCGCCAGAGAGGAGCAACTCTCCGTATGCCGCCAGTGCCATCTTTCGGGCACGACCGTGTTCCGGACGGGCGAAACGCCATCTACCTATCGTCCGGGCGACCCCCTCGAAGCCCATCGCAGCATATTCGTTACCGCCGAACAGGCGAGCGATCCGGAGCGCTTCGGCATCGCAAGCCATGCGCTTCGCCTCGAAAAAAGCGCCTGTTTCCGGGAAAGCGACATGACCTGCACGACATGCCACGATCCGCACGCGCCGGTGGCCGACCTTGGCAACGACCATTTCAACGCGGCCTGCGCAGGGTGTCATGGCGCAGGCAAGGGGGATGCGCCGGTTGCGGTTTGCGGACGCGGCGGCGCGCATACGGAGGCGGAGGCCATGACCGGGGACTGCGTTACGTGCCACCTTCGCTCCAGCGGCGCCAGCGATATTCCGCACGTAACGTTTACGGATCACTGGATTCGCCGCGAGCTCCCGCCTGCCGTGGCCCCGGAGGATATCGAACGCGCGTTCTTGCGCCCGGACCCGTTCCGGCTGGTGCGGGCGACGGCCCCGCCCGACGCAGGCGACGCGCGCGCGCGGGGCCTTGGGTTACTGGAGGAGGCCGCGGCCTATTTCGCGTTCTACGACGAGGCGCACGCCTTGCCCGCGTATCTCGATTCGGCGGTTGTCCGGGCGGAAGCAGGGTTGAGGACCGGGGCGGACCATGCGGCGGCCCGCCTTGCCCTGGGACGCGCCTTGCTGGAGCAGGGGCGGACGGGCGAGGCGGTGGCCGCACTGTCAGAGGCGGCTTCGGCGCATGCGGAAGATGTTTTCATCCGGTATTGGCTGGGGGCGGCTCTCTTGCAGGCCGACCGTCCGGGCGCGGCGGCGGCTGCGCTTGGCCGCGCCGCGGAAATGCAGCCGGCATTCGCCGAAGCCCGCCTGAAACAGGCCGAAGCCTTGTACGCCGCGGCGCGCTTCGCAGAGGCCGAGGCCGCCTGGCTATCGGGTCTGGCCGAAGACCCTGTGCATCATCCGGAGTCCTGGAACGACCTGGGCTTTTTGTATCTGGAAACGGGGCGATTCGACGAGGCGAGGCGCCTTTTCGACCGGGCGCTTGCGCTGGACCCGGACCTTGTGCAAGCCCTGGTTAACGCCGCCACGCTGCGCTTGCAGACGCAGGACTGGGAGGGGGCCATTTCGTTGCTGGAGCGGGCGGTCGGGAAGCAGGCGGATTTTGCCCCTGCGCTGGGGAATCTGGCCATCGCCTACGCGGAACTCGGGCGCAGGGACGAGGCCATTGGCGCCTTGCGCGCATTGTTGGGATACCATCCAAACGACCTCCGCGCCCAGGCGTTGCTGGATCGTTTGCTGACCGCCCCCCCGGAAGGCGCCGGGTCCGGGAGCGGGTCGTAGGCCGGGCGAGACGCGATGCAGGAAATCGTACGAATATATTGTGATACCCAAACCATGCGTAATCGCGGCGGCGGCATGAAGATGTTTTTTACGGGGACGGTTTCGGCCCTGCTCCTGTCCGTCTTGCTTTTCGGGTGCGGCGGCCCGGACGCCTCGGACTTGCCCGATTCTTTCGCGCGCCTGGATCTGGACCAGTCCGAGCCGCGCCGCTTTTTGCAGTATTATTTCGGGGGATATGTTACCCCGCGCCCCGCCGATCCTTTCGAGGCGGGCCTGGTTCGCGAGCGAGGCGGGCATTTTTATCTGGATCGCGACGCGCTGGCGCAGCATCGCCCGGCGCTTTCGGGGCGTCTTCGGGACGCGAACCGGAACGGGCGCATCGAGTGGGAGGAAATGGAGGCGTTCATCGACCGTTCGTACAACGAGGCGCGGGCGATTCCGCCTTCCCTTGCGGCGTTTGTCGATAGCGCGGGCTTTGCGCCGGATTCCACCTGGATGGAGGTGGTCGTGCACGGGGTGATGACCACCGCCGAGCGCCGCATTTACGTGCGGGAAGAAGCGGTGCGGGCCGCGCTTCGCCGGGCGGCGGACACGGACGGACGCATCTTGTACCCGGACGGAACCGTCATCGTGGGCAGGCACTACCTGAACGACGCGCTGGCGGAAACCACCGTGATGCGCAAGCGCCCGGACGGGTTCTGGGATTTTTTCGCGTACGACCGGGAGGGCGCGCTGGCCCTGGAAACGTCCACGCCGCCGCGCCCCCTGAAGTCGCCCGTGCAATGCGTGGGATGCCATTTCGGGAACAAGACGTTCGAGCCGGAGAAGAGTTTTCCGGCGCCGGCGCCGCCCGGACCGCACGGCCCTCGGCAAGCGTATGTCCCGGACGCGCTCCGCGATGCGGAGGTTACGCGGCGGCTGGACGAACATCGCCGCCGGGCGGACACGGTGCTGGGCCTGTACGGCACCCTTTTCGCATCGAAACTGAAGGCGCGGCGGCAGGCCGGCGCGCTCGACCCTGCGGACGCCGCCTTGCTGGACGCGCTTGGCTTGTAGGGCTGGACAGCATCCTCGCCATGCATGTCCTTGTCCCGCCCGCCGTTTGAGCATACCCTTGCCAACCTGACGCCCTTGAGGCCGTTTCGGGTCGTAAATGCCCCAAGTTTCCCCGTTTTCCAGAGACGCAGACTATTCTATGCAAAAATTGCATAGAAACCCCCCTTTTTATACAAATTTTGCATAGAGGCCTCTTTTATTATGCAGATTTTGCATAAAAGTATCTTTCGTTATGCAATTTTTGCATAATGCCTTTTTTCGCGTCGCAAAAGGCCGCCTCCGCAGCCAATTTTAGATGAATCGGCCCCGAAGTTTCCCCTGGCGCGTTACATTGCGCCTGTACTCGTTTCCTCAACAGGCCCGGCTATCCATGGCGAACGGAACCGTCAAATTGATCAACGCGGTGTTCTATGCGCATCACGGGGTGATGCAGGAAGAGCATCGCATCGGGGGGCGCTACGAAGTGGACGTGGCGATGCACCTCGATTTCGAGGAGGCGGCCCGCACGGACGACCTCGCCCATACCGTGGACTACGAGCGCGTATACCGACTGGTGCAGGAGATCGTTTTGCGCAACCGGTTTTATCTCATCGAAAAACTGGCCGTGCTTATTGCGCGGGAGATCCGGGAGGCGTACCCCGCCCTCGAAAGCATCGAAGTCACGGTGCGCAAGCGCAACCCGCCTGTGGGGGGCACCGCCGACTACGCCGAGGCAGCGTATCGCTTGCCTGCCTGAGCGCGCCTCATCGGGCGACCGCCGTTTCGATCAGAAAGTCGTGCAGCAGGCGGTCCACCGCCGTGGTGTCGGCAAGGGTTGCCTGCAAGGCCTGGAACGTTTCCTCGTTGTCCAGTTCGGGGTAATTCCCCCGGTACTTTTCGAACCGTTCGCGCATTCGGCGCGCATCCAGTTCGCTGTGAAACTGCGTTCCGTAGATCGGCAGGCCGCCCATGCGGAACGCCTGGTTGCCCTGCGTTTCGGATACGGCCAGTTCCACCGCCCCGGGCGGGAGCGCGCTTACCCGGTCATGGTGGCCCATATTGGCGAGAAATCTCTCGGGTAATTTGCCGAATACGGGGTCTTTTTTGCCCGCCCCGGTCAGCGTCATGGGGCCGCATCCTATTTCCGCCAGGTCCGAATCGTGCACGACGCAGCCGCCGAGGGCCCGGGCAATGACCTGGTGCCCCCAGCACGATCCAAAGGCGGGCATGCCCCGGTCGGCCATCTGTCGCACAAGGTCCAGCAAGGCGGGCATCCAGGGGTAGGACCCGGTTGCGGAATATTCTCCGGCGCCGCCGATCATGACCGCGTCCGCATGGTCCAGCCTGTCCGCTTCGAGCGGTTCGCTTTGCACTTTTACGGCCAGAATCTGGTCGTCGCCCACCCGGCAATGTTCGCGGAAGCAGGCCTGTTCCTGCAGGCGGATATCTTCCGTGTCGCGGGCCTGAAGAAGCAGAATGCGGAGATCGGATAAAGCAGGCATAAGGTTATTTGGCGGCGTTTCCTGCAAGAAGATCAGGAAAAAATTCTTTCGTAATTCGGTAGAATCGGTGAAGGGGCAGTCCTGCGACATTGTAGTAGTCCCCCTCGATGCGCCGGACGAAGAAAGGTCCCCGGCTGTCCTGAATACCGTAGGCGCCGGCCTTGTCCAGCGGCGATCCCGAGGCCACGTAGTCCGCGATTTCGGCGTCGCTCAGGGTATGAAACGTAACGTCCGTGCGCTCCGCCGCCTGCGCCGTCCGGTTCGAAGGCGGGTGCACGAGGGCGATTCCGGTATAGACCGAATGCGTTACGCCGCTGAGGCGCCGAAGCATATGTTCGGCTTCGGCGGGGCCGTCCGGCTTGCCCAGCATATCTTCCGCCAGCGCGACGACGGTGTCCGCCCCCAGCGTAAGCGCATCGGGGCGCCGCGCCGCCACATGGCGGGCCTTGCGGAGGGCAAGCGCCTGGACAAGGCGTTCCGGGGGCAGGCCGGGCTCGGCCTGTTCGTCTATCCCGCTGGGAACCGTCTCGAAGCGAAAGCCCGTCTGTTCGAGCAATGCCTTGCGGCGCGCCGAAGCGGAAGCCAGTACGAACGGGGCTTGCAAGGTCATCGGCGAGGCGGGAGGCTGTGGACAGGGCGCGGCGGACGCCATCCAACCGCTATGCCCTCCGATTGTGCCGCGATTTTGCGCGCAGGCGGCATCCAGGCTGGGGCCGGGCGTTTTTCCGGGAGCGGGAGGCGCGCCGGTCGCGCTTTGTCCTCCTTGCGCGCAGCCGGTATGTCCGGGTATTTCGCCGATTATTTTTTGTCTGTATTTCTGTGCGAATCCCTTGACTTGCGCCCGTTTTTGGCGTATACTTCCCTTGCCGTCCAGACGCGTTGCCGTTATGGAAACGTTGCTATGGAAGGCCAAAGCAAAAACGCGCCCATCATACCTGTCATTTGGGGACGTCCGCCCGGATGTTTCCCTCCAGTCAATACCGAATCAAATTCCATTGAGGGGTGTGAAAATGAAAAAGGCTCTTTCTAAAGTAAAGGAATACGGAAGCCTTATAGCGATCCTGATTACGCTGGTTGGCGTTTGCGCGTTTACGTTTCGTCTCTGGAGCGTTCCGGATCGCATGGACGAACTGGAAAAGCAAGTTCAGGCGCTTCGCATCGAACACGGCGAACGGCTGGCGCGGATCGAGGGGGCGTTATTCGGGATTGCCCCCGTCTCGTCGGATTCCGCCTCCGCGCCTGTCGAGCCCGTGGAGGACGGCGCGATTGTGTCCGTTCCGTCCGCATCAAAGTCCGCGCGGGGGTGAAAAAATGAAAAAGGCTCTTGCAAAAGTAAAGGAATACGGAAGCCTTATAGCGATCCTGATTACGCTGGTTGGCGTTTGCGCGTTTACGTTTCGTCTCTGGAGCGTTCCGGCTCGCATGGACGCGCTGGACGGGCGCATGGACACGTTGGACGGACGCATGGACGAACTGGAAAAGCAAGTTCAGGCGCTTCGCATCGAACACGGCGAACGGCTGGCGCGGATTGAAAACGCATTATGTCAGGAGATTCCGATACGCAACAACGCTTTGGGAGCCGCCTCGGGTTGCTCCTGAGCGTACTCGGCATTGCCGTAGGCACAGGCAACATCTGGCGGTTCCCGCGCATCGCCGCGCAAAATGGCGGCGCCGAAGGAGCGGGCGCCTTTCTTATCGCCTGGATTACGTTCCTGTTTATCTGGAGCATTCCGCTGATTATCGCCGAATACGCGCTGGGGCGGCACGGGCGACGGGGCGTCGTGGGGTCGTTCGTCAAGGCGGCGGGCAAACGCTTCGCCTGGATGGGCGCGTTCGTGGCGTTCGTGGCCACGGCCATCATGTTCTATTATTCCGTGGTGGCGGGCTGGTGCGCGTATTATCTCTTGACTTCCGCGACGCAGCCGCTTCCCCTGAGCCTCGAAGGCGCAACTGCCGTGTGGAACGGATTCCAGTCCGGCGGCGCGCCGCTGCTTTTTCATGCCCTTGCGATGGGCGGGGGCGCGTTCGTGGTCGCCCGGGGCATTTCGTCCATCGAACGGGTAAACAAGGTTCTCATACCCGTGTTGTGCCTGATCGTGCTTGCGTCCGTCCTGCGCGCCGTCACCTTGCCCGGCGCGGGGGAGGGGCTGGCCTTTTTGTTTACGCCGCAGTGGAATTTGCTTGCCCGTCCGTCCCTGTGGCTGGAGGCGCTAACCCAGAACGCCTGGGATACGGGCGCGGGCTGGGGGCTTATCCTGACCTACGGCGCCTACATGCGGCGGAGTCACGGCGTGGTGAAAAATTCCTTCATTACCGGCATAGGCAATAATGTCGTTTCCCTGCTGGCCGCCATTATGATTTTCGGGACGGTGTTCGCCGTGCTGGGCGCCGAAATGTCTCGTCCCGAAGTGCTGGACGTGATGAAAGACAGCGGCCCGGCCTCCACGGGCCTGACCTTTATCTGGATGCCGCAATTGTTCGCCAAAATGCCGTTCGGTCGAGGGATGGCGCTGCTCTTTTTCCTTGGGCTCTCGTTTGCGGCGTTCAGTTCGCTTATTTCCATGATCGAACTGGCCACCCGCGTACTGGTGGACGCCGGGCTGCGCCGCAAACAGGCCATTGCCTGCGTGGCCATTTTCGGATTCGTGCTGGGCGTGCCGTCCGCCTTGTACACGGGCTTTCTGGGGAATCAGGATTTCGTATGGGGGGTGGCGCTGATGCTTTCCGGCGCGTTCGTGGCGTTCGCCGTGGTTCGGTACGGGGCCGCGGATTTCGCCCGCCGGGCGGTTTCGGGCGGCGCGGGGGACTGGTCCGCGGGCAAGGGCTGGACCTTCCTGATCCGTTTCGCCGTGCCCGCGCAGGCGGCGGTCCTGCTGGGGTGGTGGCTATATCTGTCTGCCTCGCAGTACGCGCCCGCCTCCTGGTATAACCCGTTCGATCCGTACAGCGTAATGACTTGCCTGGCGCAATGGGGCGTCGCCGCGGGAATTTTTCTCATGGCGAACCGTTTTCTCGCGCGCCGCGCGACGCTGGATACGCCGTAGTCCGGCGCCTTTTCTGCCTTTCGATCCGTTTGCCGGGCTGCGTTGCATGACCATCGACCGCGTCATCCGGGAGTTTACCGACGTCGGCGGCGCCGCCGCATTCGACGAAATGGCCGCCGCCGCGCTCGCCTATCAGTATGCCCGTACCGCTGCGTATCGCCGGTATTGCGACGCCCTGGGTACGCCCGCCGCCCGCCGCGCACTGGCCCCCCGCTCCCGCAACGCCGCTCCGGCAGGCGCTCCGGTCTCCTCAAGGCAACCCGCTTTCGTTTCCCCCGCCGGGCTCCCCGTATTCTTGCCGGTGGCGGCGTTCAAGCAGGCGGCGGTCACCGCCTTTCCCCCGGAAGAAGCCGAAAAAATCTTCGAAAGCAGCGGAACCGGCAGCGGCTTGCGCAGCCGGCATTACGTACGGGACGTCTCGATGTACGAGCGGGCGCTCGCCGCGAATTTTGCCCGCGTTTTCGGAACCGGGCCGCTCCTGTTTGCCTTGTGCCTTCCCGGCTACGCCGAGCAGGGCGCGTCGTCGTCCCTTGCGTATATGGCGGATTTTCTCCTGCGCCGATTCGGGGCTGCGGGCAGCGGTTCGGTCCTGGGCGCGCCGGAACGCTTGCGCCGCCTTGCGGAGCAGAGCGCGAAAGAAGATATTCCGCTCCTGCTGTTCGGGGCCGCGTTCGGGTTGCTTGACCTTGCAGAAACGGCGTCGTTTTCTCTTCCTTCGCATGCCATCGTCGTCGAAACGGGCGGCATGAAGACCCGCCGACGGGAAATGTCGCGGGCCCAATTGCATGGCCGCCTTCGGGAGGGGTTCGGCGTATCGTCCGTGTGCAGCGAATACGGCATGTGCGAACTGCTTGGCTCGTGTTACGCCCCGGAGGGGGGCGTGTTTTACCCGCCGCCCTGGATGCGCTATTGGATCGTGGACCCGGCGCGCCCTTTCGAACCGCTCGAAGAAGGCCGGGAAGGCGCGCTGGCCCTTCTGGATTTGGCGAACCTCTATTCCGCTTCGGCCTTGCTGACCGAGGATCGCGCCGTACGGCGAGGCGACGGGTTCGAAGTGCTTGGCCGCCTTGCCGGGGCCGAACTCCGGGGATGCAATTTTCTACTGGAAGATGTTTAACCTGCGCAAACGCATCAAGGCGGCGGCGGAGGCGGCGCGCGCCTGGAGGGATCCCGAGTACCCCGCCAGAGCGGGCGCCGTAGAGGAGACGCTGCGCGCCCGGAACGCGTTTACGGAGGAGGCCATGGCGTTTGCCGTGAATCAGCAGATGGCGCTGCTTACGGAAGAAGCCCTTGCCGCGTGGATCCGGAACCGCCGCGCGGCGACGCCCGCCTCGGTGGGAACGCTGAACGCAGGCAACGTGCCGCTGGCCGGGTTGCAGGATTTTCTTGCGGTCGTCCTGACCGGACATCGCTATCTCGGAACCGTTTCGTCGAAGTCTCCGGCGCTGCTCCCTGCATTTGTCCGGGATGTTCGCCGGTTCGCGCCGGACGTCGAGGCGGCGTTTGCATCCCTTCCCGACCTCCTTGCCCGCGCCGACGCCCTCGTGGCCACCGGTTCGGACGAAACGATCGCGTCCTTGCGGGCCCGCCTCGCCCTGCCGCCGGATCGCTGCCTGTTGCGGGGGCGCTCCTTTGCCGTCGCCGCGCTGGACGGCGCAGAGCGAGCGGACGCGTACGAGCGCCTTGCGGAAGACATGCTCCTGCACGAAGGGTTCGGTTGCCGCAACGTGGCCGTGTTGTGGGCGCCCCGCGGCCTGTCCCCGGACGGCTTGCTGGACGCCATCGCCCGGTTTCGGGGGGTATTCCCCGCGCACGAGGGGACGCCGGGCCGGTTGGCCATGCAACGCGCCTTGCTGGAAGCGGCGGGGGCTTCGCACGCCTACGGAGAGGGCCTGGAATTTTTACTTAGCCGGGGCGAACCCGAACCGCAGCCGCCCGGCCACCTGCGCTGGGTCGAATACGACGACCTCGCCGAGGCGGACGCCTGGCTGGCCGAACGGCCCGTGCAGCTGGTGGTGGCCGAAGAGCGGGTGCAAAAGCGGCTTGCCTTTGCGGGGCTGCGCGTCCTTCCCGGCGAAGCGCAGCGCCCCGCGCTTGCCTGGCGCCCGGACGGCGTCGATACGGTGGATTTTTTGTCGGCTTTATGACGTGCCTTTCGATGCGGCTTCCCGTACCGCGCGTTTTACGGCGGGCAGGATGTCGTCCCAGTGGGCGGCGGGACTTTTGGTAATCGTCAAAAACTGGGGCACGATGAAAACGTCGGTCACGCCCTCGACGCCGAAGAGGCGTTCTCCGAGCGCGTGTCCGGCGGCTTCCGCTGCCGAGCGGAACGATTCCATCCCTTCGGGAATGAACGCGCCCTTGCGGAGCGTACACTTGAGACTGTTCGGGTTCGGCGTGGGAGATATGTCGAGTTGCGGCATGGGAAAACCGTATTGTCGGAATCGGGTATAAACATTTCGGGTATAAACAAACTGCGCTGCGGGTTGCCGGGCGCTTGAAGATAGCGAATCCGAACCGGACATGGAGCCGCAACATATTTCAGAAGCGCGTCGGGGCGACGCGAACCCGGGCCCTGCGGACGAAGCGCCGCGCGGGACGGGGAAGGCGCGCCGCATCGGTCAGGAAACGCGCGGCCTGTTCGAGGATTTCGCGGCCTGGGTGGAATTGCGCTTGCGGCTTGCGCAACTGGACGTACAGGGCTACATTCGCCAGAAGATAGACGAGGCTGCGCTGAGGATCGCGCTGGCGGTCGCGGGTTTCCTCTCCGGCTTGTTCGCGCTCGTTACGCTGGCGTTGTTCGCAGGCTGGCTGTTCGGGCATCCGGCCTGGGGTTTCCTGTCGGTAACGGGCTTGCTGCTGTTGTGGACCGGCCTCTTGTACGTCCGCCATCGCCGGGCGGCGGCCCGGAGCGCGGAGCGCATGCGGGGATCGCTTCTGCCCGGCGCGGCGTCGCAGAACGGCAAGCATGAACCCGGCAAGCATGAACCCGGCAAGCATGAACCCGGCGAGCATGAACCCGGCAAGCATGAACCCGGCGAGAAATAGCAAGAAGAACCCCGTGAACGATCGCGCAAAACATACGCCGCCGGACCGCGCGCGGCCTGCTTCGGATGCGGACGACCGCGCCGCGCTGGAAGGGCGGCTTGCCCAGGCGCAGGCGTCTATACGGGCGCGGATAAAGCGAATCGAAAGCGAAGTCGGTCCGGGCCCGAAAGCGCTCTGGGCCGGGGCCCGAAAGCGCCCCGTCGCGACGTTGCTGGCGGCTGCGGCGGCGGGCCTCCTGTTCGGGAACCTGCTGTTTCGCAGACGGCGGCGGAGCGCCCGTCCTGTTCATCCGCCCGTCCCGCCCGGCGGACCGCCGCCCGCCCCGCCAAGCGGACCGCCCACCGCCGCGCCCGGCGGATCGGGGGGCGGCGGCATGCGTTACCTGTTCTGGATCACGCTGCTGCAAACGGGACTGGGGCTTTTCGCGGACGCAGCGGCGGATTATTTCGCGGGTCGATCCGGCGGCGCACAGCGAATATTCAAAGAAAAACGAAGCGAGCCAGACAGGGAAGCAGGCGGCGAAACGCAGAAAGGGCCTTTGCATACGGAAGATGGTTCGCCTTCTTCGTAGTTTTATTCGTCAGACTGTCATGTATCCGTCGCCGATGGCCGCGCCGGACCGATTATTATAGGATACTCTGATCAAAGCCGCTTCGCTCAGCGCGTCCCTATTGCCCGCAAAGACCGTCATGCTTGTATCGATGAAATCAGCAGAAAACACCGTAGATTCGTGTCTTAGGGGACGTGACGCGCCCTTCGGGAGGCTGCGAGGGGCACGCTGGCTGTGTCATTCCTCATTACGTGGGGCCTGCCACGCTGCTTCGTCATTCCTTGCCAGCGCACCCCTCGCAGCCTCTGAGCTTCCCGGATTTAATCAGAGTATCCTTTATCCAGTGGATTGATTATGCGTATTGTGCTTTTCGGAGCGCCGGGCACGGGCAAGGGCACGCAGGCGGCATTGCTTGCGGAGCGCCGCGGTTTGCGCCATATATCTACGGGCGCCATGTTTCGGGACGCGATCCGGGCCCGTACGCCGCATGGCCGCATGGCCCAGGAGTATGTCCGGCGCGGCTGGCTGGTGCCCGACGAATACGCCCGGGATATCGCCGAAGCCGCCTTGCTGGAAATCGGGCTGGACGGTTTCGTGCTGGACGGATATCCCCGGACGGTGGTGCAGGCGGAATGGCTTTCGGCGTTTTTGACGGCCCATGACACGTCGCTCGACCTGGTGATCGCCATGGATCTATGCACAAATTGCATAATAGAGCGCCTTTCCATGCGTAGAATGCATAGAGAGACCGGGGAGCATTATCATCTCGCGTTCAAGCCGCCTCCGCCGGACGTCGATCCGGACTTGATTGTGCAGCGGCAGGACGACCGCCCGGACGCCATTCGAAGCCGGATCGAGGGATACTGGAAAGCCACGCGCCCTGTCGTGGATTATTACCGACAACAAGACATTATCGTCGATGTGGACGCGGACGGGGCGTTCGAGGAGGTGTACGCGCGCATCGAAGAGACGCTCGCGCAGATCGCGCCCGGCCCCCAAACGGCGTAAAGGCGTCGCTTTAGCATACCCTGATCGACATGGCTTCGCGTCCAGACGGGCAAAGGGTTTCTCAGGCCGCTGCGGCGGACGAGGAAGCGCATGCGCTTCGGGAGCGCGTCGAACAGGTTTTTTCGGCGTGGGCCGAGGGGCGCTCCGCCGTTTCCGTGCAGATTCCTGCGACGCCGGAGGCCATGTACGATCCGGTTCGGCATGTGCTGGCCTCTGGCGGCAAGCGACTCAGGCCCGTCCTGCTCCTGTTGGCGGCCCGCATTTTCGGCGGCGACGAAGCGGATGCGCTCCCCGCCGCGCTGGCCGTGGAAGTTTTTCATAACTTTACGCTGGTCCACGACGACATCATGGATTCTGCGGACGAGCGGCGCGGGCGGCCTTCCGTGCATGCGAAGTGGGACGAAAGCGCCGCGATTCTTTGCGGAGATTATTTGCTGGGGTTGTCGTACGACTTGCTGGCCCGGGCCCGGCCCCGCGCGGGCGCGCCGCATTGGCGTCCCGAAGCCGCCATTGGGCGTTTCCGGGATATGCTGGGGCTTTTGTGCGAAGGGCAAACCCTGGACAAGGCGTTCGAGCGCCGAACGGACGTATCCGTCGCCGAGTATCTTGGGATGATCGACCGGAAGACGGGGGCCTTGCTGCAAACGTCGCTGGAAACGGGGGGGATGCTGGGCGGGGCGGACGAAGCGCAGCGGGCGCATTTGCGCGCCATAGGAAGGCATGCGGGGCGGGCGTTTCAGATTCGCGACGACCTGCTGGACCTGGTGGCGGACGACGTTCGCTGGGGGAAAAAGCAGGGCGGCGACCTGATCGAAGGGAAGCGGACCTGGATTTTGCTGCGGGCCCTCGAGCGTACGCGCGGCGCGGAGCGGCGGTGGTTCGAGCGCATTATAGCGGGATCGGGCCTTGCTGCCGACGAAGTAGGGGAAGCCTGCGAACGGATGCGGGCCGCGGGCGTGATAGCCGAAGCGGAGGCGGCGGTGCGGCGGCATACGGAAGAAGCGCTCCGCGCGGCGCGGCGGCTCCCGGACGTCGCTTCTTCGGCGACGTTGCGCGGATTGTTGCGCCGCATGCAGGAGCGCATGCATTGAGGCGGACGCCTGCCTTGCGCCCGCCTTGCAAGCCGCTGCGCCTTGCGGACTTAATGAGCGAACCCGATCGCGAACCCGATTGTGAACCCCATGGTAACGAAGGAGGTAACCGTAATGAACAGGGCCGGCGTGCATACGCGCCCGGCGTCCATGATCGTTCGGGCCGCCGCCAGGTTCCAGGCGGATTTCTTCATTCGCAAGGATCAGTACGAAATCAACGGGAAGAGCATTATCGGGGTGATGACGCTGGCGGCCGAGCAGGGCGCCCGCCTCACCCTTGTTTTCGAGGGGGAAGACGAAAACGAGGCGGCGCAAGCCGTGGCCTGCCTGTTCGAAAGCGGTTTCGGAGAGGAGTTATAACCCGAAAAAACCATGAAGCCTGCCGAGGAAACGACCGAGCGGATCGTAGAGGGAATCGCCGTGGGGCCGGGTATCGCCATCGGCCCGGCGTACCTGTATGCGCGCGCGGGGTTCGAGGTGGAGGATCGGCGGATCGCTTCGGAAGACATGGAGGAAGAAGTGGCCCGGTTCGAGCAAGCCGTGGCGCGATCCGAGCGGGATTTTCGAAAAATCGCGACCGTGGCGCGCGAAAAACTGGGCGAAAGCAGCGCAGGCATTTTCGAGGCGCAAGCGCTGATGCTGCGGGACGTCGCCTTTTACGAAGCGGTCATCCAGCATATCCGCCGGGACCGCATGGGCGCCGATTACGCCGCGCACGCGGTGTTGCGGCGGCACAGGCGACTGCTGGAAGCCGGAGAGAGCGCCTATTTTCGGGAGCGGGCCAACGATATGCTGGATCTGGAGCATCGGGTGGTGCGCCACTTGCGCCGGGGGAAAATTCTCGCCGCCGTCGAAGACGGGTCCATCGTGGTGGCGGAGAACCTGTCGGCGGCGGACATCATCCTGTTCAGCCAGCGGGCGATTCTTGGGACCGTGCTGGATCACGGCGGCGCTACTTCGCATGTTTCGCTCATGGCGAGGGCGCTTGGCCTCCCCGCCATCGTGGGTACGCATGGCGTGACGGAGCAGGTGGCGCCCGGAGACATGCTTGCGCTGGACGGCCTCGCGGGGCGCGTCGCGATTCGTCCGTCCGAAGACACCCTTGCGCAGTACCGGGAACGGCAGCGGCGCTATCGGCGCTGGCGCGAAGCGCAAAAGAAGGTCGTTTCCCTGCCGTCGCAAACGCAGGACGGACGCAGCGTCCGCCTGGCGGCCAACCTCGAATTCATGGAAGAACTGGAGATGGTCGAGGAGTACGGCGCAGAAGGCGTGGGGCTGTTCCGTACGGAAGTCCTGTTTTTGATGCGGCAGCGCGTTTCCTTGTCCGAGGAAGAGCAATTCAAGGCGTATCGCCGCATCGTGGAAGCGGTGTCGCCTCGTCCCGTCACGTTTCGCTTGCTGGATTTCGGGGGGGACAAGATGCTTCCCCTCGGTCACCGCGAGCATAATCCGTTCCTGGGGTGGCGCGGCGTACGGGTGCTGCTGGACAAGCCGGACATGCTCGCTCCGCAGTTGCGCGCCATTGTGCGGGCCAGCCGTTTCGGGCCCCTGCGCATTCTGCTGCCCATGGTTACGGAACTGCGCGAGGTGCACGCCTTCCGGGGCCTGCTTGCGTCCGTATGCGACGACCTGTCGGCGGAAGGCGCGGCGTACGATTCCGACATTCCCGTGGGCATCATGGTCGAGGTGCCTTCGGTGGCGATCCGGGCGGCGCGGTTTGCCCGGGAAGTCGATTTTTTCTCCATAGGCACGAACGACCTTACGCAGTATACCCTCGCCGTGGACCGGGGCAACGATCTGGTGGCGGACAAATACCAGGAACTCGATCCGGCGGTGTTGCACCTTGTCCGGGACACGGTCGAGGGCGCGCGCGCCGCGGGCATCGAGGTTAGCGTATGCGGGGAATTGGCGGCCCGCCCGACGGCTACGCCCGTTTTGCTGGGGCTGGGCGTGGACGAACTGTCCGCGTCCCCTGTGTACCTGCCCGAGGTCAAGCGGGTGCTTCGCGCGATCCGCATGGCCGAGGCGCAAACGCTGGCGGACCGCGCCTTGCAGGCTGCGGACGCCGCCGAGGTCGCTTCGCTGGTCGAGGCCTGGCTGCGGGACCGGGATTGCGACGCAGCGAGCATGCTGGAAACCTTCTGACGATACGGCGCCGCCGATCCAACCGTTTCGCCCGGCGCGCGTTTTCCGCCCTCTTTCCGCCCTCTTTCCGCGCTGTCGGGAACGCTTCCCCGATTTTTTCCGTACGCCTGTATCCAGCGCTCTTGTATAAAGCGGTCCTGGCAGGCCAAGCGCGCCTGGCCCTGGCTTCCTTCTCCTTCCCGTCGCCTCGCTTCATGCCCCGCCTTCGACTGCGACATATAGCCCTGGCGCTGTGCTGCTGCGCCGCGGCCTTGCCTGCATGGGCGCAGTATACGTCCCATTTCGGGCGCAACAAGGTGCAGTACGAGCATTTCGATTGGCACATCCTCGAAACGGAGCATTTCGACATTTACTACTATACGGAAATGCGGGAACTCGCCGAATACGGCGCCGCGTTCGCCGAGGAAGCCTATGAAGAATTGCAGAACCGGTTCAATTTCTCGCTTACGCACCGCCCGCCGCTCATTTTTTATTCCACGAACCTGCATTTCAGGCAAACGAACATTACGCCGGGCTTCATTCCCCCCGGGGTCGGCGGATTTTTCGAATTTCTGAAAGGCCGGGTCGTTATTCCCGCCAACGGCAACGTGCATCAGTTCCGGCGGGTGATTCGGCACGAACTGGTCCATGTGTTCACCTACGCCAAGGTGCTTCGCGTGATTCGGGACCACCGCATCCCCCCGGAGCGCTTTCTTCCGCTCTGGTTTACGGAGGGGCTGGCGGAATACTGGTCCGGCTCGCCCGACGAGTCCCACGAAATGATCATGCGGGACGCCGTCTATTCCAATTACCTCGTTCCCCTGTCGAATATCTACCGCATCGGCGGGACCTATCTGATGTACAAGCAGGGCGAGGCGCTGTGTCGCTTCATGGCGGAAACCTGGGGCGAGGAGAAATTGCTGCGGCTTATGGAGAATTTCTGGATGGACCGCGATTTTCGCCATGTGATGGAGGTTACGTTTCTGGAAGATTTCGAGGAAATAGACCGAAAATGGCAGGCCTGGATCCGCGCGCGGTATTTCCGGGACATCGACGAGCTCCAGGTGGCGTCCATCGAGGCGGGCGGGGTGGCTACCGAAGGGTTCAGCGCCAAGCCCGCGTTCCATCGTTTCGCGGACGGGTCCCGCAAGGTGTATTTCGTGGGCAACCGGACGGGCTACGCCAATGTGTACGAGGTGGAAGTCGATTCGCTGTTTCGTCCGCTCAGAGACCCTGAAATACTGATTCGGGGCGAGCGGACAGACAATTTCGAATCGTTGCACTTGTTCGATAGCCGGATGGGCGTTTCGGCGGACGGGAAACTTGCGTTCGTCGCGAAAAGCGGCGAAACGGACGTGATCCATGTCTACGACCTGGTCGCGGACGCGCTGCTGGCCACATACGGTTTCGAGGGGCTGGTGGCCTTGTATTCTCCCGCCTGGAGCCCCGAAGGGGGGCGCCTTGCGTTTTCGTCCATCGCGGAGAATGGCTTTAGCGACTTGTTCCTGTACGACCTTGCGGAGGGCCGCTTGCGGCAGTTGACGCGAGACGCTTACGACGACCTGGACCCGGCCTGGAGTCCCGACGGGCGGCGGATCGCTTTTTCGTCGGATCGTACGGCCATGGGCAAGCGCGACGCCTACAATATTTTTGCCTACGACCTGGAGGAAGGGACCATTGCGTACGTTACGTTTGGCGACCGGATAGACCATGGGCCTCGCTGGAGCCCGGACGGACGCCGCCTGGTGTTTACGAGCGCCGTGCGCGGCGAGGACGGGCGCTACGGCGCGCAAAACATATGGACGGCGGAAGCCCCGGCGGACGCTTCGCCCGAAATGGCCTCTTCCGGGAGCGCGTCGGGCCTCCTTGACGCCGACTTCGCCGAGGCGCCGGCGGGCCGCTCTTCGGGGCGGCGCCTGCGCCAGCTCACGAATCTGACGACCTCTGCGTTCGATCCGGTATGGACCGGGGACGGAAACCTGCTCTTTACGGGATTCGAGCACATGCGCTTTTCCATTCGCAGCTTGCCTGCCGCGGATTCGCTATGGGCGCATCCGGAGCGCGAGGAAGTCGTCGATCCGACCCGGGGCGAAGCGCCGTGGGCCTTTGCCCGCATCGGCGCCGGCGAGGCGGGGGAAACCGTGCGGTACAAGAAGCGCTTCACGCTCGACCTGGCGCAAACCCTGGTCAGCCAGAATCCCGTTTGGGGTACGCAGGGGGGCGCCGCGCTCGCGTTTTCCGACCTCTTGGGCGACGACAAGTGGTTTTTGACGGTCTATAACAATGCGCGCGGATCCAGCGATTTTTTGCGCAGCCTGAACCTGGCGGTTACGCGGCAGCAGTTGCATCGGCGAACGAATATCGCCTACGGGGCATTTCGCTTCGCCGGATTGCGCTACGACATCACCGACCCGGACGCGGCGCGGGAATTTCCTACGCTCTGGGAAACGATTTACGGCGGTTTCGGGCTGGTCAGTTATCCCGTTTCCATCTTCCGGCGGATCGAGGCGGGCACGTCGCTGAGCTGGGACGACAAGTCTATTCCCTGGGCGGACGTAGACCGGCAGGCGCTCCTTGCGTCGAATTCCCTGTCCCTGGTGCACGACAACGTCTTGTGGGGCATGAACGGTCCCGTAGAAGGGTATCGGGGCAGCGTTACGACGGCCTGGACCACCGACGTATTGTATTCCAATGTGAATTACCTCACGCTTGCAGGGGACTTGCGTCATTACTGGCGGCCGCATCGCCACATTACCTTCGCCTCCCGCGCGCTGGGCCGGATGAACAAGGGGCGGGAAGCGCGGCTGTTCTTCATGGGGGGCAGCTGGGATTTGCGCGGATTCCCGCTCTTCAGCGTGCGCGGGCAGAAAATGTGGTTTACGTCCCACGAACTGCGTTTCCCGATTCTGCTGGCGCCCTGGCTGAGTTTGCCGGTGCTGGCGCCGCTGGGCGTGGTCAATTTGCGGGGCGCCTTGTTCCTGGACGCCGCCCATGCGTGGAACGGGTCGTATTCGGAGTCGGGCTTGACGGACCGGTTGCGCAGGCAACTGAACGTGGGCGAAACGCTGGGGGCTATCGGCGGGGGATTGCGCCTGAATCTTTTCGGAGGGCTGGTGCTGCGCTACGACGCGGGATATCGGTATCGGGACGGATTCCGGCGCCAGGAACGGTTCTTCAAGCAGTTCTTCTTCGGTTGGGATTTTTAGGATACGCTGATCAAAGCCGCTTCGCTCAGCGCGTTCGTCCGTAACAAACCTATGATTTTTTCGTTAAAATCAGCAGAGAACAGCGCGGATGCGCGGCGCAGCGGGCGCCTGGGCCTGCTTGCGGCGGCGTTTTGCATGGCGTGCGCAGGGCCTGCCTGCTCCACGCTCCGTATGGCGCCGGGGGCCGCCCTGCAGGCGGTCTGGCCTGTGGAAGGGGGGAACGGGTTTCGGTCCAACGCCGCGCCGGACTCGGTCCCGCCGCCCTTGCGGCTGCGCTGGAAATTCAACGCGCAAGCGGGTTTCGGGCCTGTTTCTCCCCTCGTGCTGGGCGAGGCGACGCTTGTAGCCACCCGAAAGGGGGAGGTGCACGCCATTGATCTGGCGTCGGGCAAGCGCGTCGGGCGCGATGCGTTCGGCGTTTCGATCGAGGGGACGCCGGCCTATGCGGACGGCCTTTTGCTGGCGCCGGTAGCCTGGGGAGGCCGGGCGGTGCATGCAAGGGACCTGACAAGCGGCGGGCGGGCGTGGCGGGCGGGCGATATCCCGGTCAGTTCCGGGCTGGCGCTATGGGGCGATTTCGTGCTGGCGGGGGATGTGGAGGGGTATGTTCGGGCCTGGCGGCTGGAGGACGGGGAAGAAGCCTGGTCTGTGCAACTGGACGACCGGGCAGGCATTTATTCGACGCCTGCGGTGATTGGAGACCTGCTGGTGGCGGCGAACGACCGGGGGAGGGTGGCGGCGCTCCATGCCGGGGACGGCTCCCTCGCATGGTCGGCGGAGGCGGGCGCGCCGGTGCAGGTTTCCCTCGCCGCTACGAAGGACCGCGTGTTTGTCGCCACGACGCGGGGCGGCGTACGGGCGTTCGATGCGCGCAGCGGCGTTTTGCAGTGGGCGTACGACGTGCCGAAAGAACGCGAGGCGGCAAGCGGCGCCGGGGACGCTTTGGCTGCGACGGCCCCTTCGCAGATATATCTTACGGCGCCGGCGACGGGGGCGCGCGACCTGGTGTTCGGCGCCTCCGACGGGACGGTCCGGTCCCTGAACGCGGCGGACGGATCGCTCAACTGGACCGCGGAGGCTTCCGACGCGGTGTCGGCTCCGCCCCTGTTGACCGCCGAAACCGTGTATGCGGGGACCATGGGCGCCATGCTGAAAGCCTTCGACCGCCGCGACGGTCGCCTGCTGTGGGAGACGGAACTGGAAGGTCGCGTAAAATCCGCTTTTGCGCTCAAGGAGTCGTTGCTCATCGTGCTGGCAGAGCCGCGCCATGTGTACGCCTACGAACCGGAATTGCAGAAAGATGAATAAATCGGGAAGAATAGCGCTTCTGTGGCGGGCGCCTTGCGGCGTTTTATGGCTGCTTGGCGCCGGGTTGCTTCCGGCGCGGGCGCAAGAGGCAGCCCCTGCGGACGGCCCGGTCTACGTGCATATCGACACCAATTTCCCCGAAGCGCTGGTGTTCGCGGACAGCGTCCTGGTGGGCGGCGCGTCGCGCGCGATGCTGGCCGTGCCCGCCGGGACCCGTTCGATTCGCCTTACCGCGCCGCGCCCGGACGCCTGGTCCATCGCTCCGATCGCGCGCCCGCTGCATGCGGCGGCAGGCGATACGGTCCGCGTGGCCATCGATTTCCCGTACCATTACCGGATCGAGTCGGAGCCGTTCGGGGCGGATGTGTTCCTGGAACGATCCGGCGAACGCCTCGCCGTGGGCGCGACGCCCTTGCTGCACCGGGCGGAAGCGCCGCTGGAAGGGCGTATTCTGGTTCGGCGAAACGGGTATGTTTCCCGGTCCGTGCAGCCGGGAAAAGCCGTATGGAATCGCCATGTCGTACGCCTGGAGCCGACGAGCGCCCGCGACCCTGCGGCGGGGCTGCATGCGAACCCGCCCCGCAGGCGTCGCGCCTGGATCGACTACGCGGCGCTGGGGGCGGCGCTGGCGGCGGGCGCCGTGGCGGTCCGCTACAAGTTCAAGGCCGACGATCTGGCGGACGAGTACGAGCGAACCCGAAATCCGGCCCTGACTTCGCGCATCGAAACGCACGATTTTCGCGCGGCGGCGGCGTTCGGGGTCATGCAGGGGGGCATCGGTATTTTTGCAATCCGGCTGGCGTTACGGTAGCGCAAGGCCTGCCTTTGGGCTTGTGGGTAAAAAAAAAATTGGAAATATGGTTTATTGATTCGTATCTTTGCCTGCGTGTGTTGCCCGCCGGCAGATATTCTGTCCTTGCAACCTCCCTTTTCGCAGCGCGGAAACGCCTTGCGCGGCGTTATCGCAAAAGCGACGAGGGGGAGACCATAAGCAAAATACAATCCCCGAATCCATGAAAAACCGAACCTTTCTCGCGGCGTCCGTCGCGCGTTTCGCCTCCTTGATTTCTTCCCCGGGGGGGGGGGGGCTACTCTGCCTTTTGCTGTGCGCCGGCGTAGCGATTCAGGCTTCTGCGCAAACGACTCCCGAGGCTTCCTTCGCCACTGACGTCTCTTCCGTAAACGAAGACGCGGGTACGGTTACCGTAGTCGTGAACCTGAGTTCGGCGCTCAGTGCGGGGCTCGACGATGATGAAAGGAGGATCAGTTATATCTTGTCCAGCGATGACAACACGGCGTCTCCCGCAGACTATACCGATCCTCCCGCAGACAATACCGATACCAGGCGCATTGCCGGGTACGTGCCCCTGGCTGTGGGCGCGACCTCGGTCAATATAACAATTGAGATTGAGGACGACGACATCCCGGAGGACGACGAAACGCTGAAGGTGACCCTTCAAGATGGCGATGGCGGGATTTACGCTGCGGGCAGCGCGAATATGCACACGATTACGATCGTCGACAACGACGATCCCGTCGTTGGCTTTGCCCCAGTTCCAGTATTAGACGACCAAGGCGACAATGTAGTAGACGACCAAGGCGACAATGTCTATGTCTTTGCTTCTGACGTGGAGGAAAGCGTCGGGTATATACCTGTAACCGTGTCCACCGAGCCGCAGCACGAGAGAGCCAATGATCTTGTCATCAGCTATACCGTGACCGGTACGGCGACCTTCGGCGCCGACGTGGACGCCTTAATGGCAAACGAGGATTTCGGCATTTTTCAGCTCACGAATGTCAATGACGGGGAAGTGATGGTTTCTTCCTTTACGACACAAACCAACATAGATGTTGATATTAACGACGACGAAACGGAGGAAGAGGACGAGACGGTGATTTTGACGCTTGTGGATGGCGACGGATACACGGTAGGCAACAACAGCGTCTTCACGATAACGATAGGGGCCAACGATGAGGGCGCCGTCCCCGCCGCCAAGCCGGAAATAAGCATTACGGGGGCGCAGGGTGCGTTCGAAGAAGGGGATTTGCTTACTATTAACGTTAACTCCAACGTTGCGGTCGCTGCGGATCTGGACGTTACGTTGACGGTGTCGGACGCTGCCGGAAGCGATTTCCTGGATGCCTCCAAAGAGGGGACCCAGACGGCGACGATCCTCTCAGGCCAAACCAGTGTTGCGTTTCAATTGAAGACGGGGCATCCAATGAATATGGATGAAGGGAACGCCGTCTATGACGCGCCCGGCACGATTATGGTCACGTTGGCGTCCGGCGCCGACTATGATGTGGATGCGACCGCCTCGTCGGTTTCTATGGCTGGAACAGATCCGGACGGGCCGTTTGTTTCTTTCGCCGCTGCTTCGGGTACTATTGAGGAAGGCGCCATACAACAGGGCGTTGACAGAAACAACGATCCTGTAAACTATGCCGTCTACCATGATTTCGTCGTGAATATCGAGCCCGCGACCCTGGAGCCGATAGAGATATCCTTTGCCATAAAGGATGAGGGTGATGAAGACGGCACCACGGCGATCAGCGATGATTATTTAGTGAATTTTGGAGACGGCGTCTACGCCGCAACAAGTTCGGTAGATGTCGGCGTGAGCATGTTTACGGCGCAACTAGCTACTTGCCCAGTTAATACTTCTGGTTTTTGCCCCATAAATGAGCATACGGACGTTTTTGCGGAAGGCGACGAAACGGTGATTTTTGAAATTGTGGATGGCGCTGTGAATGGCCAGGGATACAGGCTGGGCACACAGACCACCCACTCCGTCACGATCGTGGACAACGAGGTGACCGCTTCTTTTGCTTCCGCTTCTACTGTCGTAGAGGAAACCGTCGGGACGTTCGACGTAACCGTGAATCTGGATAAGGCGCCTGAGCGGCCGATACAGATTCGTTACAGCGTGCCCGAGCCTGCCGATGGCGACAATAGCGAGAATCTGACAGAAAACGACTATGTGATCACCAATAAAACGATTATTCAGGGCGTTGGCGAAATGGGGGCGACTACGGCCACAATCTCTGTCGAGATCGTGGACGATGCGGACATGGAAAGCGACGAAACATTGACGCTGACGCTTCTGGGAGGCGTGAACATGGAAGAAGGCGCAGTGCCTTACGAGAACTATGTGGGCGCCATCGCCGAGCACACGATCACGATCCGGGCCAACGACGGCGGAACACCGGTTATGCCGCCCGTGACGCCCGTGGCGTCCTTCGCCTCGGCTTCGGCGAGCGCGGCGGAGAGCGCCGGGACGCAGAACGTGGCGATCAGCCTGAGTCCGGCGCCGTCCGCCGCGATCACGCTGAATTATACGTTGTCCGGCACTGCGACGCTGGACGCGGACTACGCAATCAGCGGCGTAACGAGCAACAACGGCACGGTAAGCGTCAACGCCGGCGATACGTCCGTGAACATACCTGTCGACATCACGGACGACAGCGCAGACGAATCGAACGAGACGGTAATTCTTACGCTCGCGAGCGGGACGGGCTACGACGTGGGAAGCGCCGCCGCGTACACGCTGACCATTACGGACAATGATGGCGCGGCGCCCACCACGGACACGCCGCCTGTGACTACCCCGCCTGTGACCACGCCGCCTGCGCCCACCGCGGCGAGCGTAACGCTATCGGCGTCTCCGAACCCTGTGGCCGAGGGGGATTCGGTAACGATCACCGTTACTCCTTCGCAGCTGCTCTCGAGCGACGCAACGATTCCGCTGGTCTTGACGGCGGGTACGGCGGAGGCGGAGGATTACAGCGCGTTGGCTTCCATCGTAATCGAAGGAAACGAGCCGAATGGCACAGGCGTGATCCGCGCCCGGAAGGACGTGGATATGGACGACGAGACGTTTACGGTGTCGCTGGGCACGTTGCCGTCGAGCGTGGTAGCGGGAACGCCTGCGTCCGTCGAGATCACGATTATGGATGTGGGCACGGTTTCCGCCGAGGCGGATGGGCAGGAACTCCCTGATGCGTTTGCGCTGGAGCAGAACTACCCGAACCCGTTCAATCCGTCCACGGCCATCGAATACGCGCTTCCCGAGGCCGCCCATGTGTTTATCGAAGTGTTCGACGCCACGGGCCGGAGCGCGGGCGTGCTTGTAGACGGCGTACGCCCTGCGGGACGGCACAGCGCGCGCTTCGACGCGGGCAGCCTGCCTTCGGGTCTGTACGTGTACCGCATGCAGGCGGGCGGGCAGACCATGGTCCGGAAAATGACCCTCGTTCGGTAATCCCGCTGGCCCTTCTGGCCGAACCTGATGCCCTGACGGCCTTCTTCCCCCTCTCCGCTCACGTTACCGCAAACCGGCGGGCGACGAGCATGGAGAGGGGGAGAAGGGCCAGCGCAAGGAGGCCTGCGGGCCAGGCGGCGAATCCGGCGGTTAGCGTAGCGTTGAGGGGGATCAGCGCCAGCACCCCCGCCTGAACGGCCCGCCGGACGCGCGCGGGAGCGGGGTCGGCGGCGGCCCGCCGAAACGAAGGCGCTGTGAGAAAGGCGAACAGGGCAAGAAAAGGCAGCGCGTCCAGCGTCCGGTAGTCCGCCCGAAAGCCGAGGGCAACGAGCGCCGCGCATACCCCTCCCGTAACGCATAGCGCAAACAGCATGGCGCGCCGCTCGCCCCCATGAACCTCGCCCCGACTCACCACAACGATCGACGCGACGTAAGCGACGGGAATCGCCGCAAGAAACCATAAATTTCCTATCGCCCCGGGAACGGCGCTTGCGCCCAGCAACAAATTTCCCCCGCGGCACAGTCCCACTGAAAGGGGCCCCGCTGTGTCGTGTTGCTTGGTTGCGGCGTCGTACCCGAGGGCGCAGCATGCGATGGCCGCCGCCGCGCCGAAGGACCAGAGTCCGACGCAGGCGGCGGCCCCCATGCCCCCCGCAAGTAAAACGCTTCCGAAGGCGGCGGCTTGCGTTCTGGTAACGCGGCCGCTTGGGATGGGGCGTTCCGGGCGTTCTGCGGCGTCGAGCGCGGCGTCGAATACGTCGTTGAATACCACGCCGCCCGCGTACAATCCCGCCGTGGCGGCGAGGAGCCACCCGAGGTCGCCAAGGAGCGCAGATTGCCCGCCAGAGAGCAGGTCCGCGAGGGCGCCCGCCGCGGCGAAGCCCGCAAGAATATCGGCGAACGCGGTAAGGACATTGGCCGGGCGGGCGAGTTCCAGAAAGGCTCGCATGCGTTGGGAGAGGGTCCTGCTCATGGCGTAGTCGGGAAAAGTCGCATGGGGGGAATATGTGGCGGGGAAACAGGTGGCGAGAAAAACATGGCGGGACGACGCGCGGTCAAAACCTGCTGTCAAAAACCGGCGGCGGACGTGAAGCGCGCCGCTACGGAGAAGTAAAATTCCATGTGGAATACGGCCCCCGCCGGATGAAAGCGCATGGGTTCGTTGAGGATATTGCGAAGCCCCAGCGACACGTTCAGGCGATCGGCGGCCATGCGTTTCGCGGCGGTCGCGTTCACGAGCCAGCGCGCGGGGAGGCGCCAGGTTTCCGGGAGGGCGTCCGCGTATTCGGGCCAGCGCGTGGCGGATGCGTACTGCACAAGCGCCGACAGGCTGAAGCGATCGCCCACGACCAGTTCCGTGGCCGAAACAAGGCGCAGCCGGGGTCTGTGGTCCGCGCAGGACAGCGTATTTGGACGGCAGCGGCGGACTGCCTCGTACGCCCCGGAAACGCGCTGCCGAAGCGCGGGCAAGGGGCGGAAGGCAAGGGACGCGAATAGGCCGCCCGCATGCCCGCGGGCGCCTGAGACCAGACGCGCGGTCGTATCGAATCCGCTCCTGTCAAGTCCCTTTTCGTCGGTCTGGCGGGCTATGTCGTATTCCAGCTGGATTTCGTTTCGAAAGCCCCGGTAGAACGCAAGGAGGCTTCCGGAAAGGCCCCTGAGATCCTTGGGTTGCGCGCGCATCCATCCTGCGTCGAGGGTTACGCGGCGCGGCAGGGGCAGGCGCCCTCCTCCGACGTCTGGCAGGCCCTCGAACGCGCCGTAGGGCAGGGCATATCCCCGGTGCGACCACAGCGCGCGGCTTCCGGGGTCGAGGGGCGCGGCCCCGTACGATCCGGCCAGCCGGAACGCGCGACGGCGCATTCGGGCGTACGCAACCGCTCCTTGCTGCGTTTCGCGGCGCGCCCATTCCAGCGCGAGGCGCATGCTTTTTTGCGGGCGCCCGCCCAGATCGATTCCCCCGAAAAGCCGCAGATCGAACAGGGTTTCGTCCCCGAGGCGCTGGCTGGTTTCTGCGCGAAACGTTTGCAAGCGCCCGCCCGCGCGCAGCCTGCGCAGGCGAAGATCCGCCTGGGCCTCGACGCGCCGCTGCGCCCAGTCCAGGTCGATATTTTCCCGGTTCTGCCGGAGCGGGAGCGCGTCGCGGGTTGTCGAGACGGCGTATCGGACGATCCCGCCGCGCCAGAGGGGCAGGCTGCCCGCCGCGCCCCAGACCGCCATGCGGTGCGTTACGGGAATTTCCAGGCCCGTTTCCGGGAAAAACGCCATGTCTCCCGTGTGCGCGAAGCCCGCAAGGATGCGCTGCCGCCCGTAGCCCCCGGCGAACCGCAGCGCCCGGGTGCGAATGTGGGGCTGCGTATTCGGTATGTCGTAGAGGCGGCGCGTCCGGTCTCGCAGCGCGGCGTCCATTACGTGATGTTCGTCCAGGCGCCCGCTTGCCTGTCCCTCTCCTGTTTGCTTGCCGACGGAGAGGCTTGCCGCGTGGATGGGCCCCGTGCGGTCGATGTTGACGGTTTCCGGGAGCGTGTAGCGGAAGGGCCCCGGATCGTTGATTTCGTTTCCGGCGGTGACGCCGGCTTGTATCGACAGCCCGAAAGCGGGCCGTTTCGTGTAGATGCGCAGGGCGCCGCCGGACAGGAACGCCGGGCCTCCCATGTCCAGCCCGGATACGATTTCGACGCAGGCGACGTCGGAAAGGGAGATGGGCAAGGCATTGAGGCGGTTTCTGCCCAATACGCGGGGACTGACGGGTACGTCGTCGATATACAGGCTCCAGCGCGCCGCGCCGTCGGAAAAGCCTGTCGGGGCGGTTTGCCAGTGGTAACCGTCTGTGCTGGCGGCGGACCAGCGCGCGGAAAAGGCGAGGACGTCGGCAAGGCGAAAGAAACCGTGCCGGAAGAGGTCTGTCTGCGTTACGACTTCCTTGCCGATATCCGGGACGCAGGCGGAAGCATTCGCCTGTTGTCCGTAGGCGGGGCGAGGCGGGACAAGCAGAAGGTTCAGGACAAGCAGCAGGCCCAGCGCAAGCAGGACGCGCGGCAAGTCCGCGGCGACAAGGCAGGATGCGCGGCGCGGATGGCGTTCGGGCCGGGCAGATAGCGTTCGGGCGGGGCGGGTCTTCGGACGGACCGCATGGAGCAGACGGAGCGGACGGCGGTCGTATGCGCTTGTTTTATCCATGCCGACGCTTATTCGAGGAGGCCGCGCAGCCAGTCCGGGGTCCGAACCCGCAAGCCGACGCCGCCGGTCAGGCCCCCGGCGCGGAATCGCGGGAGCGTGTACGCCTGCATGACATGGCCTTCGACGAACAGCCGCAGGTTTCGGGAGAGATGCAGATCGATCCGGGAGACGAGCGCAAGCGCGAATTCTTTTTCTTCTTCGTCGCCCGGCTCTTCGTCGAAAATCATATGGTACATGCCCGCGCGGAAGCCGCCGTACACGGACCAGGAGCCGGGCCGTATGCCGGCGCCCCATCCGACGAAGGTGAACCAGGCATACCAGGAAGGCGTGTTTCGCAGCGCCGCCGCATAGCGGTGCAGGGCTACGCCCGCCTCTATGTCCCCCGCATGGAAGGGGGTCGTCGCCGAGAACGCCGGGCCGTATCCGCGCCGCCAATGCGCGTAGGAAGCGTTGTGCCGGACGGTCGTTGCAAGGCTGCCGCGGAAGGCGACGTGCGAGAAGGGTTCCCGCGCTGCCTGGGCGCAAGCCGCGCCGGCGCCCAGGTTTCCCGTGGCGAGGCATACGGCGACAAGCGCAAGGGCGTTGCGGAGCGGGCGCGGCGGGCGTGTGGTGCGTGTCGTGCGGGCGCTCACAGGGACAGGGCAATGCGTTTTGCGCCGCCGAAGCGGGCCATGGCGGACAGCGTTACCGTAAAGACCGTCCGGTTGTCGCCTTCCTTGTGGCCTTCGTTTCGGATGAAGGCGGGGCCCATGTCGATCTGGCCCCACCAGGCGCCGCCGCGCTGGGCCCGCAGGCGCAGCCCCGGACGCGCGACCCGTTCGGCTACGCCGTCGAGGATGAAGGCCGCGCCGTCGGCGGCAGACGGGTAGGGCGCGTGGATGTCCGCCTCGCCCTGGAACAGCACGTCGAGGCGCGGGGACACGCTCAGGTCGAGCGCCTTGCCCCCGGCGTAGAACGTGGCGTAGGCCGCGCCATGGATGTAATCGTTGTATGGCGCGCCCAGTCCGCGCAGGAGGTGGGTGTAGCGGCCCTCCGGCTGGTGGGCGTTGTACGTCCGCGCCGCCACGGCGGTCCAGGCCGTGCCCAGTTCGGCGCGGGCGAATCCCGCGTAGGAGAGGCTCCCGCTTAGCGCGATGGACGACGGTTCGTCCGACTCGTTCAGCAAGTCCGCGTCGTCCAGCAGCCATTGTCCCTGGAACGTCCAGGCCTTGTACTGCGCCCACAGCATGGCGGCCAGTATGCCGTTGTTTTCGTCGTTTTTGGGGCGTCCGTCCACGGCGAGGGCATGCAGCGCAAGGGGATTGAAGAATTTGAGGGAAAGCCCGGCGGCCGGGCCCGACCAGATGGTGGATTCCATGAGCGTAATCGCTGCGTGGAGGGACGGGCGCCAGTCCAGGCGATGCGCCGACAGGTAGCGGCGTACGCTGCCGGAGCGGACGCTGTCTGCCCCGGCGGTTCCGGTGAAGCGCCCGTCGCCCGTGCTGCTGTCCAGTTCTCCCACGATGCTTCTGAGGGCCAGCTTTCCGCCCCCGATGCGTACGTACGCCCGGTCGAAATCCACTGGATTCCGGCTTACGAGGAGCGCCGTTTCTCCGTACGGCCCCCAATGCTGCGCAAAGCGCCCTCCATAGACCGCCGCGTAGCGGGTTCTCAGGCCCAGATAGGCTTCTTCGTTGCGGGAAATCAGCCGGTTGGCGGCTTCGAGCGCGTCCGGATCGTACCGGTACCAGGCGTCGAAGCGGACGCCGCCTTGCGCTACTACCGGCCCGTGCTCCAGAAAGACCCGCACGGCGGCCTGGGGGTAGGCGTAGAGGTTGCCTATGCGCGTCGGAATATCGCTGTCCGGGGCCGGGCGCAGCGGGTCCAGCCGCCGGGTGGTGGCGGCGCGCAGGCCAGGCCGGATGTAGACGCCTGCTTGCGGGCCGCGTTCGGCGGGCGGTTCGGCCGGCGGTTCGGCGGGGGCGCCGTATTCTTCGCGCAACCGCTCGGCCCAGCGCCGGGCCGGATTCGGGAGTTCGTCTATCCGGAGGGTTTGCAAGGCGGACGCAATTTCGCCTTCGGCGTAGGGGAGGGCCGTGGGATGCAGCGCGGTCAGGTGGCCGCGGGCTTGCAGGCGGCGGATGTATTCGTAGGCCCAGTGATCGACGGGCGCAAGCCGATGGGGCCCCCTGTTCCCCTGTTGCGCCGTGGCGGGGCGGACGCAGGGGAGGGCGAAGAGGGCGCCGAGCGCAAGCGCCGCCGCAAGCAAAGGGAGGCGGGCGCGGCGCGGCCTTCGGGCGGGCGCGGCGCCTCCCAAACGGAATGAATCCGCCGTGTTTTCCGCTGGGTTCAACGAGGGAGTCATAGGCGCTTTATGCGAACGGCGGGCCGGGCGAAGCAGTCTTTTTCGGGGCGCCGCGCGGAATATCTGCAGGAATGCCTGCGCGGAATACCGCACAAGATACAATGCCTGCGCGGAATACCGCACAAGATACGACGCGCAGGAAACCATTTCGGAGCCGTTTCATGTAAGGGATTCATTATGCAAGCGCATCGCAGGAAAAACCGGGCGATGCGGATTTTTCGTTTTTTGCATGCGTTCGCCCCCTTCCTCTTCTTCCTGACACGCTTTTTCGGCGAATTTTTTCTGCGTCGTGTCGCGCAAAACGGAATTCATAGCACTCGTTCTGGCCGATTTTCTGGCGTTCGGCGCAGCCAGCATGTTGCTCTACATGGGCCGGTTCGAATGGGAATGGTTCGGTACGGAATACGCGGAACCGCCCTGGATGTTTGTGCCCGTCGCCGTGCTGGCCGTCTACTGGTTTTGCCTGTTCCTGTTTTTCGGGATGTATCGGGAGCGGTATGCGGAAAGCCGCTTCGACGAACTGGTTTCCGTGGGCAAGGTGACGACGGCGGGGGTGCTGGTCCTTGTTTTCGCCATTTTCATCGACACGCTGACGCCGGGCGCGACGCGAAGCCTCATCTTTTTCTATTGGGCCGTTACGGTGTCGCTGGTGGCGTGCGGGCGGGTGATCGTGCGTTCCGCACAGAAAGCGCTGCTGGTGCGCGGACGGGGAACGCACAAGGCGCTGGTGGTGGGGTGGACGGACCGGGTGGAGCGGCTCTACGGCGAGGTGGCCCGCTACCCGGAAGCCGGTCTTGAGATCGTGGGCGCGATTCGCATGCGGCGCAGCGAGCCGGACGCGTCGGAGGGCGACGGCGCCACGTCCTATTCGATCGCGAACGGCGACGACGCCTTTGCGCAAGCCGCCGACGATACCGACGTGCACTCCATCGACGCCTTGCCCGGCCTGATCGACCGGCTCGGCGTGCAGGACGTGCTCATCGCGCTTGGATCGGAAGACCATGGCCCCCTGATCGATGTGCTGCGGCTCTGCGACGGCAAGCCGGTTTCCCTCAAACTGGTGCCCGATTTTTACACTATTGTGGGCGGCATGGCGCGCACGGAGCATATTTATGGCTTGCCGCTTATCGAAGTCCTGCCGGAACCCATGCCTGCCTGGGAAGAGAGCACCAAGCGGCTCATAGACTTCGTTGCGGCGTCCGCCGTGCTGATGGCAGGGCTTCCCCTGTGGATTGCGCTGGGGCTCGTCGTGCGCCTGACGTCTCCGGGCCCCGCCATTTACCGGCAACGCCGGGTGGGGCAGCACGGCAAGCAGTTCACCATGTGCAAGTTTCGTACGATGCGCCGCGACGCGGAAGCCGGTACGGGGCCGGTCTGGGCGCAGGAAGACGACCCCCGATATACGCCGCCGGGGCGCTGGCTGCGGAAAACGCGGCTGGACGAGATTCCCCAGTTGTGGAATGTGCTGAAAGGCGAGATGAGCCTGGTGGGGCCTCGCCCGGAACGCCCGTATTTCGTGGAAAAACTGGCGGCGGAAATTCCGCTCTACAACCGGCGGCATCGCGTCAAGCCGGGCATTACGGGCTGGGCGCAAGTGAAATGGAAGTACGATTCGTCGCTTGAAGACGTGCGGCAGAAGGTTCGCTACGACCTGTTCTATATCGAGAACGTAAGCCTGCGCATGGATTTCAAGATTCTGTTTCGTACGATTCGGACCGCTATGCTCGGCAAGGGCCGATGACCGGCATGGAACAGGCGGCTGCGAACCCGGACGACCTGCTGGCGATTTACGAGCGCCTGTACGTTCCGAGGGCCATCGAGGAAAAGATGCTTCGGCTCGTCCGGCAGGGGCGCATTTCTAAATGGTTCAGCGGATACGGACAGGAAGCCATCGCCACCGGGTGCGCGCTGGCGCTCGAGGAGCGGGACTATGTGCTGCCCATGCATCGGAATACGGGCGTCTGGACGGCGCGCGGCGTACCCTTGCGGCCGCTTTTTTGTCAACTTATGGGTCGCGACGGGGGGTTTACCGGGGGGCGCGACCGGACGTATCATTTCGGGCTGCCGGCGCGGCGCATCGTGGGGATGATTTCGCACATGGCGGCCATGCTGCCGGTGGCGTGCGGGCTGGGGCTGGCTTCGCAACTGCGCGATGCGGGGTTCGTGGCGCTGTGTTTCGCGGGAGACGGGGGCACCCGCGAGGGAGATTTTCACGAAGCGGCGAGCTTGGCGGGTTTGTGGAAATTGCCGGTGCTTTTCGTGGTCGAAAACAATGGCTACGGCCTTTCGACGCCGGTGGAGGAGGCCGTGCCCATCCAGGACATAGCCGACGCGGCGGCCGGGTACGGCATGTCCGGCATGGTGGTGGACGGCAACGACATACTGGAGGTGATGCGGGCGGTGCGGCGGGCGGCGGATCGGGCGCGCCGCGGCGACGGCCCGTCCCTTCTGGAAATGAAAACGTTTCGAATGCGGGGGCACGAGGAAGCGTCCGGCACGGCGTACGTCCCCGATGCGCTCTTTGCGGAGTGGGCCGCGCGCGATCCGGTGGCGCGGCTTGCGCGGCGGGCGCTGGACGCCGGACACGCTACCGAAGCGGAACTGAAGGCCGCGGAGCGGCGCATTGCCCGGCAGGTCGAAGAAGACGTCGAGTATGCGCTGGCCCAACCCGCGCCGGAAAGTACGCTGGAGGCGGAGCGGGCCGGGGTGTTTGCGCCTGCGCCCGCCGCGCGCGCGCCCCTGTCCGCCTCGGACCGGGACGCCGCCCCGACAAAGCGGTACATCGATGCGGTTTCCGAGGGGTTGCGGCAGGCGATGGAGGCGGACGATTCCGTATTGCTGCTGGGACAGGACATTGCCGAATACGGGGGCGTATTCAAGGTAACGAAGGGGTTTCTGGAGGCGTTTGGCCCGGATCGCGTCCGCAATACGCCCATTATAGAAAGCGGGGCGGTCGGCGCCTGCATGGGCCTTGCGATCGAGGGGTTTCGACCGGTCCTCGAAATACAGTACGCAGATTTTATCGCTTGCGGGTTCAACCAGATCGTCAATAACCTGGCCACGACCCATTACCGGTGGGGTCAGGCCCTGCCGGTAACGATTCGGGCGCCCATCGGGGGCGGAATCGGCGCGGGGCCGTTCCATTCGCAATCCAGCGAGGCCTGGTTTTGCCATATTCCCGGCCTGAAAGTGGCGTTTCCGGCCACGCCCTGCGACGCCAAGGGATTGCTGGCGCGGGCGATCCGGGACCCGAATCCCGTGCTTTTTTTCGAACACAAGCGTTTGTATCGCTCGCTCAAGGGGCCGGTCCCCGATACGCCGTACGAGATCCCGTTCGGGAAGGCCCGCATCGCAAGGGAGGGCGCGGCGGCTACGGTGATCAGTTGGGGCGGCGGGGTATCGTGGGCTTTGGAGGCCGCAGAAGCATGGGCCGCCGAGGGATACGAACTGGAAGTGGTGGACCTGCGGACCCTGGCGCCCTGGGACGTGGAGACGACGCTGGCGTCGGTGCGGAAAACGAGCCGGGCGCTCGTCTTGCACGAGGCCCCGCTGTGCGGAGGGTTTGGCGGGGAAGTGGCTTCCCGCATCGCGCAGGAAGCGTTCGGGCATCTGGATGCGCCGCCGATGCGGGTCGGGGCGGAAAGCACGCCCATTCCGTTTTCCGCTTCCCTCGAAGCAACGCTGTATTCCGCGCGCGCCAAACTCAGCGAAGCCCTGCATGCGCTGCTTTCGTATTGACAGGGAATTCGCCGCAAGTCGCGCCGGCGCTAAAACAACCGGGCGTTCGCGGCGTATGGATGGTTCGTTGCGCCGCGCAATCGACGTAGTGTCGAAACGCACGGCGTGCGTTGTCTTTTTTCATCATCCATACTTGCATTCAGAACATGGCGGAAAGTACTGCGAACATGCCTGCGAAAGGCGAAGCGGCCCCGGATTTCGAGGGGTTGGCCCAGGGCGGCGAACCGGTGCGCCTCAGCGATTTGCGAGGCCGCAAGGTTGCGCTCTATTTTTATCCCAAAGACGATACGCCGGGCTGCACGAAACAGGCTTGCAACCTGCGCGACCATCACCAGGCGCTGCTGGGTGCAGGCATTGCGGTGGTCGGCGTGTCGCCGGACGACGAGGCGTCCCATGCGGCGTTCGTCGGAAAGTACGCCCTGCCGTTCCCCTTGCTTGCGGACGCGGACAAGGAGATTGTCCAGCGATACGGCGTGTGGGGCGAGAAGAATCTCTACGGCAAGAAAACGATGGGACTCAAGCGCACGACGTTCCTGATCGACGAGGCCGGGCGCGTCGTCCATGTGTTCAAGCGCCCGAAGGTGGCGGAGCACGCCGAGGAAATCATGGCGAAATTCAATCTTGCGTAGGGCCCCATCGGAGCAGGAACGGCTCGGCGCCTTCGGGGTGCAACAGGTGGATGACCGGGGATTTCAGCACGTTTGCGGGCAGGGGCACGACGATGCGGTCGTGGAGCCAGGCTTCGCAAGCGTCGCCGCCGTTGTCGTGGCGCAGCAGGACTGCCGCGGCCTGGCCCGTCGCGCGGCCCCGCGCTTCGAAGGCGTGTTCGGCGCAGCCTCCCGTATAGGCGACCAGTACGGAGAGCGAATCCGACACGATGGCGGGGGGTTCGTCGGGGGCATGGGGGGCCAGGCTGGTGAGAATCTCGTACGGGTCGCCGAACCTTTCGGGGGCGGGCGGGGCGGACGGCGCCTTGCATCCGCTCCAGAGGGCGAGAAGACCAACGCAGAGAACGCCGCCGCCCGCCAGGATGCGGCCGCGCGTTATTTTTCGAACCTTACGTTGCATTGACTATGGCGCATGTTGCGTACGAACCGGTCATTGGCCTGGAGGCGCATTGCCGGCTTCTTACCGATTCCAAGGCGTTCAGTTCTGATTCCGCCCGCTTCGGGGCCGGTCCGAATGCGCATGTGGATCCGGTCAGCCTGGGGCATCCCGGTACGCTGCCCGTGCTGAACCAGCGCATGGTGGAATATACCTTGCGCATGGGCCTGGCTACGCAGTGCCGGATCGCGCCGCGTTCCGTGCTGGCGCGCAAGCATTATTTTTATCCCGATCTGCCCAAGGGCTACCAGATTTCGCAGTACGAAACGCCCATTTGCGCCGGCGGGCATGTGGATATCGCCGTGCGGGACCGGGAGAACCCGGAGGCGGCGCCGGCCGCCAAGCGCATCGGACTCACCCGCATCCATATGGAAGAGGACGCCGGGAGGTCCATTCACGACCAGGACCCCTGCGACACGCTGCTGGACTACAACCGGTGCGGAACGCCGCTCATCGAAATCGTTTCGGAGCCGGACTTGCGCTCGCCCCGCGAAGCGTATGCGTACATGCGGAAGATTCGCCAGATCGTGCGGTATCTTGGCATTTCCGACGGCAATATGGAGGAAGGATCGCTGCGTTGCGACGCGAACGTGTCCATTCGGCCTGCGGGCAGCGAGGCGTTCTTCGAGCGCACGGAGATCAAGAATATGAATTCGTTTCGGAATGTGGAGCGCGCCATCGAGTACGAGATTTCGCGGCAAATTCGCATTGTGCGGTCCGGGGGCAAGGTGGTGCGGCAAACGCTGCTATGGGACGCGGAGCGGCAGGAAACCCGCCCCATGCGTTCGAAGGAGGAGGCCCACGATTACCGGTATTTTCCCGACCCCGACTTGCCGCCGGTGTTCGTTGCGGAGGAGGAACTGGACCGCTTGCGCGGCGAACTTCCGGAAATGCCGGACGCGCGGCGGGCGCGTTTTGTCCGGGCGTGGGGCTTGCCCGCCTATGACGCGGCGATTTTGACCGAGGAGCGCGACCTGGCGGATTATTTCGAGGAGACCGTGCGGGCGCTGGGCCCGGAAGGGGGCGGAAAGGGGACGCCTGGCCTGGAAGCGGATGGCGGGGCGGGGTCGTCTGCAGAGGGGGGCGAAAAGGCGGCGCATGGTCCGGTCAAGCGCGTTTCCAACATGATTATGGGCGACGTGTTGCGCGTGCTCAAGGAGACCGGTATGGGGATCGGGGCGCTTCCCGTTCGTCCGCCCCGCCTGGCCGCGCTGGCGCGGCTGCGTCTCGAAGACCGGATTTCGTCCACGGCGGCGCAGGAGATTTTCGAAGCGATGCTGGAGCGGGAGGAGGGGCCGGAGGCCATTGCGAAGGAGCGGGACCTTATGCAGGTGTCCGATGCGGGTTCGCTTGCGCCCCTTGTGGAAAGTGTGCTGGACGATCATCCGCAGCAGGTGGCGGCGTATCTGGGGGGCAAGGAGAGCCTGGTCGGGTATTTTATCGGGCAGGCAATGCGGCGGTTCGAAGGGGCCGCCGATCCTCGGCTTGTGCGCGCGCTCCTCGTCGAACGGCTGGAAGCGCGGCGGAAATAGGTTCTTTTGGGGGCCTGGCGGGCGTTTTCGGAGACGGGCGATCAGGGCGAGTTCGCGTATGCGCGGGCGTTGCTCATTTATGTTGTCAGTGGGGACATAAACCTGAAAATATGCTAAAATTTAGGGATGGAGGTATTTAAAACCCATAAATCAAGCGAATTAGATCGAAAAATACACCACTTGGGCCATTAATTTCCTATTGAAAATTAAAAATGAAAAACGCGGATATATTCGCGTACAGGAATATCCGCGTATCCGTATATTCGGATGCTTTCGGACGGGAAAGGGGTTGAGGGAGGCGGAGTATCGACTGGCGGCGGGGTTGAACCTGCGGGATAGCGGCCTGCGTTCTCCTTCGACAGGCGCGGGAATTCGTGTCGGCGTACGGGGTGGAGATAGCCCGCGGGTTCGTACGGCGATGGGGCGGACCTGGCCCGCCTGCGGGCGGAAGCCTTTTTCGCGGCGCGCGGCCAGGTTGCCGCCGCGCTGTATTTTGATTTACAACAAAAAACCTGAAAAATCATGCTGGTTGCCGGTAACTGGAAAATGCACACGGATGCGGATAGCGCTCGCGCCCTGGCGCGCGACGTTGCGGAGGCGGCGGGAGACCCTGAGGGCGTGACGGTGGTCGTGTGCCCGCCTTTCGCGAGTCTGTCCGTCGTGGCCGAGGAGATAGTCGGTACGCCGGTCCTGCTTGGCGCCCAGAATATGCATGCGCGGGAGGCGGGGGCCTTTACCGGGGAGGTGTCTGCGCCCATGCTGACTTCGGCGGGGTGCCGGTACGTCATTCTGGGGCATTCGGAGCGGCGGCAGTATTTCGGGGAGACGGACGAAGGGGTGTGCGAGAAGATCGGGCAGGCGCATGCCCATGGCCTCGCGGTCATCGCGTGCGTGGGCGAAACGCTTGCGGAGCGCAAGGCGGGGCGGGCGGAGGAGGTCGTGGGGCGGCAGCTGGCGCGGGGTTTGCGCGGCGTGGCGCCGGGCGATCCGGATCGGCTGGTGATTGCGTACGAGCCGGTCTGGGCGATCGGGACGGGCGAAACGGCTACGCCCGGACAAGCCCAGGAAATGCACGCCTTTATTCGGGAGCGGTTGCAGGAACAGTTTGGGCCCGAAATGGGCCGCGCCGTGCATATTCTGTACGGCGGGAGCGTGAAGCCGGGGAATGCCGCCGAACTGTTCGGGGAGGCGGACGTGGACGGCGGATTGATTGGCGGGGCCAGCCTGAATGGGGCGGATTTTGCGGCGATCGTGGCGGCGGCGGCGGAGTTTGCGTGATTTTTGGGCCGTCACGAAGTTTTGTGAAAAATTCGTGAAATGAATAGATTGGGGTTACGGGATATGTCCCTGTACGTCTATAGGGGTCCATCGAAACGCGGACAAGAGAGGGAAACGATATGACGGACGCAGCGCTATTGCAGGAAAAGGAGGCGGAGATAAAATCCGCTATCGAAAAAATCCTGCGGGATTGCCTTAAGACGGATGTCGTCTTCGACGATATCGTCATGCGGCTCCAAAATGACTATTACGATGACGAGGTCGAAGAATATCTTCGAATACGAGTCATTTTCGATGGGGAGCAGGAATCGCTGAATCTAAGGGAAGCCTGGGGCTGGACCGGGCAGCTTTGGGACGGGCTGGAGGCGCTCGGGATGAAGGCCTTTCCGGTTACGACCTTTGTGGAAAAGTCAGAGTGGGAGGAGGACCATGGCGCGCCGGGTTTTTGCCGTGTATGTGCTGTTGCCGCTGCGGGGGTGACGGGGGGATGACGGGAACCTGCGCCTGCCAGCGACATTCGCTTTGCGCAGGGTCCGATTCACGGAAACACGAAAGGGGGAAACGATATGACAAAGGAAATATCCAAGGAGCTGCGCAAGCTCGTTGAAGACGTGTACAAGGAATGCTACGGCGACCATGTGATCTTCAACGATTTCTTCCTCAAGTTCGATTACGACGAATATGGCGGCGAGATTCTTGTGGTCAAAGCGATTTTCGAGGGCAGCACCCAGAAGGGCTTGCGCGTCGATAGCGCCAGAGGGTTGATACGTCATCTTCGCAACAGGCTTGAAGAAGCTGGAATAGATGCGTTTCCTATCACGTCCTTTGTGGAAACGTCGGAATGGAAGGAGGTTTATGGAATGGGAGCTTATTTATACGGCGCGTAATCTGGCCGTTGCGGACAAGCGGAAGCCAAGGCAGGCGAATCTGCGTCGGGCAGCGAGCAGCATTCCATTATTATATATAATTATCCAAACATAACTATATCGAATGCCATACAGTCTCCGGTGGCCCGAATGTACCATATCCACCCTGATTGCTTCGTCGGATTGGTGATCGCAGGATGAAAGATATACTCCAGGAAGGGTACCAGCGATTACGATCTGATATGGACGGATGATAGTGGGCATGAGCCAGAAGAGATTTGACAACGTGTGGTGAGGCTGGTTTTCTCCAGATCGGCCAGGAATAATAACCGGATTTCCATGATCCTGAACATCCTTGAGTAAGCGTACGGTCTCGACTTGCAAAGACCGGATGCATACTCAAGCCCAAAAGAGCCAGTGCCTCGGCACCCGGATTACTTGGTTTGTTTTCTGAACTGGGATTATTGGCCCTCAGGGCATATACCCTGTCGTCGACAACATCCCATCCCAATGAGGGGAGATTGCTTTTATAGTCCCACGGTCCTAGTAAGGCAGTCTCAATGTCCTCACTCAAGGTGTCGGTGAGAATTTTGCGTACCATTCCCAAAAATTTCTGTTGCCCAGCCATAAAATATAAGTCGGAGGGTTTTGCCACACCCTTTTTGTCCAAACTCCCTTCGGCCACCATAGCCATGGCCAGATTGCCACTTCGGTCACATTGCTTGGCTTGGTTGACATAGGATCTGATGTCTTGCGCTCTCAATTTCAATTCATCGGCTTTCGGAATATTTGATCCATCTGCCCGCCTCGGATTAAGGGCTACACTTTTTTGCCAATATGCAAATGTCTGTACTGCTTGGTTTACAATGCTATCAATAGTAAATTTCTCATTGACGACGGCGTGAGGGGTAATGTCTTCACTCCACCACAAAAGTGGTTGCTCGTTCTCGTTGGCAAATGCTACTTGCACACCGAGAGCCGCCAGAAATCCCAAGGGATTCGTACCTTCTAGGCCAGTGAGATGAGTCCCTTTCATGCCTGCTTTGCCTCTTCTGCACTTTGCTGGTGATCGGACAGACGCAGAACGGCTTCTAACCACGCCAAGCCATGGTATCCATAGCGCTGTACCAAGCGCCAGAAACGATCAGCCATATCGAGCGCCAGAGAACTTTCCACTTGATCGGAGTTCGCTTGCATGCAGTGACTCCCCAGCGTGCATGAAAGTGCTTGCGGATCCGGATCCTCAATGATCGGCAGCAACGGACGTGCCCAGCCATGGTGGCTCCCGACGAGATGTAGCACCAGGTCTTTGTCGTGAGCCAAACCGAGAATATCGCTGTTTGACTTGATCATGGCAACGCTTGCGATTTCGTGTCGCATTCCCCTTGGGTATTTCTGAACCCGTCGAACACCCGGCAACGATTTAGCCAGTGGTTTGTCGCGATGCATTTCCTGTGCAACCGGATCATCACCAACCAACTGTAACTGAAAACGCTGATCTACCTTGCCAAGATCATGCAACCGACCAGCAAGTTTAAGGTCTTCGGCTATGGCAGGAGAAAAGCCCAGATGCTTCGCAGTGCTTGCCGCTCGCTTGCTAACGCCCTCCAGATGCCGTTCCAACGGGATGCTTGTTTCTGTCAGTGAGCCGGTTTCATCGGAACCGTCCATAACGCCGGCGTCCACTACTGGTTTCTTCGTTTCCCTGTGCCGTTCTGTCAGGACATAGTAGCCATTGGCCGAATTCTCGCCACCGGCGCCGACAGGAATGATCTCGAAATTGTTTTTCAGCCTTTCAATGATTTTTTGTAGCGAGGAAAAACGCCCGCTTTGTTTGTCTGTCTGTGCCGTGAGCCAATCGGCGACACGCACGGAGACCGGCGTAGCCGCCTCAGCCTCGTCGGCAGGAGTGGGTGGAGAATCTATATGGGGTAATCGTGGATCAAGGCGCAGCGTTGCCCTGCGCCCATATTCGACCTGGGCTGCGTCACCCAAATCCTCTACCGGAGCCTCGGAAAGCGGGTCCCATGTTCCTGCACTCAATCCCCCTTGCTCCGGATTCACAATGAGTACATCACCGGGACGGATGTTCTTGACCTCGACATGTTCGACTCCATTGGCTACCCCTGACCAACGTACGTATTCTCTGGAGTGGGATGTACGCTGAAAAGGAGAATCTTCCAATTCCTGTGCTTGAGCTACATCGGCGATATCTACCTCGGGAAACTTTGCCAGCCACGCCCTGACGGCTGCAATGGGAACCTGTACGAATTCGGCTTGTCGGGGAGGAACAAGACGTAACGCCTCCGGGGACAAATCCCAGCGCCACAGGATTGAAACGTCTGCCGAATGATTCTGGTCAATACCATGCAGAAACCATTCGATTGGGGGTTGCACTATAGGCTCTGGACGGGTTTGAACCCATGCATCCATGTGTGTTTTGAGGATCAGCGGAGCCTGCGCCTTGGGAGCGGTGGTATTGTCGGGAAGATCCCGCAGCGATGTTGGACTAACGTCCAAGAGTCCATTTTGGGCCCGGCTTGTGAGTGCTTCCCAGGTTGTTCTGACAGAATCGCCATAAACCGGATCTGGTTTTTTGGAAGCAATCACTGACTTAAGCCCGATGATCCAAGCTTGAGCCGAACGACCGGAATGATCGAAGCATCTTCCCCGGCGGTCCAGACGGCCGAATCTTTGCCGGAGGCTATCCCCGGCGGCGCACTCAGTGATGAGCGCATCAAAACTGAAGTCGGCTCCGACTTCAATGGCTTGCGTGGCAACGACAATGGATAGATTGTCATTACGTTGGGCTTGGTCGGGATCTATGAGAGGATAAATCCTATTCAATGCGTCAATCCGGTCCAACGGTCGCATACGTCCTGTGATCAGATGACTCGAATATTTTTCTTTCGAGAGTGCTTCGTGGGTAGCGCGAGCGGTGCGCACCCGGTTTACGATTATGCCGACGGAGCGAATGGATTTGTCCATCGACTTGACGATTTTCAGCACAGCCGATGGGATCGCGTTTTGATCCTTCACAGATTTGAGTTGCGCCTGTTTTACTGCTTGTACACGACGGCGAAGTTCTTCGCATTCTTCCAGGTCGGCAACGGGATCTAACGTGAAAGGCTCGGTATCCTTGTTGTTGGGAGTGGCCGACATCTCGACAATAGCGAACCGACGAGGCAGGACGGCAGATTGCAACTTGGAGATTTGCGTAAGCGTTTCCGCAAAGGGTGTACTCAGATGCACTTCATCAAGGATTACGAGACAATCGTTTCCAGCTAGCCCGGCATGGATTGGACGCATTCCTTGATTTACTCCGTAACCTCGGAACAATAGGCGTGAACCGAACTGGTCTACTGTTGAAACCAGCACCCAAGGCTGATCTGGATACTGCGTCCACTCGCTATCGACAGGAATTCCGCCACGTAATGCCGCTATTCCTAATGATTTTCCATTGGCAAGACCCAGTAAACACTCCTGAATTTGTTTCAGAATTGGTGTTGAACCCTGCTCAATCCGTTCTCGAATGTGCATCGCTCGTTTGTGTACCTGATCGACAACAATGCGACGGTCAATGACAAACACTATACGCCTGGGGGATGTAGCCGGCCGTGCAGCCATCGTAAACAATGCCGTGTCGAGTACAGCCGTTTTTCCGGTTCCCGTAGGTAAATCAATAACCTTCGGCCATGTTTTCTGGTCAAGCACATGCGCTGTTAGTCGCTGTTGCCAAGGAAACGGCTTGTAACCATGAACATCTTCAAAGAATGAGGCGAAATCGCGAGAGGTGAGTTCGCCCGCTTCGTGAAATTCGGCTTTCCCGGGATCAGGATTGAATTTACTCATGAACCGGCCGCATTAATCCCAAGCCAATAAAACGCCCCGCACCGAGCATTAGTGGGCCAGTCACAGGGTAGGGAAAAGTAATCGATGCATGAATGAGTTGACGGCGCAGGGATCGATTGGCCCGTCCGTTCTGCTTGAATGCAGGAAAGTGGCCTACCGGACGGGCACCTGTAAAAAATGGCTTTAAGGAGATTTCCAGACGAACAGGTTTGGGCAATCCGACATGATTACAGGCCAGCGCCACTGACGATTCGGCTGAAGCCCATGCTTTGGCTCGCTGGGAAACAGAACTTCCGCCAAGCGGGCCAGGATGTCTGGGTAGTGCGATGGGGGTGGCGGAAACCCATTGGCAGGAAGATTTATGCCAAATGTTTGGGCGCAGGGAAATCAGCGCAGCTGCTCCACGCACCCTATAAAGATTGATTACTCCTCGTGCTCCCAAAGTGAGTTTCAGAGCATTATTTTCAGTCGCCTTCTCCCAGTTTCCAATGGCTCGATATACTGCTCTGCGCACATCATCGGTGACGGCATCCGGTACGGATATCGCCATTCCAAGAAGCCGCCCATCGGCGCGCTCAAAACCCACGTAAGGAAGCGGAAGGAACGCAACATGCGGTGCGGCTGTTGGCCTGCCGCCCGGCAAATGGCCGCTGAGGCCTTCGGGTAGGGGATCCTCGGCATAGTGCAATACAGCCGCACGCATCACCGTCGCCAGCTCCACTGCCCTTGCAGCGGGAAAAAATCGGGAGTTAGGCGCAAGTTCGAAGACGATCCATTGTCCGGCAGTATTTGGTTTATTTTTTACTTCCAGATGTTGTTCGGTTTCGGTAACGGCTTGGTACCGGGTGTCCGTATAGGGCAATGAACGAGGTCTGATGCCTTTATGACGCGTGAACTGCCGTTTGAGTTCAGCCAGCTGGCCATGTCGCACAGTGCGCATGCTATTTCCCCAATCCCCGGCCTTGAGAGTGGCGGCAGGACAGCTCGTGGTCAAGTGGCATGAAACAAGCGAGGAAGAATGGCCTAACCGGGTTACTTTCTGTAGCAACTGATCAAAAGCCTCGGCTATATCTTTGGGGGCAGGCGCATCCCAAAGAAAAATGACTTGCGCAACGTGAGGCGTGACTGAAGGATAGAAGCGTTCCTGTTTGCCACGTTGATCCGGCAGCATTGCCACCGCGGAAGATATACTCGTGTTACCGGTCCGAGTGATTTGATCTTCAACTCTCTTTTCCTTGACCAGTTTGCGTTCGATCTGCTCCACCTTCTTCGTGACTTCGCCACAGGAAGCGACCAGTTCCTCGTGACGTTGGACAATCAGATTGGAGACTCGCTGGGTTTTTCGTTCGTACCAACTTCCCGAAATGACTGATGCATCATTTACAGGTACAAAATGCGAAACCACTTTCCGAGGGACGGCCCGTGATGCAGTGATATCCGGCGGTGCTTGCGACTCAAGCCACTCGAGCGCAGCCAGTTCGAATTCATCGGGCTCATCTGTGTCAGCCCATGCGGCAACAAGGGCCGAGAACAAACGTGCCGGGTGCGGTGGCCACTCTGCCTGCCGGCGATCATTATGACAGGTCGCCACAAATCTGCCGGTCAAAAAATTTACCTTGATGCCAAAGTTCTCACCGGAAGACATCGGCTATTCTGTCATCGGTTCATTTGCAGATACCTTGTGGCTGCGCCGAATCAGCTCCAGCAACTTAGGTGCGGGTTCAAGTCGAATATCATCCGTCTCCCAACCAATCCCGGCCGTTGCGGCCTGCTCCGCCGCCGTCATGAGAATCTTGATGGCGTTTGCACGATCTACTTCCACGACCTCACCGGCAGAACCATCGCGGGAAAGCAACTCAAGCCTCGGCGGATGCGTTGGAAGTAGCAAGCAGCGTGAACGGAGGTCGAAGTCCATTTCGTACTGGTAGGCGATGGCCGCGATGCCAAGAGCCGCAACAGCCGTATGCATGGCAGTTTCTGCTTCGCGACGATAGCCTTTGCACCGCAGCTTGCGAAGAGCGGCAAAAGATATCACTGTAGTCTGCAGGGCACTTGAAATAGTGACTCCGCCTGCCTGAACATCTATCTGAGGAGGAATGTTACCGTGGTTGATTTTGGAGGGCTGTCCGGCTTCGCCACTACCACTACCTCGGGAAGCATGGACAAGGTTTCCCTTCTTGTCTCTTTCAGCCTGTTTCGAATCGTCGGTCCATACCTCGTTTGGGTCTGCACTATTGTACAAACGATCATCTGGCGTAACCTTTTCAATCTGCAGTGGATCTATGCGGCTACCGACTTTTTTGCCTATCGAAGCGTCAAAACCCACGATCTCTGACACATAGGCCCGCTGAAATTTCGATCCCAGTCCGCCTTTCGGACCCGTTGAATCCCACATGCCGAACAGCAAAGAGGTGGGGGAGTAGCGAAACATATCCGTAGCGTTGCGGGGTGTGGCTTGAGTAACCGCAAGACCGATATCGGACAAGCGAAATAGTGTTCCGCCGAGCAAGCTGTCCCGGAAAATTGCATCCGCTAGCCGATGAGGTGCCTCCAGCACCGTCAACTTCTCGTAGTCCGTCGCGTCTCCGTCATTAGAGAAATCGACATAGGGCACGGGAAAAATCAACTCGCCTCGCTTCCAGCCAGCAAGCAGGGCGAGTTCCGCCCTGTTTGCCTGTGATGCGACAGAATCCAGCAACACAGTGATGGACACCTTGTCACTGCCACCAATCTGGCGTTCTTCCACTGCATACTTATGGTCAGATCTTCCATCAACAGCGTAGGATGGAGGGAATACCTTGTCCCCTTCACCCCCGGCGGGCTGAAGAGTCATGCGTGATCGCAGGGCAACTGCAGTACCAGAGACGGCATCACGGAGCTTCTCGAAAGTAAGTTGAGCCATTTCTTCCAGAAATTTGGGTCAATGTTGCATCAGTTATTGGTGTGGTTCTGCAGGGGGCGCTTGCCGGAAGCAACCTCCAAGCATCTATCAGGTTCCAAAGAGCATTTCGTTGTAACGGAATGCCGAATATGCGGTGCAAGGTATTCCCGAATCCACTCCTCGTCCACTGGCTCGCCTTCCATCGCCATAGAGTTGGCGACGTGTCGGGGAATTGCTTCCAGGCGCCGCCGCTGTTTTTCTTCAGCGGGGAGGCTGCGCCAGTATTCGACCGCTTCAATCCAGGATGTATCCGACATGTTTTTGCCTGCTTGTAGCCAACTGCGATAAGGGATTTTGTAGCGCGTTCTGTCCGCCTGCTATAGAATGGTCCATAAACCGCCCCACCCGTTACGCCTCATTCAGATTCTCAAGCATTTCGCCCGCCGCCTCAGCCATTTCCTTCTTGCTCCGCCGCAGCAAGCCGATTTCGTATCGCGTCAGCATCCGGGGAGCGGGCGAGGTACCGAGCTTCCGAGTGAGTAAGGCAGTCGAAGGAGTGACCGAATCGGTCTCGCCACCATTTTTCGAAATCCGGTCCATGTTTTTCGCGGAGTTCATGAAGTTGCTCTCTGGAGGGATTCAGTTTGGCGGAATATGGCTTGCCGGTCAACGCAACGGCGCCGACAACCCGGGCATCCTGGTATTCGATCCAACCACGCAAATTCGCCAGCGTTCCGCCCTGCCCGACAAAATCGTCCGCCATACCGCAGCGGCGCTTTTTGCGTACTCGGCCCTTGAACCGGGCCTGCTAAGCCAGGCAACCGTATCCGGCTCTACCCGCGCCAACAAAAGGCGACGCAAATGCGTACATTGATTATAACGTACAGGGTATCAGGCCGCAGTCGCCGTCCCTGACCAGAGCAAGTTCATTTGACCCGATCCTTACCCCGTGAAGCCGCCATGGAACCGAATAAATCCTCGCGCTTGGCTGATTCGCCGGACATTTCCTCAGCGTATGCGAAGAAGAAATTGCGGGAGTACAATGAAGAGATCCGTCGTTTGCGCAATGAACTGGATCAGACCCAGGGCCGGTTGCGCAAGGCGGAGACCGTCATAAGGCTACAAACAAGGTTGCTTGAGGCTGAGCGCAAGCGGCCAAACGGAACAGGCCGGCCATGAAGCGGACGATCACGCCGCCCAATCAACTCGAATCGCCACGGTTCATTTCGTTCTTTACAATATAGGCAATACAGGCAATCGCAATGGCGAAATATACCCCGCATGGACAAGAAGCCTCAACTTTCTCTCGCCTTGCCGCCTCCTCCGGTTTCGGGGGAGGTTCCGCTGATCCCGGCCCGCATGGTCAACGAGTGGGTGTATTGCCCCCGGCTGGCCTACCTGGAATGGGTGGAGAGCGAGTGGGCCGATAGCGGCGACACCGCCCAGGGCAAGCGCGTCCATGCCCGCGTCGACGAAGGCAAGGGGCATTTTCCCGCCCCGGACGAACTCAGCGAGGAAATGGTCAAGGGCCGCTCTGTAACCATGTCCTCAGAACGGCTTGGCGTGATCGCCAAAATGGATGTCGTTGAGGCGGAAGACGGTACGGTAATGCCGGTCGATTACAAGAAAGGAAAACGGCCCCACATCGCTGCCGGAGCCTACGAACCGGAACGGGTTCAGGTTTGCGTACAGGGCATGATTCTGGAAGATAATGGATACAAGGTTTCGCACGGAGCCTTGTGGTACGCCGGTTCGCGAGAGCGGGTGCGCGTCTTGTTCGACGAAGAATTGCGGGCGCGAACGCTTGAAGCCATCGCAGGATTGCGCTACGCCGCCTCCTCTCTTCGTCGTCCGGCTCCATTGGAAGACAGTCCCAAATGTCCGCGCTGCTCGCTCGCCGGCATTTGCCTTCCGGACGAAACGAATCTCTTTCGCAAGGGCTTGTCGAATCTGCGTCCGCTGAATCCCTCCGACGATCCTGCGCTTCCGCTATATGTGCAAACGCCGGGAGCGAAATTGCGCAAAAGAGGAGAGCGGCTCCTTGTCGAAACCGAGATGGACAAGGTGGAAGTGCCGATGATCGATGTTTCGCAAGTCGCGCTGTTCGGGCCAGTTTCCGTAACTACGCCGGCGCTTCATGCCCTGATGCGGGCCGAAATTCCGGTGTCCTGGTTTTCCATGGGCGGCTGGTTGCTTGGGCATACCGTGGGAACGGGCAAGGGCAACGCAGCGACCCGCGAAGCGCAATACCGATTCGCTTTCGACGACAAGCGATGCCTTGCATTGGCGCAGGGCCTGATTGAAGCCAAAGTGCGCAATACCCGCACAATGCTGCGCCGCAACTGGAGAGGGGAACCGGAGGAACGGGAAGAGGCTCTTGTCCGTCTGCAACGCATGGCGAAACGGGCGTCCAGAACAAAAGACGCGCAGCAATTGCTGGGAATCGAGGGGGAGGCGGCGTCGATCTATTTCGGGCGGTTCGAAAGCATGCTTGCAAAGGAAATCATAGTGCGGCTTCCGGTCTTTGCTTTCGAAAAACGAAACAGGCGTCCGCCGACAGACCCTGTCAACGCCATGCTTTCGTTTGCCTATGCGCTTTTGACAAGAACATTTACGACGACCATTGCCGCTACGGGATTGGATCCGTATATGGGATTTTATCATCGGCCCAGGCATGGGCGCCCTGCGCTGTCGCTTGACCTGATGGAGCCTTTCCGACCTGTTATCGCAGATTCCTGCGTGATTCAGGCTATCAACAATGGCGAGATCAAGGAAAACGATTTTGTGCTGAACGGTCCGTCCTGCGCCCTCAAATCCGGCGGACGCAAAGCGGTAATATCGGCTTTCGAACGCCGCATGGATCAGGAAACCACCCATCCTTTTTTCGGATATCGGGTTTCCATGCGTCGCCTGATCGAAGTGCAGGCGCGCTTGCTGATTCGGTATTTTCAGGGGGAAATATCCACGTATCCTCACTATCTTCCAAGGTAATTATATGGCTGCCGAACGACTGTACATCGTCACGTACGATATTTCGGAACCCAGGCGCTGGCGAAAGGTGTTCAAAGCGATGAAAGGCTATGGGCGCTGGCTGCAACTATCCGTTTTTCAATGTCGATTGACGTCGCGGCGCCATGCGGAGATGGCTGCCTGCCTGGAATCCTTGATCAAACCGTCGGAAGATCATATTCTGATCATCGATATCGGGCTGGTGGAACGGGTTTCCATGCGGGTCGAGAGTCTGGGCAAGACCTACGAGACGCCGACTCGTCAAGCCGTGATCGTTTAGCGAAAACAACCTGCCTTCTGCGTTTCGAGAACTTTGACAGGCCGATAACCATGGGCAGCCCTCGCTTTTTCATAACCGCTCTGCAAACAGCGAGATATGAGAATATTTTGATTATTTGCAAGGAAAATTCGTATCATTACCAGTACGCTGCGGCGCAGCGGTCGCAATATGCCTTGAAGGGCCAATGCCCACACGAAGATAGGTAGATGCTATTTCCGGGGCCGCGCGGCCCCGGCCTCATTGAAGCTTTTCGAGGCCGGACTGACCATTGCCGAGGCGCGCGAATTT
>JAJDWX010000042.1 GCA_022825385.1 Rhodothermales bacterium
GTGCCAACTGCCAAAGCGCTTGGGCAATCCGCGCCACTTGCAGCCGTGCTCGGCAACGTACAGGATCGCGTTGAGCACCTGGAGGTTCGAGATGCTTACGTTACCGCGCTGTTTGGGAAGCAGCGGTGCGATCCGTTCAAACTGGGCCTCGGTGAGTTCCATGTCTCTGAAATTTGCTTTAGATTGCAGCGTTCATAGACAACGAAACAAAGGAAATCATGTTCCCGAATAGTGTTCACAGACCCTAAGATGGGCGGGTCGGCATAAGCGGCTGCTCGATCAACCGCTTCGTTCAGGGCATCCACATGCGCGTGGAGCGACTTGCCAGTCTCTTCCTCGACCAACGCCACCACAATATCGTAGGTGGAAAGGCGCACTGAACTGGTATTCATCTTGATAAAAACGTCCAGGGCAACCTCCTTGGGCGTCTTGGCCGGCAAGGCCAGATACGGAAGGTTAAACTCCCGGACCTTGGTTCTCAGATCATTGATGACCTGGGAAATGTCCTTGTATGCTTCGAATCGGTCTTCAACGTCGTCCGGAATAGCCTTTTCAGTCCACTCGTCGATCTCCTCACGGATATCCTCAGGGCGCAGAAGGCGGATGGGGATAAATTCCCGTCGCGAGCATTCCTTGGGATCATCCACCCATATGGGGTATAAATTGTGATTTTTGGACCAGCGAGCTTGGCCATATACGTAAGGCAGTTTCGCATCCTTATTGCTCGGATCCTCCTCGAATCCGATAAGGTAGGTTCGGTCGGGATATTTGTCATGTAGGCTGCGCCACAGGGCGGTGAGCCTTTGCTGGCCGTCCAGGAGCTGCTCTGTAACTTTTTCGCCCGATGCGGGAGCGTCCACCATGGTCCGGCTCTTGAACTTCTCTTGATCGCCTACTTCAAGTGTAAGCGTTGCGCCTGATGGCAACCCGCGCAGAACCGTAGTCAAAAGCCCTGAGACTTCGCTATGTCCCCAGGCCACGAAGCGCTGAAAGCGCGGCAGCGTAAGCTGTCGCGAGCGAATGCGGTTGAACCATTCCGGTAGAAATCGGTCATGTGCATGCATAAGTCATGTCTCCTTTTTTAATTATCCTCTCCGAAGCGGGTAAGTGCCTGGTCGTACCACATGAGGAGTTTGGTATCCTCCTGGAGGATTTTTTCGGGTATCTTGTTTGCTACGGCGATTATTGTGGCGTAATCGCGCTCCTGCCACGCCTTCTTGAATCCGGCCCGGACAGCCTCTAGGCGGAATACCTTCATGCGTTTATGTTTCGTTTCGCGGTATTCCTTGAACTCCCGCATTAGGGCCCGTTCGCGCAGTTTCTCCAGGTCGCCGGCCTTGTTCGGGTCCGGGACATACCAGCGGTCCTTCGCCTTGGCCTTGAGTAGGAGATCGTTCTTTGCCAGATTGCGCAGTTCCTTAAAGTTCGAGGACAGGTAGCTGTGAATCCGGCTGGGTACTTCGCCTTTGCCGTCGTAGCGGAGAAAATTTTGTTCCAGTAATTCGGAGAGTTCCAAGGCCTTTTCATGCTTCTGCCAGCCGCCGATTTCTTTCAAGAACTGCGGGTGGACATCTTGGAAAGTCTGTGGCTTCTTGGTGAGCAGCTGCTTGAGCCACTGAATAGCAGATGCTTCGTCTGAGACAAAGATATAAAGCTGGAGTATTTTCTTGATAGTCATGCGTTTCTTGTCGTACTCGGCTGCTTGGTCCGGCAGGAAATACATACTGTCGCGGGAGGGAAAACGTTGTTCGAGGCCGGCATAAAATTCTGCGGCTGATATTGGAACAGTTACACCACGCTGGACATGGAAGGCGACCATACGGTCAAAGAGAAGATAGTTCTGACGCTCGGCGACAATTTCGGCTTGGCCATCTTTTAAAATGAATACAGGGAGCTGTTTCAGATGTGTCTGAATAAAATTCCAGACGCCATCTTCTGTGCCTGCAGTCAATTTAAAGCGATTTTCGAGACCACCGTTTGGCTTGTAGGCCGAGATCACAAGGTCCTGCTTGACGGCACCTCGACTGGTCACTTGTTGAAATGATCCTTGTTTTTTGTCGAGCATCCGAACATCAGCTATTACGAATCTCGATTTCCAAAGAGCTTCTTGAATAGAATTCCATACACTATTTTTTGAATTGTGAAATTCAATCGTTATCCATCTCCCAGGTTTCAATACGCGATGGTATTCATTAAAGCAATTTTTCATTAGTGCTTGGTAATCATTGAGTGTTTTTCCTCGTACACGGTCGATTATCGCTTCCCGTGCAGACGCAGTTAATACACCATGCCATGATTCAAGCAATAAATTTAAATCTGCATAGTAAATATTTTCACCAAACGGGGGATCAGTGAAAATATAGTCAATTGAATTATCTAAAATTTGGGTTTGAGTGCAATCGGCGACTGAGGCCATTACAGTGGTTTTCCTGGATTGTTGTCTTGAAAACGCTGATACTAAGCGGTTCAATTTTCCAGATAGCACATAATTGGGGCTGACTTCCGAATGTTGTGATGGAATGTAGAATACACCGCTGAGATATTGGTTTACTTGAGAGTATCCAGAAGGCCGAAATCGATTCAGCATTGACATTGTCCATATCGCCTGTTCAACAAAAAACAAAGCCATATGCTGTGCTCTTATGTCATTGATGGATCTGGCATGTCGCCAAAGAGAAGATAATGCATGGGCGGCTCGGGTGTGGAAAAAATGATGAATACGTGTGATCGCCGCTGGCTGCATTCTACCCGCTCGCCTCATTTGTGAGTCAGGCAGCTCTATTGTCGGGAGTTCCTGGGGCAATGCTAGCTGCTCAATTTGTTTCAATTTTGCCAAATCATCAGCATCTACCTCCTTTTGAAATTTGGAATTTCCGATGGAATAATTGATGAAAACTGGTTTACGCTTAGGATGACGAATAATCTCATTAGTTGCTTCGTCGATGTATGAACTGTATAACAGTTCTAAATCATTCTTATGAAGTAATATGCCGCAATTTAGACAAGCAAAATTCTCTCTTATTCGATTTTCATCAGGATCGAATGCTTGTTGTACAAAAACAACTTCTTCGGCACATTCAGGACATGCATAGATATCACTCCATACTGTGAAATTAATCTTTCCTGTGCGACAGCCATCTGCATGAGTGGTTTTGTACATCCATCCAATATCACGTTCGACTTCCTCAAGCAGAGAGTGACCTAATTTTTTAAATGCGTCAACATCGAATGGTAGGCAGTAATTAGCAGCAACGAAGGTAGCAATGGGTGATAGATCACTTATGAGTGCATTTCGTGTACCTATTTTAATTTTATGCTGAATATTATGCATGTGGTGTTTCGATGTCAATGAACCATCTTCGCCAATCGAGTAACCGAGTTCCTTTACGATTTCGTCATCACCACACATTTGCGCTGCCACACCAGTCATTCCTGTACCACAGAAACCATCAAAAATAAGATCATTTGGCTCTGTGTAGTGCAGGATGTAGTGCATGATTGCCTTATACGGAACTTTTGTATGGTAAGCGTGAGCTTTATATATTGGGTCGGTTTTTCCTTCACTCACATCAGAAGCAAATGGTTCCCTTCGATAGTCATCACTAGTCGAATCATATGGCTTTCCATAGTGCTTAACGAAATCCTCAATGAACGGATTTGGGCAAGCCGTATAATACGGTGGGTCAGACAAGGCCAGGATATCTTCATCTTTACCAATGGGGAATCCCTCGATCTTGCGAAACTCAGGATCTTTGAGTTTTTCGCGCAATTTCCCCAGGAAATACTCGCGACGTTGTTCATCGCTTTCGAAAGTTATGCCGAGACATTCCACTGGATCATTGTCCGTGACTATCTCTTCATAAAAGAGATTGCCCGATTTCGCATTGCCCGGGACCAGTCTGGTTTTAAACAACTGCTGCTGTCCAGCATCATTTCTGAATTTTGCCATTCTGATCCTCGCTTCGGTCGGTGTCATTAGACATGCGGCGTGTTTTTAACAGAGCACCCGCTTCTGTGATTACGTATCTCTGATTTGATGCCCGGGGGTTCTCCGGGTTGGTCATCGCCACAATCCTGGATTGAATCAGTGGATCAAGGTGGTGTTCCTTGAAATAACCCCTGTTGGTTACGCCAAGGGCCTCCAGAATCTCGGCCAAGCGACGGGGCACATCGCATAACGCTATAATTTTCCAATGAGTTTCGGAAAGTTCTGTCAGGACAGGAACTTGTCCAGTGGACAAGTCTTCCGTTTTACTTTCGACTTGTGCAGTGGACAAGTCGGGCTTCCCGGACTGAACTTGTGCAGTGACCAAGTCCTCATCTGGGGCATCAGGTTGATCAGTTTGTCGGAATCGGTCTGCCAGATGCTCTGCCAAGGCGTATTTTCTGCCGTCCTCAATGGTTCTGAAGAGCGCTTTCGTAACCAGGGCATTGGCAATTTCCACGGCGTCCGGTCCGGCAAGGTTCGTTACGGCCTTGACCTGCGGAAGTGAGATTGCGCTCTCGCGGCAGGCAAAAGCAAACGCCCTTGCTTGCTCGTTGGTGAGTTGCACACCGAGGCTTGCCTGGAAAAGAATCTGCTGTTCCGACAGGAGTTCTTCTTTTGTGAGGGTGAGTTCGAAACACTTGCGCCCCTTGTTGTTGGCAATTGTCGGCGGAACGTGGCCCAACTGCTGCCAGTTGCGGAAGACATCTCGCAGACCCCAGCCAGCGTTCTCACTCAGCCCTATGCGCCGGAAAGCAGTCACGATCCTGGGATTTCGGACCTCTTTCTCACCGGGTTCAAGCAGGTCTGTATCAGTAGCGAAGGCATCGCCAGGATTCCAAAAGACGGTCTGGTCGGAATAGTGGCGTATCTCCGGATTCCTGGAATGATCAGAATAATCCTGATGGATGATCAGGTTGACCATTGATTCACGAAAGGCGCGGTAGTCTGGAGGCGCATCATCTCTCTGCAAGGTTTTTGGGTCAATTCTGAATGGCCGCTCCGCGAATCTTTGGTACCAATCAATAAGTAATTGCCAGGACCGAATCAGATTTTCGTCGAGAACGAGACGGTCAATCCATCGCTCGCCGGCATCAGCCCTGTCGCGAGGCAGCGAGAATCTTTGGCAGTCCACTACCGGCCGTGGAAGGAGTTGCCGGAAAGCTGCATTGGTCCCAAACAGAAAAACCGCTGCGCGAGATGGAGACACTTGGTTGTGCTGTTCAACAAACATGCCCATTTCCTTGAGAAAATCCGTGTCGGATAGCGTTGCGTGAGATCGGCTCCCCTGCCTTCCCTCATAGACAGTCCGGTACCATTTAATGCTTTCCAGATCGAATGCCGTATTAGGGTTCAAATCAACAGGCTGACTGTCGTAACGCTCGGTGGCAGCATCCAGCAGAAAGCGGTTTCGTTCATTTTCTGAGCAGCGCACATCGCACCCGCCACTGCGAACATATGCCCGACGGATGTCTCCGTTCAGGAAAACCGGTTTATCCGAACGATGGACCTCCGGCACATAGAAGATGAGCAAGTCTGATTCACCGTGTTTATGCAGTTCTTCACGAACATCCACGATGATGCTCAGCTTGTCGCGTTGCCGCAATGTAGTCAGGAAGTCATTCTGAACCTTATCGACATCAAGAACGCCGACGACTTCGAACTCCTGTCCGCTGTTCCGAACGCCAAAAACAAGGTGCCCCCCTTCCGTATTCGCGAAGGCAGAAACCGTTTCATAGGCGCTTCGGGGCACGTCACGTTGCGCCTCCTTGAACTCAACATCTCGCCATTCATGAGCGTTGAGCAGCTTTATCAATTTATCTTGAGTCATGATTTCATTCCAGCACGATGCGCACCTTGTCGGGTTCCTTGCCCTTGGTGAGTTCGTCCAGATATTCTTTGAATCGTTTCTTCATCTCAGCCGGTGTTGCCGGTGAACCGCCGGAGAGCAGCGCCGCTCGCAGGTCCTCGGTCTTGACGGGCACCTTTTGAAGTCCGGAAAGCACTTCGCTTAGGGCATGGATGAAATCCTGGTCGAGATCGTCGGGCAGCTCCCGCTTCTTGATAAAGTCGTTCACCAGATTTTGGGGTTCGGGCCTAAGCAGGTCCAGGTTGCCCTTGGTGGTCGGATCTGCCAGGTTGGCGAGCAGCGTCTGTGTCCAGTTGGCCACCAGCTTGTCCAGTTCGTCATCCAAGCCGTCCAGCATCGTTCCGGCAGGTGCGGTGGGCGGTTCTGCCTCTGGTTTGTAGCTGCAGTGCGGACATACCGGTGAAGCCTCCATCTCTTGCTCAGTGAGGGCAGAGCAGCTTTTCAATCCGGCCAGGCGGTTTTGAAAGTCAGACAGCTGCCGGCGGGGCATCAACTCGATCATGGAGAGTTTCTGCAGCACCTTGAGCCGTTCATCTCCTATGAGGCCGTTCTTGCGCTTGTTCTCGTGCACGCCCAACCGTGCCCTGGTGTGCATTCCCAAGTAGGTCTGCACATAGGCCTTTTTGAGGTCGATCAGTTTGCGCTGGGTTTGCTGACGGAAGGTGGCGGCCCTTCGTTTGTCCGGGGCACGAAGCTGGGCGAGCACTTCGTCCTGTGCGTCTTTCATCTTGCGGACCCACTCGTGTTCGGCGGATAACACTGCCTCGGCGGTGGAGAGGAAGGAGGCGGTGGAACCGAGATCAGCGACCAGTTCCTGGAGGGATTCGATCTCGGTCAGGGAATTGAGCCCGTCTCGATGGGCAGTAACCTCCTCGGCGTCATAGCGAAAGTTCTTGAGCTTTCCGGGCGAACTGTATGCTTGGAGCGATTCCAGGAAGATTTTGGTATCATCAAGCCGGGTACGCAGTTTTTGTACCTCTCTCTCGTCCAGGAGATGTCTGCCCCAGAAACTAAAGCCACTTTCCAGGCTCTGCCGCGAAAGCACCAGTTTCTCTACCGTCTGGGAGATCGCTTTCTGGAGCTCTTGGACAGGCTCTTCTTTGCCCTGAGTGACAAGTTGGGCCATGCCAGGGGTAAGGCCAATTAGTTCGAACAAGGCCTTGAGCGCCGGAAGGTTCCAGTCCCTGGGCCGTTCGATATGCTTGAACTGCGTGAGTTCGTCAATGCCGGTTCCTGCCAGTTGCGACAGGCCGGTAGCGTCGAATTTCTTGCCCGGAATGGCGAGGACCAGATCACCGGAGTAGACCAGAGCAGCCAGCACGACCGCAACCCATTCAGGTTCCAACCGCTGCCTGTCCTTGTCCATGTATTCCACGCCCTTGTCATCCTGGATTAGTTCGGAGCGGTTGACGACTTGGCCGTGGCCTTTCTTCTCGAGTAGTCCGAGGATGTGTTTGGCATATTTCGATTTGTAGGAGTCGAGTCGTTCGCCGTCGAGCAGTTCCAAAGCGTCGAGTACCGCCGTAGCCTGCCTGGTTCGATTCTGGCCGGCGATGGCGCGCAAGGCATTCTGCGCGGCTTGGTCCCGGTTGGTCCCGGTGATTAGCACCGAGAAGAAGGGATATTCAGGCGCCTGATCCTGGAAGTGGGCTTCCAGGCAAATACCCGAGATCGTGTTCACCAGGTCGCGAAAGTTGATGCGTTCATGGGAGCCGATACCGGATAACTCCCGGATCGATTTGCCCTTGGCCCATGCAGTGAGCGACTTGGATCGGCCCTGATAGGCGACCTCAAAGGCGTCGCCCATGTGCTTTTGCAGCCATTGCACCAGGTTCTGCAGGAAATTGGATGACTTGGACTCGTAAGTGGACTTAGCGTGTCCCGACGAGGTCGAAGCCAGGTCCAGGGCTGCCGCATAATTCCTGAGCGAGGTGCGAAATTCGTCATCCAGATTCCTGAGTCGCAGGAACAGCTCGTCGGCGTTCTTTTCATCCTTGAAGGGCGGAGGATCGAAGGGCTGGATGAAGTAGAGGTAAAAATCCCGCGGCGGCACAGCGGTCGACCGTTCGTTAGGCGCGCCGAAAAACAGATACCCCTGACGCGCGGCCTTGCGCTCCAACCATTCCAGCTCGTGCTGCCAGATATTGTAGCCGGTCACATAGGTTTGGTCCGTGCACTCCATGACCCGTTTCAGGGCTTCGTAGTAGTAGCGGTCCAGTGTCGAGGAGTCGAGGCTCTCGGCCCGCTTTTCGATCAGTGCGTCGAAGTCGTCGGTCTTCTTCAGGTCCAGGTAGAACTGGCGGTTGTCCGGGTTCGATGAAATGAACTGCCCGCTGACCGTCTTGTGGATTTCCCGAAGCACCGTTTCTACCTGGGAGAGCAGGTCGTCGGCCGGATCGCCGCCCAACTCCTCAATGCCCGGTTGATAGAGACAGAGACCGTCGCGTAGTTCCCCCGCAGTTGCGCCCAAGGTGGCGTGGATGTCGCCGGTGGTGAGCCGGTGAACCGACAGGGCATGAATGATCCGCAATGCCATGGGCTTGTAAGCCGGGCGCGTAAAGGCTTGCTGGATGCGGGACTCCAGCACCTGACTACAGTCGATTACCGCCTTGATATCCGGTATGGCACGGAATGAGGGGTTCTCCCGGAGATTGGTCCAGTAAGTGTCATAGGCAATGAGCCCGGGCCGGTCGTCCGGTATGTCCCGGTCGAGCATCTTCTTCATGGCCAGCGAGAGGATCTTCAATACCTCGCGCTTCTCCACGACGGTCACCCCTTCGAAGGTGCCGATATAGTCGGGATGCACCGGAAAGAGGCGGACGAACTCGTCCATGCGCTCGTTCATGTGGCCGTAGAACTTGCCAAAAGGCGTCAGGTACTCGCGTATCCTGGTCTGCTGTTCGCCGGTCTTCTTGAGCAGCCGTTCGGCCACTACGAACTTGACGTCTTTGCGGGCGATGAGGACCTGCTCGAAGCGATCCCGCACCCGGCGGATGCTGTCCGCCACAAAAGAAAAGCGTAGACTGTCGAAGATGGCTTCCTGGACGCCGGCCATGAAGCGGAAGCGCAGGTCTTTGCAGACCTCGCCTATTTCACGGAGAAAATTCAGATCCAGGATGAGTTCCTGGTCCCTGCGCGTACGCAGATAATCAAGCAGCTCGTCCACGACGAGAAGTAGTCCATGGTCTGGAAACTTCTGATGAAACGCGGCCATCATCTCTTCAAAGGACCGCTTGCTGTTGGATACCTGATCCGCAGAGGGGAAGCTGTAACTCGCGCCCATGTTATCGAGGTGCTCTTCCAACTCGGCCACGAGGATATCCCGAAGCGACATGGTGGTGGCGCCGATTTCGGTGCGAACTACCTTGAATTGACCGCCGATCTTTCCGGCGGCAGCCGCCACGTCTGGATTGTTCAAGCAGGGGACGAGGTCGGGATTTTCTGCAAGCGCGGAGATCACCGACATCAGGTGGGACTTACCAGTGCCGTAGTTGCCGACCACCAGAAGACCTTTGTTGTCGGTGGGTTGCTCGAACTGCAGTTGGGGAATGACAAGGCTCACCAGCCTTTCCGCCATCTCCTCTGAGATAACGTAGGTTTCGACAAGTTGCCGTGCCGCAGCTGCTTGGTCGGCGTCCCGCAGCTGGACCACGGATTCGATGGCTTCAAACTGGATCAGGTCCCCATATTTCATCACGTCTGCTGCCTTGCAATGGAATTTGTACTTTTCATGTCGTCATTTTTGGGCTTGCCACCAGAAAATCGCGCATCGGATAGCGCCTGTACTCTGGGTGACCCGGCGTGGCATAGGTCAATGAATCTTTAACGATGGCGCCATTCCATGCGGCTACCACGGTTTTGTTGCGGGAGATTCCCTGGAGCAGCCGAAGCGGGTCCTGCTTCAGACCGACATCGAAAATAACTTCAATGTTGTCGAGCAGGATCGTCTCTCCATTGCCATTGCCGACGATCTCCCGGAGAAGACGAGGTAGCTGCAGGGCCCGTTGACGCTTCGTCAATTCCAGCATTTGACGAGAAATCTCGAGGTTGACATTGACGAGGGGTGCACCGGTGCGATCCCGCACATCGTGAAGCGCAGCGGTCTTGCCTGCACCCGCCGGCGCAACAACCAACAGCAGCCGATGATAGAGTTCAGCGGCTTGCTTGACCTTCCGTATGATCTGGTCTGCAAGTGGTTCCGCCATCACTTTTCTCCTTTGGGCGGATAAAATCTGGGCTCCCCGGGTAGGACTCGAACCTACAACCCTGCGGTTAACAGCCGCATGCTCTACCATTGAGCTACCGAGGAGGGTAGAGGCACAGGACATGGGCCTGCGTCCCGAAAAACAGCCTATTCCATAAAAACCCCGGCGAAAGGGGCAGGTTCCGAAAGAATCTGCGCAAATGCGTCGCCGGGCGCTTGCCTGCGCGGAACTTTCCGCGCACGAAAGGCATTGACAATCCGCCGGGCGCTGGATGCAGGCGACGACGAAGCGCATGCGCGCGAAAGAGAACGCAAGCAACCCGCGCCATCGGGCCCAAGTGGCGGAATTGGTAGACGCGCATGATTCAGGGTCATGTGCCCGTTAGGGCGTGGAGGTTCGAGTCCTCTCTTGGGCACCAAATGCGGAACGCATACGGAGCTAAAACGCATCAAGGCGGACGAGCGGGCCTGGACTCGCTGAGCGGTTTGGATCACGGCGCAAACTCGTATGCCACCGGCAGCGCTGCGGCGTCCGTAACGTTCGAATCCTGCTGACGATAGATATGGATGCGTCCGGCGCCGCAATCCCCGAACTCGTCGCAGGACAACATCCCGACGATGCCCTGAAAGGCGGCGGCTCCGATCTCCTGCCGCAATGCGAGCCGGTCCACGTATAATTTTCCGTTTTTCTCCACCGCAACGGATTCGATGGCGGCAAAGAGGAGGGTGGCGGCGTCGTAGGCGTGCGCCCAGTACGGAGAAGCCGGCGCGCCGCCATACGCCTCTTTGAACGCGGCAAGCACCTCGTCGGCGTTTTTTCCGGTGATTTCATTGGCCTCCGGGCCGTGTTCCAGCGGCGGTCCCGCGAAGTACATGCCTTCTGACTGCGGGGAGGCTAGAAACTCTGGTACGAGCATGGCCGAACCCGTGATGAGCACGGCGTCTTCCAGTCCGTCGAATTCCTCCGCCTGCTCTGCGAACAGTGCGCCTTCCGCGAGGAAAAGCGGCAGGAAAAGACCCTGTGCTTCGCCCGCCGCGAATGCTGCGAGCGCATCGGTCATGTCCGTGGCGCCCTTTTCGGTTGCGGCCACCGCGACCTCCCCGCCGAGTTCTCGAAACGCGTTGGCGAACGCGCCGACGAGGGCTGTGGTGTACGGATCGCCGTCGTGCACGGCGCCCATGCGACGTAGCCCCAGTTTGCTCCAGGCGAAGTCGGCGACAGCCCGCCCCCGGTAGAGGTCGTTCGTGACGACGCGGAAATAGCCAGGATAATAATGGGTTCCTGCATTGCCTTCGAGGTCGGAGGTCAGCAGTGGCGAGGAATTGGCTGGCGAGATCATCGTCAACCCCGCCTCGCTGATTACGGGCGAGGCCGTAACGGCGGAGGCCGAGCACGCGGTGCCGATGACGCCCGCCACCTTCGGGTTTGCGACGATCCGCTCTGCGCCCGCTCGCCCGCCTTCGGGAGAACACATGGCGTCCACGGGCCGTCCAGCGTCAACCGGGCGGGTATGAATATTCCCGAAATCCAGCGCCGCCAGTTCTACCGCCTGCGCCAGCGACGCGCCATGGGAGGACGCGGCGCCGGTCATCGGGAGCAACAAACGGATCCGCACCGGTTCGTCCTCGTCGATTTCGGCCGCGCCAAGCGGCCCCGCCTCGAAGTCGTCGAGCGGATTGCAGCCCGCAAAGCATAGCGCAAGCAGGGCAAGGCAGCCTGTTCGGGTGCGGGATTGCATGGAGTAGCGTGCTTCTGAAGAATATGTTGCGCTGGAGTATCTGGATAAGGAAGTGAACGCATGCCCGCTGCCTTTGCTTCCACCGCAACGTTTCGCCGATCCCCCAACACCCCTCTTTTTTCACAATACATTCATATCCCAAGGCAGTCCCGCACCCGCCCGTTCTTTATATTTAGACTGAATTTAAATAAGCGCCCTTCCCTCTGCCTGACTGAACGCTGCCATAGCATGATGACCTGGAAAACAAAACGCGCCTGGATTCCATGCGCTGCCCTCGCCATACTCTTCGCGGCGAGCGGCTGGACGCCAACCACCTCGCCCGCGCACGAACAAGCAGCGGGGCCTACCGGGGATAGCCTCGGGGTGCTGATCATGGCGCACGGCGGCGGCGCGGAATGGAACAAACAGGTTGACGCTTCCATCGCCGGACTCCGGGATCGCTTGCCCGTATCGCTGGCTTTCGGCATGGCGAATCCCGAAACGCTTCAAGCGTCGCTGGATTCGCTCCGCGCGCGCGGCGCAAGCACGGTGGCGGTCGTGCGACTGTTCATTTCGGGAGACGCTTTCCTGCACCAGACCGAGTTTCTGTTCGGGCTGCGCGACGATCCGCCGAAACAGGCGATTATGGGACATCACATGATGGACGGCTCGCATCTCAAACCGCTCAAGACGGACAGCCGTATTTTGCTGGACCGACAGGGCATGGGAGGATCCAGCGAAGCCACCCGCATTCTGCTCTCGCGCGCAAACGAGCGCGCGTCCAGCCCGGAAGACACCGGCGTCATGATTATCGCGCACGGCATGGGTTCCGAAGAAGACAATAACCGGGTGCTCGACGCCATGCAAGACGCGGCGCAGGCGATCCGGTCCGCGGGCTATGGGGAAGCGCATGTGGCGACGCTCCGGGAAGACTGGGAGGAACCGAGGGCTCATGCGGAAGAACACATCCGGGCCACGGTGGCGGACATGGCGGAGCGCCAGGATCATGTGGTGGTGATTCCGTATCGCATATCCGGATTCGGCCCCTATGGCGATGTGCTTGACGGGCTGGAGTACGCGCCTGCCGACGGGTTGCTCCCGCATCATCTGGTTACGGAATGGATCGCCGCCCGCGCGACGGCCAATTTCTGCGCAGCGGGCCTGGCGTCTCCCCTTGGATCGTGCGGAGTCCAGCAAGAGCAAGCCGCTCTTGAGCAGCGTACCCGGTAAGCCGTCTACTTTCCCCGAAAAGCCCCGCCGACCTTTACGCCCAGGCCGCCGTCGATGCGAAAGGCCTGTCCGGTGACGAAACTGGCTTCGTCGCTTGCCAGATAGGCGATCAGGTGGGCGATCTCGCTCGGATCGGCTATCCGGTTCAGTAGGTGCATGCCCCGGATTTCTTCCATCATGGCTTCCGGATCGCCGGACTGGTCCGCCGCCCATTGTAGCAGCGGCGTCCCCACGCTGCCCGGACATACGGCGGACGAACGGACGTTGTATGGCGCGTAATCCACGGCGATGCTGCGGGTAAGCCCCAGCATGGCGGCCTTGCTGGTGGCGTAGGCGGCCACATGCTCTTCGCTCATCAAGGCCTGTACGCTCGACACATTCACGATTACGCCGTCGCGCTGCGCGGTCATGCCCGGCAGCGCCTGCTTCGCGCACAGGAAGGCCCCCTTCACATTGACGGCCTGTACGCGGTCCCATTCTTCTTCGGTCGTTTCTTCCACGGAGCCATAGGTCTGGACCGCGGCATTGTTGACCAGTACGTCGATGCGCCCGAACCGGTCCAGCGTCTGCCGGAAAGCCCGTTCCACCTGATCCGCCCGCGATACGTCGCACGGGACGCAGAGGCGGTTTTCCGTATCCTTGTCCCGGGCCGGGGCCACGTCCAGGCAGGCTACGCGGGCGCCTTTTTCAAGAAACAGTTCCGCCGTAGCGGCCCCGATGCCCTGGGCGGCCCCGGTGACGACCACGATTTTTCCGTCGAAAGACATAACCTGGAGGGTATTTGCGCGAAATAATACGGGATACGCGGTAACAATAACGGCGCATTCGTATAGTATAGGATATTCTGATCAATCTCGTATTTTGGAGATTACGTTGACGATTGCGGTCAAGGGCGCGCGATTTCGAGCCGTACGTCCATCTTGTCGTGAACGCTGCGCGGCCCATGGCGCCGTGTTTTCGCGCTCCGGGAGCCTCAAGCCAGAACAAGCAAGACGCGATGGACAAAAGAACCTTTCTGAAAACCTGTTCCGCCCTGGTGGCGGGCGGCGTCCTGTCTCCGCTGGCCTCCTGCAGGCTGGAAGAGGCCGCGCCGTCGCCCCAAACGCCCCGGACGAACTGGGCGGGCAATCTCGCCTATTCCACGGACCGGCTGCATCTGCCGCAGACGGTTGCCGAAGCGCAGGACATGGTGCGGAACGCGCCCAGGCTCCGTCCGCTTGGTTCGCGCCATTGCTTCAACGCCATCGCAGACAGCGCCGAGGCGCAAATATCCCTTGAGCGTCTGGGCCAGGCCCCGCGTCTCGACGAGGAAGCGAACAGGGTAACGGTGGGGGCGGCTATGCGCTACGGCGATCTTGCGCCCTATTTGCACGAACGAGGCTACGCCGTGCACAACCTTGCTTCGTTGCCGCATATTTCTGTGGCGGGGGCCTGCGCTACGGCTACCCATGGTTCTGGCGTGGCGAACGGCAACCTGGCCACGGCGGTCGCTGCGGTCACGTTCATCGACGCAAGCGGCGACCTGGTCGCGCTCTCCCGCGACGAGGACGGCGACCGATTCGCCGGCGCGGTCGTGGGGCTTGGCGGCCTGGGACTGGTTACGGAGGTTACGCTGGATGTCCAGCCTGCGTTCGACATGACGCAGCATGTCTATCTGAATCTCCCGGTAGCCTCGCTGTACGATCATTTCGAGGAAATCATGTCGAGCGGCTATAGCGTCAGCCTGTTTACGGACTGGCGAACGGATACGGTGAATCAGGTCTGGATCAAGCGGGTGGCCGGGGACGATGCGTTCGAGGCGGAACCCGCGTTTTTCGGCGCCAATCTGGCGGACAGGAATGTGCATCCGATTATAGAACTCTCGGCGGTGAACTGCACCGAGCAGATGGGCGTGCCGGGCCCCTGGCATGAGCGGCTGCCGCATTTTCGGATGGATTTTACCCCCAGCAGCGGCAAGGAATTGCAAAGCGAATACTTTGTCCCCATGGAGCATGCGCGGGATGCGGCGCGGGTTTTTCAGGGAATGGGGGAGCGGTTCGGGTCGCTCCTCATGATTTCGGAGGTGCGCGCCGTCGCCCGGGACGATCTGTGGATGAGCATGTGCTTCGACCGCCCCAGCGTGGCGTTTCACTGCACCTGGGAGCAAGATTGGGACGCGCTCCGACAGCTCCTTCCCGTCATCGAAGAAGCGCTTGCGCCGTTCGAGGCGCGACCGCATTGGGGCAAGTTGTTTACGATGCCCCCGGACCCGTTGCAGGCGCGGTATCCGAAAGCGTCCGCCTTCAGGGCGTTGCTCGAGGAGTACGACCCGGACGGGAAATTCCGCAACACATTCCTGGAGGAGAATCTGTTCGGCGGTTGATCTTTGCGGACTTAATCAGGGTTTTCCTTGATTAATTCACAAAGATACAGCCAAATACGCCTTACTTTAGATTAAATCTAAATAAGAGCATCGCCTTTCAAGCCTTCTCCTTATGAGGCTATTCCGCCTTTTCCTTGCGCTTGTCGTCGTGATTCCCGCGGCGACGGCGCGCGCCCAGCACGTTCCAGCCGATTCCGCGAAAACGGATTCGTCTCGCGTCGTCGAAATGTCGCCTATTGTCGTGACGGCGACGCGCTCCGAGAAGGCGCTTGAGGACGTGGCCCTGCCGACGACGGTCGTTCTGGCCGAGACCATGCGAATGCAGGGGGCCGTGCGGCTCAGCGACGTGCTTGTAGCGGTTCCTGGCCTGGCCCTGTTCGACGACCATGGGGCGGGGTTGCAGGTGCAGGGCTTTGCGCCGGAGTACACGCTGATTCTTCTGGATGGCGAACCTGTCATTGGACGGACGGCGGGCACCCTTGACCTGAACCGGTTGACCGTGCAGGGCCTGGACCGGATCGAAATCGTGCGCGGTCCGTCGTCGTCGCTCTATGGCAGCGAAGCGCTTGCGGGCGTGGTCAATCTTGTCACGGCGCCTGCGGCCGAAGGGTTTCGCGGCGCGCTTGGCGGTCGGTTTGGTTCGTTTGGCACGACAGACCTTACGGTCGAGGCAGAAGCCGGACGCGAGCAAGGGGGCGCGCGCCTCTTTTTCAACCGATATGCTTCAGAGGGCTACGATCTTACCCCTGCATCCTTCGGAGCCACCAGCCCGGCTTTCACCGACTGGACCGCCGATTGGCGCAGCCGCCTTGCCCTGTCGGATCGCGTTTTGCTCCGGCTTGGCGCCCGGGCGACCGTAGAGGATCAGGAAAGCGCCTTCGCGCTAAGGGCCGACGGCGTCGAAGTGCGCTACGACGACGAAGGGCGCCGCATCGACTGGAGCCTGCACCCCGAAGCCCGGATTCGGCTCTCTGATCGTTTACGTCTCACGACCACGCTTTACGGAGCGCGTTACCAGACCGAAACCCGCTACCGTCGCCAGCGCGACGGGGTCCTCACCTACGAGGACGATTTCGACCAGCGCTATCTGAAGGCTGAGGCCCAGTTCGACGCAATCTGGAGCAGACGCCATTTCACGAGCCTGGGCGGCGGCGCGGCGCGGGAACGTCTTGGAGGCGCCCGCTACGGGCCGGACGCCGACGGCGAACGCCCGGCGGCGAACCAGGGTTACGCCTTTGCCCAGCACGAATGGCTTCCGTTGCGCCTCCTGGAAGTGAGCGCAAGCGCCCGCTTCGACGCGCACTCCGACTACGCCGCGCGGCTAACCCCGAAAATCGCTCTGCTCGTTCGTCCGGCGGACAACCTGCGCTTTCGGGCGAGCGTGGGCAGCGGCTTCAAGGCGCCGGCCTTCCGGCAGTTTTACCTTGCGTTCGCCAACGCCGCGGCAGGGTACTCCGTCTTTGGCGCAACCCGGCTGCAGGAAGGGGTCGCCCGGCTACAGGCCGAGGGGGCGATAGACCAACTCTTTATCAATCCTGCTGCGCTTGAGGAGATTCGCGCCGAAAATTCGGTTGCGTTCAACATAGGCGGAAGCGTCGAGCCCTTCTCCCGGCTGGCTTTTTCGGTCAATGCCTTCCACAACAACGTGCGCGATCTCATCGAGACCCAGCCGATCGCGCGCAAGACGAACGGGCAGTTCGTTTTCGGCTATTTCAATCTTGCGCGGATCTACACGCGGGGCGTCGAGGCGGATGCGACCATTCGGGCGGCCGCAGGCCGTCAGCATCGGCTCGATATTGCCTTGGGGTATCAATTGCTACAGGCGCGGGACCGCGAGGTGGTCGAAGCGCTGGAAACAGGTACTGTGTTCGGACGCGATCCTTCCGGACGGGAATACCGCCTCGGCCTGGGCGACTATGGCGGGATGTTCGGGCGCTCGCCGCATACGGCGACGTTTCGCGCTGCGTACGCACATGCGCCGCTGGGTCTTACAGCAAGCGTTCGGGGCCGCTGGCGCAGCCGGTACGGCTACCGCGATCTGGACGGCAACGCGCTGGCCAACCGCGACGACGAATTCGTAATGGCCTACGCCGTTTTCGACGCCACCGTTACCAAGTCCGTCCCGGCTCCGGGTTCGGCGGACGCCGAGGTCCAGCTTGGCGTGGATAACGCGCTCGACGTTACGCGCCCGGCGCTGGTGCCGTCGCTTCCCGGACGCCGGCTTTACGTTTCGCTCCGCCTTACGCTATGACGCCGCCAATCCTGAAACCCCAACCCGCCGTTCGCGCCATGAAAACGCTTGTCGCTTGCTCCCTGTTTACCGGATTCGTCCTTTTGTTCGCCGGTTGCGACAGCGCCGATCCCGAACCGGAGCCGGTCCTGCTCAATGTGAAAATGGCCGAGAATATCCCGGCCGATCCGGTTTCGGGCCGCGACCCCGATACGGGGGCCTCGATCAGCAACAACCTTTTTACGCTCTACGACCTTGAAGCGGGTTCCATCCTGATTCCCTCGTCGCAGACGGACGCCGCCACCCGGCAGCGCGATTCCGCGTCGACTGCCTGGGATATCGGGTTCAGGGGCACGACGATTATTTTCAACGGGGGAACGAGCGGACCCGGCGAAGCGGCGGCGCAGCTGCTTGCGCAACCCTTTGCCGAAGTTACAGAAGCGCCCGAAGGGGGCTACGTCGCCGACGGCGAGAACGCATCCTGCCCGGAGGTCTCCACGCCCGTCGGTCCCGTTCCCGGCTCGCCCTACGCCATCTGTACGGGGTCGGACAACGGCTGGTACAATTATAATCCCGGGACCATGCTGCTCTTGCCTGTTCCGGGCCGCACGATCATGCTCAGGACGGCGAGCGGCAACTACGCGAAAATGCGGATACTGAGTTATTACCAGAACAATCCGAACCCGCCCGACGCATCGGTTCCGTCCCGGTATTATACGTTCGAGTATGTCCTCCAGCCCGACGGTTCCCGGGATCTGGCTTCGGAATAAGGGAAGCGGTCGCGGCGGGCGCCAGACCCTGGGGTCCAGGCGGTCGCATGGCTTCGCAGGCGGGGTTGTTTCCTGCGATGTCCAAAAGGCCCCTGAAAGGAAATCTTCGCCTTTCCCGAACGCCGGCATGGCGATAGGGTTGCTTTATTCCATAATAATGTGTTATATTCAAGGTTGCGCTTTGCGTATTTTTTTCGATACCTGCCCGGACCGCCGGATATTCCGGCGCGTTCGGTTCTTTTTGCTAACCAACTTCAACGGATCTGCATTATGAAGTCTTCCCGATTCCTGTGCCTGTTTTCCCTCCTGGCGCTCCTCTTTGCCGCGTGTGGCGGCGGCGCTTCTGACGGCGACGCTTCCTCCGACGCCGACCATGCCGCCACAGAAAGCGACATGGCCGCTGCCGAAAGCGATATGGCCGCTGACCACAGCGACATGGACGTTGTCGAAATCGTGCTCCGTCCGGACGGCGATAACTTAGCGTTCGACGAGAGCTCGACCTCGTTTACCGTTCAGGCCGGGGCCACGGTCAATCTGACCCTGGAAAATGTGGCGACCGCCGCCGTCATGTTGCACAACGTCGTCATACTGTCGTCGAATGAAGACGAGGTGGCCAACCGGGTAGGAATGGCGGCCATCGCTGCGGGCGAGGCAAGTGGATTCATTCCGGACGATGCGGCGATTCTGGCGGCCACGCCGCTTGCGCAGCCAGGCGAGACCGTGCAGGTTACGTTCGAGGCGCCTTCGGAACCGGGGACCTATCGGTATATCTGCACCTATATCGGGCACCACACCGTGATGCAGGGTACGATGGTCGTAACCTGATCGGGGTCTTCGTCGCGCCGTTCTTTCGGGAGCGGGGATGCAGATACCGGGCTGCCCTGCGCCGGAAACGCTGCGGGGCAGAATGCTTTGCGCTGGAGGTTGCGTTGTATCGCTGCCTGTCCAGGGTCGGGCTTTGACCTGCTCTTTACGTACGCTTGCAATGGCCATTCCGGTCGAGCGAAGCCGGGAAATAACGGATTATTCCGATATTTGGCACGGATATTGTTAAGGAATTACGATACAGTAAACAAAGCCGTTCGGTATATTCCGGTACGCGAAGTATCGGAGGCCGAAAAGAGCCGTGCGGCGCCGCAAAAGGTTCATGAACGAACATAGCCACGGAGGTAACGACATGAGAACGTACGCAGCGATTCCCCTTGTATTCGCGCTGGCCATACTGGCCTCCGGTTGCATCAGCATCAACCATACGATGCTGGATACGGGTCCGCGCCATGCCCCGGTGCCGGGCGCCGAAGTACAGGTATTTTTCGAATCGGACGACCTGCCGGAGCATACGCGCGTTGCGCTGCTCTACGGCAAGACGTACGAAAACATCACCACGGAAAGCAAGCTGATCGACAAGCTCCGCGCTTCCGCAGGCGAACTTGGGGCGAACGGGGTCGTGTTGCTGGGGCGGACAGATCTGGGCGGGGAAATCAGAGTATCCGGCGATCCCGTAGCCGGATATGGCGAGTCTGGACGGCGCGGGCAGGCGCTGGCCATACGGGTGCATTAGGCGCTGCGCGTTGGGTGTGCGCGCGGCGCCTGCATCCGGCAGGTTACCCCACTGAGTACTTTTACTCAGTGGGGTAATTTTGTTTTATCGGCTTCCGGTTTGCTCCTCATTCGGTCAGCAGGATGCGGATTACGACGCCGCCCATCGTATCCCCCAGCTCGAAATCGTTCCTCGGACTGTCCTTGTGCGCATTGTGGCATGCGATGCATGCCGGCGAGACCGCTACGTCGGCGTATATGGCGGTGAAGTACTCTGCGTCGCCAAGCGATTCCCGGGCGTAGAACGCAGCGGACGGATTATTCGCCACACTGTCGAGTCCCACGATTTCTGCTTCGGTTCCTGGTTCGTTCTGCTTGTTGACGGGCCATTTGGAAATCAGCGCGTAGCTGAAGGCATCGGTTTTGTTCGCTACCATTTCTGCGCCCATGCGGAACATCTGGGCGGGCAGCGGCAAGGCTTTGTCGTCCTGCCAGTGTTCGCTGGCGAGAATGACTTCCTCCTGGTCCTGCAAGCGATGCACTACCTGACGCGCATAGACGGTTCGGTCAGATTCCAGGACGGCGTGCAAGGCGTCTGCCATGGCTTGGGGAGAAATACTCCCCGCTTCGCGTTGGTCTGACGTGGAGGGGCTACTGCAGCAGGCGAGCCCGATCGCGAAGATTCCCGCCGCGACCAGTCGGAGACAAGGGTTCGAGAGCAAGCGAGTCATGATTTTTGCGCTGGAAAGGTTTTCTGAAGTTATTCTGTTCGGGAAAGCGCCATGTCTACGCTCTGGACATGGACTGACGGCATGCCGGAAAAATTGGTTCGAATCTTTTCCGGATCCGCCAGCGCGTCTATGGACAGCGCAAGCGAGTGGCAGGTCATGCATACCTCGCGAATCATCTTCTCGTTGGGGCGGAGATTGGCGTTCTGATTGTGCTGCACTGCGATGCGGAGGTCTCCGGCGATGCGTCGTTCTTCTCTCGGCAAATGGCAGGACGCGCAACTTACCCCGCTTCCCGGCGCGCCTTCGCCGGACATTTCCCGTTCCCATAACCGGGCGTGGGGCGAATCGACATAGGCCGCCGAGTGTTCGTCGGCATGGCACGAAAGGCAGGCATTCACCGCCGCTTGCCGTACATTTACCGTATGTACGTCGTGGCAGGTTCCGCAATCCAGCGTTTCGTTCAGCGCTTCCGGGTGCATCGGGAGGCGCGCCATGGCGGGAGACATCGGATCGAGATCGACGGCCTGTCTCATGCCGTGCTTTCCTTGGGTAAAGCCCTGGTATTCCAGTTCGTGGCAGGCGCTGCACATCGCGTACGGCGGACGATCAGACCAGGCAGCGTCTGCCGCCGCGTGACAATCCGAACAGGCGACGCCCCCGGCGGCGTGCGCCGAATTTGCCCAGGCCGCAATCAGTTCGGGACGGGACGAGGCGGGCGGGCTGTCGGCGTCGGCGGCGCCGAGCGGCCCCGCATCGCGCATTTCCCCGGAAATCCAGGCCTTTCTTTGCGGCCATGCGGCGGGGACGGTCGCCGGTTGCGCCTCGCCGTGTCGCAGGAGGAAGTCTTCGTAGAGCGCCCGGTTGTCGTGGTAATTGTGGCATCCCGCCGATCCGCAGGAATCGAACCCCATGCCTTCGTGCGTGGGCCGTTCCTCCGTTACGTCGCCGTGACACGAGCGGCAAAAGTCTTCGGGAAGCGTCACGCCCATGGCTCCGGTGATTTCCGGGCGATGTTCTACATGGCAGGCGATGCATTGCCGCGCGTCGAGGCGGGCAAGGTCTTCCGCATAGCGAGGATCGTTGAATTTCTCTGGGCCGTGCGAATCTTCGGCGGCCTGAAGGCCGGCCTGGTGGCAGGCAAGGCAGGCATCCTGTCGTATGCCCTGGAACGGGGCGTGACACGCGTCGCAGGCGCGTTCGATCTGATAATGCCCGCTTGTCGTTTCGCCGGGCAGAAACAGGCGACGGTCTCTTCCGAAGAAATGAACCACGAGATAGAGCCCGGCGGCTACCGTGGCCACGGTCCAGACGAAAGCGAGGCGTTTGCGGCGCATGTCAGAAATACCAGGCGGCAAGGATATGAAAAAAGATCAGGATGGGCAATGGCCAGATAGAGAGGACATGAAGCCAAAACCCCAGTCGGGTGCGTTGCGATCCCATGCCCGCCGCCGCGGCTCCGCCGAATGCGCTGGCGGCCAGAAAAGAAATCGTCAGCATCCGGTTCCATCCGGATCCGGTGTGCAGGCCCGTGTGGGCGACGAGCGCGATCAACGCCAGTACGCCGACGGCGCCGTGCCCGACGCGCCACCATGCGATGTTTCCCCATCGGACGCGTTTCCATCGCTTGCGCAAGGAAAACCCTGCCGAAATCAGCGCACAGCCCAATAGTATAAACCCGGTGCCCCATCGCCACCCGCTGTCCCGGCGCAGGGTATCCCATATTCCCTGGTCGAGTACGCTGTCGGCGAGCGGGATGGGCGGGCCGAACGCGATCATGAGGGTCAGGGCGACGGCGATCACCGCCGTAACGAGCAGTCCGGCGCGTTTCTGGTCTTCGGCGGGGGCCGGCGCGCTTCCGGTCAGTTCTGCAAGAAGCGGCTTGCAGGAACCGCAAACCGTCGAAGCCCCCGTGTGTTCGGCAAGGGCTTCCACGGATGCGCAGCCCTGCGCAATGGCTTTGTCCAGCGCGCCGCGCGTAATTTCCATACAGTTGCAGACGATGGCGGACGAGGGCCATTCGTTCGGCGGCGCATGCGCGGAACGGCGAGAAAGCGCACCCCTTCTGCGGAACCTGTTCAGCTGTCTGCGCCGGATGCGCTTGCGCTTTCGGATGATATCCTGGACGAACCCTCGTTCCGCCCAGGCATCGACGGAAGAGGCGGCGACGACGCGGTTTCGCCATACGGTAATTTGCCGATACGCGCCGCACTCGTTCCAGCGGATTCGTTTTCCAGGTTGGTCCTGATCGCCCATCGCCCAGACGTCGGCATCCATGAGCCTCAGCCGCATCGCGGGAGTATAGCCGGAAAATCGCTTTTCGCGGCCCGCCAGAATTTCGGCAAGGGTTTCGGCCATTCGGTATCCCGGGGCAACCAGGCCGTACAGGGCGTCCCGATGCCGCGCGCACTCGCCTATGGCGTAAATAGACGGGTCGGTCGTGCGGAGCGTATCGTCCACGACGACGCCCCCGAATACAGACGCCACCGCAAGCCCTGCGTCTTGCGCCAACTCGTCTCGCGGCTGGATTCCGGTAGCCATCACGATCATGTCGGCGATCAGGGGGGCGTCCAGCTGTTGCACGAAAAGGCGCAACCGGTCGCCCTCGGGTTCTATCCGCCGGGCCAGGACGGGGGCGATGGCGCGTATGCCCATCTTGCGGATTTTATCGTTCAGTACGGCGGCCCCTGCTATGTCGAGGTGTCCGCACATGAGGTACGGCGCCGCTTCGAGTACGACGATTTCCGGGCCCAAGCGTCGAAGCGCGGCGGCTATTTCAAGTCCGAGCGGCCCGCCGCCGATCACGATCGCCTTGCGCGCCTGTTCCGCTCGCCGCCCGATGCGGCGCAGGTCGTCGATGGTGCGGTATACGAAAACGTTTTCGGCGTTCGCTCCTTCGATGGGCGGCACGAAAGGCGCAGAACCCGTGGCCAGGACAAGATGGTCATACCCGATTCGTTCGCCCCCTGCAAGCCGAACTGTCCGTCGCTCGCGATCTATGGAGGTTGCGGCGTTGCCGGCGACGATCCGAATGCCTGCGGCCTCTGCCCATCCGGGCAGTCCCAGCGCAAGGCGTTGCGCGTCCCGGTGCTCCAGCCATTCGGTAAGATGGACCCGGTCGTACGCCGGTCCGTTTTCTTCCCCGATAATGGTGACGTCGTAGCGTTTCAGGGCGTTTAGCGCCTGCATGCGCTCAATCAGTTTGTATGCGGTCATGCCGAATCCGACCACAACCAGCCGTCCGGCAAGACGAGCCGGTTCCACGGTTTCCGGAGGGCTATGGGGTTTCGGCGTTTGCATGCAATGTTTCCCGGGGTGCGAATCGCCTATCCGTGTCTCTTTACCAGATAGAATAGACGCCGCTTTTCTGCTCAAGCCTCTGTGTTTTTACGCATTGCGCCAAATCGCGCCATAAACGCCTGTTGCTTGCCCTTGAGCGTCTGGGGAGATCCAGGTTGTTTGCGCATTTGCGTGAAAATTCATAATTATTTTTTATAATAACGATTATGCGCGTACGGCCTGTTGTTTTTCGATATCTGATCCTGGCGCCGCTTTCTTGGTGGCTGCTTGCGGGACTTTCTTTGCGGACTGCTGCGCAAGACGTGGTGGTCACGGTAACGCTTTCTACCCCGGATACGGAGGCGGACGAGGGCGATGCAAACAACGCGGCGGAGATCGTGTTGACGCTGGACAAGCCCCTGCAATTCCTTGAGCAGCTTGGCGTACCCTTGAGGTTTTCTGGCGGAACGCTGGGCGTCGATTTCACATTGACGGCATTGCCGGCCGATCAAGTGACTTACGGGAATAATCTTGTGAAATTCTTTTCTCCGTCTTTTCCCGACCAGAGCCCTGACAGCGGCATGAAGATCACGTTGCGCCTGGTAGCCATACAGGACAACGATGCGAGAGACGACACTGTGACAGTATCGATCCCGACTACTCTTACCGATGGAGTAACGCCAGGGTTACAGCCGAATCAACGCTTACTGAATCGCGGCTTGCCCAGCGGAGTGCGCACAGGTAACGGACAAATTATTCTACTTGACGACGATAAGCCAGCAGCGAGTTTTGCAGCGGCGTCGCGGAGTGCAGGAGAGGGAGCAGGTACGTGGAATGCGACGGTTAATATCTCTCCGGCTCTGCAGGCGGCCACTACGCTCAATTACTCGGTGGGGGGTACGGCGACGCGGGGCACGGACTATGGGGAGTTGTCGGGTTCGGTTCAGGCGTCGGCGGGCGCGACGAGCGTGGACATACCTGTGTCGATCACGGACGACAGCGTGATAGAAAGCGACGAAACCGTTGTTTTGACACTGACCTCTGGCGCGGGCTACAAGTTGGGCTCGCCGAAAACGCACACGCTTATCATAAAGGACAACGATGTTGCGCCCCCTGCTGTGTCGGTTGCCCGCTTCGCGGCGGCCTCGTCGAGCGCTTCGGAGGGCGCGGGTTCGCACGCCGTGCGGGTTACGCTCTCCCCGGTTCCGCAGACGGCCACTACGCTCAAGTACTCGGTGGGCGGTACGGCGACGCGGGGCACGGACTATGCGGCGTTGTCGGATTCGGTTCAGGCGTTGGCGGGCGCGACGAGCGTGGACATTTCTGTGTCGATCATCGACGACAGTGTGATAGAAAACGACGAAACCGTTGTTTTGACCCTGACCTCTGGCGCGGGCTACAAGCTGGGGTCGCCGAAAACGCACACGTTTACCATAGAGGACGACGATGACACGTCTCCTCCTCCGCCTCCGCCGCCCCCTGGTGTGTCGCTTGCCCGCTTCGCGGCGTCCTCGTCGAGCGCTTCGGAGGGCGCGGGTTCGCACGCCGTGCGGATTACCCTCTCTCCGGCTCCGCAGACGGCCACTACGCTCAACTATTCGGTGGGCGGTACGGCCACGCGGGGCGCGGACTATGCGGCGTTGTCGGATTCTGTTCAGGCGCCGGCGGGCGCGACAAGCGTGGTCATACCTGTGTCGATCATCGACGACAGCGTGATAGAAAGCGACGAAACCGTTGTTTTGACCCTGACCTCTGGCGCGGGCTACGAGTTGGGATCGCCAAACGAGCATACGCTTACCATAGAGGATGACGATGACGCGTCTCCTCCTCCGCCCCCGCCTCCGCCGCCCCCTGTTATGTCGGTTGCCCGCTTCGCGGCGGCTTCGTCGAGCGCTTCGGAGCGCGCGGGTTCGCATAATGTGATGGTCAATCTTTTCCCGGTTCCGCAGACGGATATCAATCTCAACTACACGGTGGGCGGGTCGGCGACGGAGGGTACGGACTACACGCAGCTTTTGCGTTCGGTTTCTGTGCCGCCGGGCGTAGAGAGCGTGGACATTCCTGTGTCGATCACCGACGACGCGCTGGACGAGGGCGACGAAACGGTTGAGCTGACGATAATCGCCGGTGCGGACTACGAACTGGATTCGTCGAGCAAGCACACATTCATTATCGAGGAGGACGACGGTTCCAAGACGACGGCGCGCTTCACGTCGGGTTCGGAGCGCGCGTTGGCTACTGCGGGCGTGCAGAACGCAACGGCCAACCTTTCCCCGGCTCTGCAGGCGGACATCCTCCTTTACTACAATTTGACCGGGATCACGGGGCACGTGTTGTCTCCGCTGCTGGCGGATGCTGTGTCTGTGCCGGCCGGCGCAACGAGCGCCACCATCCCGGTTACCATTACCAACGACATGCTGGACGAGGGGTACGACACCGTGTCGCTAACGCTGGCCCTCGGCGGAGGGGAATACAGGCTGGGTTTGCCGCACGAGTACCTGTTCGTCATTCAGGATCCCGCCGGGCCCGCCGTGAGTGTTTGGGGCGGCGCGCCAGTCACCGAGGGCGAGCCTGCTTTGTTCATGTTTACGGCGCCATCTGCGTTGGCTTCGAGTTTGCCGTTGAACGTGACATTTACCCAGACCGGCGACTTCGGCGTGCAAACCGGTTCGTTGGCGTTGATGGATATCGACCTGAATGTCGCCTTCGCTGTCAGGACAGTGGACGACAATATAATCGAACCAAACGGATCCGTCCGCCTCACGCTGAACGCAGGCGAGGGCTATATGGTAGGCGCCCTCGCGTCAGCCGAGGTGATTATCATAGACAACGACTTGGGGGCGACGTCGATCGAGTCCGCAGACCAGGAAGTCCCTGTCGCCTTGACGCTGGAGCAGAATTATCCGAACCCGTTCAATTCGTCCACGATGATCGCGTTTTCGCTCCCGAGGTCGCAGCGCGTTGCATTGTCGGTCTACGACATGCTGGGGAAAGAGGTGAGCGTATTGATGGACGGGGTGCGGCCGGCGGCCCATTACAATATTGCGTTCGACGCTTCGGGCCTTGCCAGCGGTACGTATCTGTACGTTCTTCAGACGGAGGAGCAGATGGTCGCCAGGACCATGGCGCTGCTGAAGTAATCGTTCAGAATCGCTTTCCATAATCGCGCCAAATCGCGCCAAATCGCGCCATAATCGCGCCAAGAACGCCTATTGCTTGCCTTTGAGCGTCCAATAGGCGCCGCGTCCGCTTCCGTGCAATTCGATCAGGCCCAATGTGCGCAGTATTCCCAATTCTCTCTGAATCGTTCTGGTTGTCGTCTGAACGCGCAAATTTTGCTGGATTGACGCACGGGGCATACCCGAGTCTGCGAGGACGCGCAGCAAATCTTGCTGAAGTTCGCTCAAATCATGTGTCACGCGACCTGGCGGGGTATAATGCGACGGGCGAAAACGGACAATGAGCGCGCCGGGCTGTTCTTCGAATTCGGGTGTGGCAAGGCCGGCTTTCTCTGTCAATTCCCCCATCTTGAGCGTACCTCTACCCCAAAGTTCAATCAGGCCTCGACGAAAGAAAACCTCCGCGATCAGCGGATTCCAGGGTAGCGAAGCGTGCTGGCTAAACAGGTCCTTCGGGGTAAGGCCGAAATGCAAACGTCCGGTATTGGATATTTCCAATCGATCATCGTAAATGGCGAGGCCAAGGGAACCGCTGGCGGTAGCATAATCCCGATGACAAATGGCATTGGCCAGGGCTTCGCGCAACGCTTCGAGCGGATAGAGCGGGTCGTCCACGCGTTCGAACAAGTTGGGTACGATGCGCCCGGCCACGGGGAGGTGCTGGCGCAGAAAGCGCTGCGCCTCCATAAAAAGATCGAAAGCGTGTCCGTGAACCTGCTTGTTGTCTTCGAATGCGTCCTTCGTCGTGCCTCGGAAGCGCGCCATCCGGAGTTGGCATTGCGGGTAATACGGAAGCATGCGGTCCTGTTTACCGAAAAGCGCAACTGCCGCGTTGAGAAGTTTTCCATCGCGCATTACGCCGAAGCCGGTCAAAAGCGCCTCCACGTCTCGCGTGCCTGGTTCGTCCATACGCCCGCGCTGAATGGCCGCGTCCACTGAGCGGATGACTTCCGCGTTATCGACATCCTCCAGATCGAACTCTTGGGCAGGCATCAACTCCCAGCGCTGTCTCGAATGCATGCGTTCTTTCAGCAACTGCTCGTATCGCTCCTGTGGCATACGTCTGGTCGTAGGTCCCTCGCGCACATAGGGACGCCCGTCATACGTGTACGGCCCGCTTTCGCTTCCCGGCACCGAAACGACGATAACGCTTCGCGCATCGTCAAGCGGCGCTTCATCCGGCCGAAGCAGCACATACGGCTCAATGCGTCTCAGGGTATTCGCAATTTTCGTCCGCGTGTGAGCCGATACTTCCTGTCCCATGATATTGCCCGCATCGCCCACGCCCAGCAATACGACGCCGCCATAACCGTTGAGCATGGCGCAAATGGTTCTTGCCGCCGCTTCGAGTTCGCCAGTGGTTTTTTTAAATTCCACTTCTTCCGATTCTCCGCTGGCGACAATGCTTTTCACATCGTCAATCGTCATGAAAATCACCCCAAGTGCAAGAACGGAGCATTGGTTCAGGCCATCGTGTATGGCGCCATGGCAGGCTGAACGCACAAAATACGCTAACGAGGGTTCGTCTGTCAAGAGCGAACAAATTTGGGGCAAACGGCATGGCGGCAACTGGCGCGGGGGTTTTCCGGGGGAAGCGCTTGCTTTTTCTTTTACGGTCCCGGGCGCCGCGCTTCCGCTTCCGCGTTCATATCTTCAGGAGAAAAAATGTAATTATTCTATTGAGTAATTTTACTCAATAGCGTAATTTACAGATATGAACCCTTTCCAGCGTACGCAAGTCAGCGCCCTCGTTCAGCGGCTGGGCGAAGCGCCTCGTCAGCTGATCGCCCTGTTCGGTCCGCGCCAGACGGGCAAGACCACCATTGCGCGTCAGGCGCTGGGGCGGATTTTCTGCGAACACCGTTATTGCGCTGTGGACGAACCCGATTCTTTAACCCCTCGTCCTCCTTTCGATCCGGCCGAGACCACCGTTTCTGTGTCTCATGGTCCGAAGGACGCGACCTGGCTTGTGCGTAATTGGGAATACGCCCGGCGCGAGGCGGGGCGCCTGGGGAAATTCGTTCTGGTATTCGACGAGATTCAGAAGATTTCCCGCTGGTCGGAAACCGTCAAGGGCTTGTGGGACGCCGACCGCGCCAGCGGTTGCCCCCTGCATGTGGTTATTCTTGGTTCGGCTCCGCTGCGCATGCAGTCGGGATTGAGCGAGAGTCTTGCCGGGCGCTACGAATCCATACAGGTCAGGCACTGGTCGTTCCCGGAAATGGCCAAGGCATTCGATTTCGATCTGGATACGTATCTCTATTTCGGGGGGTATCCGGGCGTGGCTCGTTTCGTTAGGGATGTGGACAGGTGGCGGGGCTACGTTCTCGGTTCGCTTATCGAGCCAACCATCGAGCGGGACCTGCTCGACAGGACGCGCGTGTACAAGCCCGCCTTGCTCAAACGACTCTTCGAATTGGGCGCTGCATATTCCGGTCAAATTCTGTCCTACAACAAAATGCTGGGTCAACTCCAGGGGGCAGGCAACACGACTACGCTGGCGCGTTATCTCGATTTGCTGTCGAACGCCGGGCTGCTTGCCGGATTGCCGAAGTATTCGAACCGACCGCACCTTGGCAAATCCTCCAGTCCCAAGTTTACTGTGCTCAACACGGCCCTGATGACAGCCGGCTCGGGGTATTCCTTTGAGGAGGCGCAGGCGGATCGGACATTTTGGGGACGAATTGTCGAAAGCGCGGCGGGCGCGCATTTATTAAATACCGCAACGCCCGACATCAAGATTCATTACTGGCGCGAGCGCAATTTTGAAGTAGACTTTGTCTTGCAAAAGGGCAAGCGGATCCTTCCCGTAGAAATCAAAAGCGGTTTGCACAGATGCGTCTTGCGCGGCATGGAGGAATTCAAGCAGCGTTTTCGCGTGCAGGATTCGCTGGTTGTCGGGGAGGGGGGCGCACCGCTCAACGAGTTTTTTTCCCTGCCCGCCGGACATTGGTTCGGGGAGACGTCGCCATGAGAGTATCCCGCACCTGCACCGGGATTCGGGAAATGCGCGGCGAACGGCGCGAGGAGGCGGTTTCCAGGCCCCTTGAAGCCTTCCGTTTCGTTCCGGCCTATGTGTTGCTTGGCGATCCCGGCGCAGGCAAAACGACGGCGTTCGAGATGGAGTGCGAGGCGCTTGGGGAGGAGGCCTATCATCTCCCGGTTTCTGCCGATGAATTTCTGTCATATGATGCGAATGATTTGCCAGATGAATGGCGAGGCAAGACGATGTTTATTGATGGACTGGATGAGGTCCGGGCAGGTTCTCAGGATGTGGCGGCACAGTTCAGGGAAATTCGGAAGATTCTTCGCGCACTTGATGCTCCGCGTTTTCGTTTATCGTGTCGCCACGCTGACTGGCGCGGAAGACTCGACGAGAATAAATTAAAGACCATAACTGGAGATTCTGACCTGATTATTCTTCAACTTGATCCACTGACTCTCGGCGATGTCGAGAAAATTTTGCAAGCCCGATCAGATATTCCCAATGCCAGTAAATTCATTGCTTTATCCCAAGAGAAACGCATGGGCGTATTCCTGGAGAATCCCCAGACGCTCACATTGCTTGCCGAGGTGGTTGGGGCGGGCGGCGCGTGGCCCGATAGCCGCAAGGAACTCTTCGAAAAAGCGTGCGAGAAGATGGTTCGCGAGCATAACGAAGAACACCGGGCGGCGCGGGATTGCCAAAACACGCTTGATTCGGAGCAACTGCTTGACGCCGCCGGGCGGCTTTGCGCCGTGCAATTGATTTCGGGTGCGTATGGGTATACGCGACGTGGCGAGGCGGACGAAAAGTATCCCGCTCTGGAACAGTGCGGCTACGACCTTGCTGCACTTCGTTCAGCGCTCGCCACAAAGTTGTTCAAGGGCGTTTTCGATAACCGTTTTGTCCCGCTTCATCGCCACATTGCCGAGTTTCTTGCGGCCCGGTATCTTGCATGCGTTATCGAAGAAGGCGTGCCTGCCCGCCGCATCATCGCGCTCATTACCGGAAGGGATGGCATAGTGGTTACGGAAATGCGGGGCTTGTCAGCCTGGCTTGCCGCGCATAGCAAAGATGCCCGCTCGCACCTCATCGAACAGGATCCCGTCGGCGTCGGGCTATACGGCGATATCAGTACGTTCTTGCGCGACGAAAAATGCGCCTTGCTGCATGCCCTGAAGGGCGAGACGTCGCGGCTCGATTTTCCCGAATGGCAACAGGCTGTGGCCTTTCGCGGGCTTGCCACGCAGGGCATGGAGCCTGTTCTTCGGGATATTCTGGCCAATTCCAGTCGGGAGAAAGCGCATCAAAACGTGGTCGATCTGGTGGTGCGCGTATTGCAGGCGGGCGAACCGCTTCCGGGCCTTGCCGGGTTACTGCTGAAAATTGTTCGGGACGACACGCGGTGGCCGCGGATTCGTTACCCTGCCCTTGGCGCATTTATCCATAACGCGCCAAATAACGAGGATACGATCAGGCAACTAAAAACGCTGCTGGAAGATGTGCGGGCGGAGCGCGTTGCCGATGCGAATAAGGTGCTTCTCGGTACGTTGCTGACGCATTTATATCCCCGGCATTTATCGCCCCCGGAGGTGTGGGATTACCTTTTAGAAGAAGCGCATGTGGGGGGAGACACCCAATTCTGGCTCCATGATCTTGTGGAATTGTCCTCGGACGAGCATGTGGAAGAATTGCTTGACGAACTCAACAAGCGGCTTCCCCGCTTGCGATCCGTTATCGAAGGCCGACACTTTTGCAGTATTTCCCGGGGGCTTCTCGCTCGTGGCCTGAAGGCGCATGGCGACAAACTGGATACGAAACGTTTGTACGATTGGCTTGACGCGGGTTGGGTTGACGATTTCGGAGGGCAGGACCGCGATGAGGCTGTCGCCGAAATTCGCGCATGGCTGGAAAAACGTCCCGATATGCAAAAGGCGGTTCTTTTGGAAGGACTGTCTCGCTGTTCCGAATCCGACGAATTCAGGCTATGCGCAAGTGGTGTTCCAAACCGTTTGCATGGCGCCCGCCTGCCCGCGGATATTGGCCTGTGGTGTCTTGAAAAGGCTGTTGATATGGCGGACTCGAAATTTCGAGTGGCGGAATACCTATTGAGGGAGGCTTTCCGTATACTTGAAAGCCAAAAGGGCGACGAGGGGCTATCGCGCGAGGTCTTGCAAGAACAAGCAGGAAAACACGAAGTATTACGCCCGATTGCAGAGCGACTTTTACAGCCCCCTCCACTGCCTTCAGACACATTCAAACGGAGGGCGAGCATAATAGAAGAACAGCAACAATTTATGCTTGATCGTTTTCGTTCCAACGAAGCCGCATTGCGTGGTAGTCGGGTTGACCCCGGTCTGCTTTACGAGATAGCGAGGAAGTATTTTAGCGGGTTCGCGAATTCCGGCGGATTAAAGCTTGCAAGAGAACGTCCTGTGATTGTCGAACAGGAAGGCCCCGGCGGCGGGGTGCGGGCTGTCGAAAAATGGCTTTACGGCGACCAAAATTTAACCGAGGCGGCCTTGCAGGGCCTCTGCGGCGTGATCGACAGGGAAGATGTACCGGATGTCGAGGAAGTTTTAGACTTGGAAAGCGAGCGTCGTATGCACTACCTTGGCCTCCCTTTTCTGGCGGGTTTGGAGGAAATGCAAAGGACGGCACCCGAGGACGATGCGGCAGCGTGGGACGACGCTCGGATTCGAAAGGCAGTTGTTCTTTATTACTGTTACGGAAATCATTTGCATATGCCCTCCGGGCAGGGATATTGTCCCGAATGGTATCGAAAACTTATTGCGGAGCGCCCTGAAATCGTTGCGGATGTGCTGATCCAGTACGGTCGCTGCGTATTTCGGGGTGGTCATGATTACGCGTCGCCTTTTGTCGATAAATTTCAGAATCTTGAGCGTGATTCCGACCATGCGCAAGTCGCCAAACACGCGACCCTGCCCCTTCTTCGCGCCTTCCCGATTCTGCGTGCTCCAGAACGGCAAAGCTACCTTTCGCCGCTGAATCATTTGTTATGGACCGCCATCAAGCATGCCGACAGTTCCTCGTTCCGGGAGCTCATTGATACAAAACGATCCCTGAAAAGCATTCGGGCCGCTCAGAGGGTGCGTTGGCTGGCGGCGGCGGCTATGGTTTGGCCCGAAGAATACACGGATATCCTGAAGGATTTCGTACAGGAGGATCGGGACAACCGTGTTCGTTACCTCAAGGCGTTTTTTGGAAGCCGCATTGGTTATCAACGCGATTGTCGGGAATTGGGTACGTTTTCTGTTACAGGCCGTGAGTTGCTCCAATTCGATGCATCCAGGTTCCCATTATGGAAGTTGCTTATTCGTCTTCTGGGCAGTTCTGTCAGACCCGATTGGGATGGAGACCATGCATCTGACCTTGTGCGCATGTTAATTGAAGACCTGACCAATGCTCCCGACGAAGCAGCAACCCACGCCCTTGCGCGCCTTGCCGATGACCCGGTGCTGGAGCGTTGGCGCGACGTACTAAAACAGGCGCAAGACAACCAGCGAACGATCCGCCGGGACGCTGACTATCGCCATCCTGGCGTTGCGCAGGTCTGCAAGACGCTGGATGGGGGTCCGCCCGCTAATTCTGCTGACCTTGCGGCCTTGGTGCTGGATCGCCTGAACGAAATCGGCAGCAAGATTCGGAGCGGTCCTACTTCGGATTGGCGGCAGTATTGGAATGTTGATTCGTATAATCGACCGCTGCGAAAAGAAGCGAAGGGCGCCGAAGATTCGCATGGTCTGTCGCCATGCCTGGAACCGGAAGAAGCCGAAAATTCGCGTGACTTAGCGCCATTCCATAGACCGGAGGATGCATGCCGCGACAATCTGTTATCGGATTTGCAGGAAAAATTGAAGCCGTTGGGCATCGACGCCCAGCCCGAAGGACAGTACGCCAATGACAAGCGGGCCGATATTCGCGTTTCCTATGCAGGTTTCAATGTGCCCGTAGAAATCAAGAAGAACGCGCACCCGAAGCTCTGGAGCGCGATACACGATCAGTTGATTGCGAAGTATACGGTGGATCCCGGTGCGGACGGCTACGGCATTTATCTCGTTTTCTGGTTTGGCTCAGAATATACCCAAACTCCGCATGAGAACGGGGCCCCGGGCAACGCCGAAGAGATGGAGCGCTGGCTGAAAGCGTCGCTGTCGCCCGAACAAGCCCGCAAAATCTCGGTATGCGTTATCGACGTGAGCATACCCGAAGGCAAATCAGCTGGTAAGCGCTCTTGAAGCCGGAGATGCGGAGACGGAGGCGGCGGCGCAGGAGAGGGGGGCAAGAAAATGACGATCCCTTACATTTTAATTGCATAAAGCATCAAAATTCGATACTTTGCGCATATGAAAACGAAAAAGAAACGCATACGCGCCAGAGATTATATCGCCGACCTTGCCGCCGCCGGACGGTATCATTTTTGTTCCGGCGAGGCGCGCGAAGCGCTCGGCGTTTCCGCGGACGCTGCCAGACTGGCCCTGAACCGCCTCGCCCGGCAACATCTCGTTGCGACCCCGGCGCGAGGGTTCTATGTGATCGTTCCCCCGGAATACCGATCTCTTGGCTGCCTGCCGGCAGATCAGTTTATCCCGGAGTTGATGGGTCGCCTGAATCTATCCTACTATGCGGGATTGCTTACGGCTGCCCAATATCACGGCGCTGCGCATCATCGTCCACAAGAATTCCAGGTATTTCTGAGTACGGCGCGGCGTTTCCTTGAGTGCGGTCCTGTGCATGTGGCGTTCATTACGCGCAAGCGCTTGGGCGAGGTGCCAGTGCAGCGTTTCAACACGCCACGCGGGGTAATAGATGTTTCCACTCCCGAGGCAACGGCTGTCGATCTGGTTGGATACCACCATCATGCCGGTGGTCTGGATCAGGTGGCGACCATCCTGTCCGAGCTTGCGGAACGGATCGATTCGCGGAAGTTAGTCGCGGCGGCGAAAACCGCTCCTGTTACCTGGGCGCAGCGATTGGGTTATCTTCTTGAGCGCGTGGGCGGCGGGCAAACCGTCGGCGCGCTCAAAAGATATGTTGAACAGGCATCTCGCCGTTCTGCCTTGCTCCTGAATGAATCCCCAGGACAGGGTTCGCATCGCGCTGCCGATTGGAACCTTATCGTCAACGCCGATGTGGAGGCAGAACTGTGATTCCACGCGATTACATTACTGCGTGGCGCTCCCAAGCGCCATGGATACCGGATTTTCAAGTTGAACAAGATTTGGTGATAAGTCGAGCGCTCGTCCTGATTTTTTCTCACCCAATGCTCAGGAAATCGCTGGCCTTTCGAGGCGGTACGGCTCTTTACAAATTGTATATCAAGCCACCCGCCAGATATTCCGAAGATATCGATCTGGTGCAGATCAATGCCGGGCCGGCAGGCCCAATAATGGATGCTCTGCACGAAACACTTGATTTCTGGCTGGGCCCGCCTAAGTGGAAACAAAGTGCTGCTCGCGTGACGTTCGTTTATCGATTTGAATCCGAGGACGCTCCGCCCCTGCGGTTGCGTCTCAAGATTGAAATCAATTCGCGCGAACATTTTACAGCGTTCGGCTTCGTGCATAAATCTTTCAAGGTATCTTCACGCTGGTTCGAAGGCGCCTGTGCGATATGTACCTACGAATTGGATGAATTGTTGGGTACAAAATTGCGTGCATTATATCAGCGAAAAAAAGGGCGAGATCTTTTCGATCTGGCCATCGCATTAAAGAAATCCGATGCCAATCCAGACAGAGTTATTGCGGCTTTTTCCAGATATATGCAGCACGGTGGTCATACTGTATCGCGTACCCGTTTCGAGCAGAATTTCGAAACGAAGATGCATGACTCGCAATTTCTTGCCGATATCAGGCCGCTACTTGCCAGTGGCTATGAATGGAATATGGATGGTGCGGCGAAAACGGTTCAAACGCAACTCATAGAGCGATTGCAATAAGCATACTTTTTATGACATTCCAACCAACGCCCGCAGCGTGTCCCGGAAATAGCGGAAGCTGGGTGATTTGTTGGCGTCTACGTCCATATGGGGCGCGATTTTTTCTGCCCATTGGTATTTTTCCCGTCCGCTGGCTCGCCACCCTCTTTTCCCGAGTTGCCTTGAACCACCTGGGAATACGGCATCGGCGAGCAGTTCCCAGGTTCCGCAAATGGAATCGTTTACGTAGCCATCGAGTATGCTGTCTTTAGCCCCGGGATACGCGCTTTTGATAGCGGAAAGGTCGCCGAGGAGCCATGCTTCGCCTTCTTCTATGGCAATGCAGAACCGGGTTTCCGGTTTGGGATCGCACGCATTCAGTACGTTGAATAGTTTCGCGCGGAATGCCTTCAGGCACTTGTTGTCCAGGTCGCAGACCAGAATCACCGCGGCCGGATCATTGGTGGGATCGTCTGCAAATCTTTTTCCGTACGCTCTGAGCAATCCGGGCAGGTTGTTTAACAGCAGTTTACTTCTTGCCGAGCCGGCATCGGTCAGATTCCTGGGTATAGCGCCTATTCCCTTGTAGGGGCGAATCTCGAACGTGTCCTGTACGCCGACGATTTTGGGAATCAGAATATCGAGCGCCTTTCCCCCGGATCGATCCTCGACAAGTACTTCAAAATGCATCCGCTCACCTCGCGTCCAGGTAGTCGCTGTACCAAAGTCCGCCGAGGGGGAGCCCCTCTGCAACCATGTTGTTTACAAGCGGATCGTCGCTTGCGCGCCGTATTTTCGAAAAGCCGTTGGGACTCTTTTCCAGAATCCATACCTCGTTTGGTTCAAGCGCGTCGACCAGATAGGGTTGATGCGTTGTAACAAAAACTTGCGAACCCCCTCTGCGCTCACTGGCATGTCTGCGAAATTCGTCGGCCAGCGTCTCAAGCAGTTTGTGATACAGCCCGTTTTCCGGTTCTTCGATGCATAGAAATGGAGGAGGAGACGGGTCTTCCAGCAGCAGTAAGTAAGCGAATACCTTCAATGTCCCGTCAGACATTTGCTGGGCATAGAAAGGGTCCTGAAAGCCCTTGTCGTTGAAACGGAGCAGCAACCGGCCATCGCTGGTTTTTTCCGTGTCGATTTGATCCACGCCTGGAATTTTTCCAGAGATGTTTTTCAGGATAGCCTGGAAACGCCTTGGATATTCGCGCTCCATGAACTGCACGACATTGCCGAGGTTGTCGCCGTGCGTATTAAGGCGTTTCTGGGGCCCGGCCATTGGCAGGCTACGCGCCGCATCCGGGGAGAAGTAGCTAAGGTACCATCCCTCCACGAATTGGCGGAAGGCGGAAATACGCGGATGTTCTTTCAAATTGCCAAGCGTGGCGATGCCGAGTTTGCGCTGGTCTTCCAATGCAACAACCCATTCCGCATTTTCATACTCGTGTTCTTTTCGTTTCCTTAATGAACTTAACGCCGTATCAAGATCGAAGCCCTCGTCCGCAGTCAAATTTTCTTTCCAGACAAAGCCATTTCCTTTATGCATAGCCAAAAAAGTGCGATGGATATTTTTTCTTATTTCAAACATATGTTCAAGAAAAACATAGGGACGTTTTTTTTCATTAATATCAATAATTATTTTATAAGTAAATGAGGGCTTATTTGCCTTTTCCCTGTAATGCAACTCGAATTCAATGGGATCTGCCTTGCCCTGTGTTCTTATTCTCTCGAATCCGCCGCGCCCCCGTGCGTCGCAAGCCTCCTCAACGCCCGACTTAAGCGCATCCGCAAGAAAACCAAACGCATCGAACAGGGCGCTTTTTCCCACGCCATTCTTGCCAATGACCGCTGTCATGGGAGTAAGCGGTTTGCCCTTGGGTTCGTTCCAAAGGCAGCCCAGGGTTACGTCCTTGAGCGACTTGAAATTTTTTACCCGAAACCCTTCTATTTTAGGCATGGCGTTCTATGCGTTGGCCTGGTTGTCGTATCCGCGTGGCGGTCCCGGCGCCGCGCCCCCATCCCCGGATTCCTCAAAACCAGTACTTCAGATTCACCGTCAGGGCCTGGTAGCTTGCATTAACGAACTCCAGGTCCGTCTCGAACGGCGTAACCCCGTCGGCGATCACCGGTTCGTGGCTGCGGATGGTTTCCCAGACCTCGCGGCCTGTCACATCGCCAATCAGGGCCCAGCGGAACGTCACGCCGACCGAGGTGCGTTCGCTCAGCGCATAGTCCACGCCCGCCAATCCCTGGAATCCGAACACCGTGTCGCTCACGCCCGTGTCGATAATGCTGGTGGTGCCTGCGGCGGCGCTTTTGGCGACGTCCAGCCAGTCAGGGTTGAATTCAAGTTGCAAATACTCTGCTTCCGGTTTGCGCGTGAACTGCGCGAAGTAGCTCAGTTTCGTTACGGTCAGGCCCGCCCCGCCGCCGACGTACGGCGTCCATCTGGAGTCGTTCAGGAAGTCGTAGTACGCATTGACGAAGAACTGATGCGCCCGGAAGTCTCCGATCCACTCGTGCGGGGGATAGTCGCTGCTCCATTCCGAGTTTTTGTCCCGGAGTACCGTGTTCATCCCCCCGCCGATCAGTTGCGTGTCGTCGCCCATGTAGCGATGCAGGTATTCCACCTCGAACCGCAGGCGGCCGGTTCTGTAACCGACCATGAGCCCGCTTACCATGCCGGTGCCCGGCTCAAATTCGTTGGCGGTGATGACGACCGGCGTGTTGTCGAGGCATGCCGGGTCTCCGGTGGGCGGGCTTACCGAAGCCGGGTACAACATTACGTCGCAGCGCGTCGGATGGCTGAGTCCGCTTACCGTCGATTCGATAACGGAGGAATTGGCGATCCCTATGGACAGGCCCGCATAGGCGCCGCTGGCGTTCTCCTGGGCGAAGGCCGGAATCCCGGCAAGCGGGAGGCAAAGCATGGCGATAAGCGCGGCGCGAAAGAGCGGCATGGGTTTGGCGTGTCGGTTTTGCATGGTCGTGACGATTGTGAACTGGTTTGCAGGCCGCCTGTACAAGCCGAAGGGCGCCGGGGTTTCCCCTGTAGCGGCTTTTCATGGAACCAATCCAGTATAAGTAAAGCGTCCAGCGCTCCCTACGAAGCGGTTTTGATCGGCGCATCCTAAAATACCATGCGAAGCGTACAACGCAAATTTCTTGCGCGTTGCCGTCAGCGGCTGCGGCGGCGGGCGAAAGAGGCCCGCATGGGGTTGCGTCGTCGCGCCCGGCAAGGGAAAGTGCGTCTCGGAGTGCCCAACCGCCCCGAAGTATACGTGCGCAGGAAGCCTCTTCTCACAGAGAACGAACTTCAGAAGTTGCTAAGGACACTCTGATTAAATCCACTTCGCTCAGCGCGTCACGTTTGCCTGACAAGTCGTCATGCTTGTATCGATGAAATCAGCAGAAAAAATCGTAGATTCGGGTCGTTGGGGACGTGACGCGCCCTTCGGGAGGCTGCGAGGGGCACGCTGGCTGTGTCATTCCTCATTATGTGGGGGCCTGCCACATCGCTTCGTCATTCCTTGCCAGCGCACCCCTCGCAGCCTCTGAGCTTCGCGGATTTAATCAGAGTATCCTTAAGCGAGACGCGGGGGGATGTGTGAACTTGTATGGAGAGACAAGCGCCTTATTCTCCCTCATTCCCCCTCGTTGAGGACGGCCAGATACTGTTCATAGACGAATAGCCGGCCCCGCTGTTTCCCGGTGATTTCCCGCGCAATTCCGTACGTGGCGAGTAGTTCCATGGCCGAGGCGGCGGTCCGAAAAGCCAATCCGGTCTGTTCGCTGGCGGCAGGCAGCGACAGAATCGGGTACGCCTTCAATGCTTCGTGCAGGCGGAGCGCAGAGCCCGTTTTGCGCCCGGCCATTTGTTCGATGCGTTCCCGGTCCTTTCGGAACATGTCGGAAAGGCGCTCGGCGGCGAGTACCGCATTTTCGGCGGTCGTCCTGACGCCTTCAAGAAAAAAAGCGAGCCATGCTTCCCAGTCGCCAGTGTGGCGTATCTGATTCAGCAGGTCGTAGTAGGTCTGGCGATGCTGCTTGAAATACAGGCTCAGGTACAGAAGCGGTTCGCGCAACGCGCCGTAGTGGCAGAGCAGCAATGTGATGAGCAGCCGCCCCACGCGCCCGTTCCCGTCCAGGAAAGGATGAATGGTTTCGAATTGCACATGCGCAAGGCCTGCCCGAATCAGGATCGGGAGTCCGTCCGCCGCATTGTGCAGAAAACGCTCCAGCGCACTCATGCAGTCCGGCACGGCCGTATGCGGCGGCGGGACGAAAACGGCATTGCCGGGACGCGTGCCCCCGATCCAGTTTTGGGAGCGCCGGAACGCGCCGGGCGTCTGGTTGCTGCCCGGCCCGCGTCGCATGAGTACATGGTGTACTTCGCGGATCAGGCGATTCGACAAGGGAAAATCTTCTCGCAGGCGAACCAATCCGTGCTCCAGGGCGGCTACATGGTTCGATACTTCGACCACATCGTCGAACGGAACCCCCGGCGCCTCGTTCATTTCGAAAAGCAGCAAGTCCGACAAGGACGATTGCGTACCCTCTATTCTGGACGAGAGCACGGCCTCTTTGCGTACGCAGTGATTCCGGAAAAGCGTTTTATCTGGCAGCAGCGTCGCCATGCTGTCAAGGCGTCCGAGGGCCAGGCTTGCCGCTTCCAGCGCCTGTTGCAACGAACCGTCCAGCGCAAGCGGCGGGTTGGGAGGCAGCGAATTCGGTATGAAAGACCGGACCCGCTCGCCGCCCGCGGTCGTAACCTCGTATGTGCCTATCGTTGCGCGTTGCATGACGCTGGATATTTATGTGCAATATGCAAATAAAGGAATTTTTTATTTTATTTTTAATTCCAAATTAAAATAATTCTGTCCATATGTACGCCAGCCTTTAACATGGAGTCTGCCGCGCCCCATATGCAAGGCAGCCTTTAACATGGAACCCATCGCGCCCCATATGCAAGGCAGCCTTTAATATGGAGTCCGCCGCGTTCCATACGCAAGGCTGCCTTTAACATGGAACCCATCGCGCCCCATACGCAAGGCAGCCTTTAATACAGCGCTCCGCCGAATGCCGCCGCCCCTTGCGCATTATCTTGTCGCTTGCGTACCTTGACTGTCAGGCTCCCGGGCGCGCTGTTCGGGAGATTCGTTTTTCAACCCCTGTCCTTTTTCACAACCCTGCCTCGTCCGCCATGCGCCGATCCCGTTTCATTCCGCTATGCGCCTGCGCCGCGCTCCTTTTGGCCGTTTCCTTTCCCGCCCAGGCCCAGGAAGACCTGGTTCGCCCGGAGGGGTGGCAGGTCCGGTTCGATAATCCCGAAGCGTCCGAGGACGATCTGGAGATGTTCGTGGCGATGCCGCCCGGATGGCATGTGACCTCCGGCCCGGCGGCGATCTACTGGGGCCCGGATATGGAAGCCTCCGGCGAGTACCGGATGGAAATGGAAGTGTACCTGTTCGACCCGGCGGGCCGCCGCGAAGCGTTTGGCCTGTTTGTCGGCGGGCAGGACCTGACGGGAGACGCTATCGAGTACACGTATTTCCTGCTGCGCGACGGAGGAGAATTCATTGTCAAACGCCGCGAAGGGGCCGAAGCGCCCACCATTCACCCCTGGACGGGGCACGAGGCAATTCTTGGCTGGGCCGATCGCGAAGAGGAAGCGTCCTCCGTGAAGAATGTCCTTGCGCTCGAAGCCGGCGCCGAAACGGTGCGGTTTTTCGTGAACGCCGCGGAAGTGGCTGCCCTGCCTCGGGCCGATCTTGGCGTAGAGGGCGTGTTCGGCATGCGCGTAAACCATGCCCTCAATCTCCATGTATCCAGGCTGGAGATCGTGGCGCCGGGCGGAGAGGAAGCCGAAATGGAAGAAGCAGCAATGGAAGAAGACGAGGCCGAAGCGGACGATTAGCACGCCGGGCCTGCCCCTTCGCGCTCAATATCCAGAAGAAACCGCCATGCCGGGACGATGTCGATGGTTCCGGCCTCCACCGGGATGCGTTCCTGCTCCCTGCGGGTTACGATCACGCCGCGGGGCACGTCCAGCGAGGTCATTGCTTCGGCAAGCGCTCTGATTTCGCGTTGGCGGGTCTGCGGGTGCGCCATGGATTCGCAGACCTGCGCCAGCAGCAGAGACGGATGCGGAATCCGGGCGACAAAATCCACTTCTCGCCCGTTGCGGGTTCGGACATAGAAGATATTCGGCGTGATTCTGCGCAACGCCAGGAAGACCAGGTTTTCCAGCAAATGCCCTGCGTTCCGCAGTATGCCCGGCCCAACGGACGTGGCGAGCGCGTGATCGATCACATAGATTTTCTTCGGATTGGCGTGCGCCCGCGTACGGGAGGCGTCGAAAATGCGCACCGTGAAAAAGGCATAGGCGTCCTCGAACCATTCGAGATAGTCGGAAACCGCGTCTTTCGGCGCTTTGTGCCCAAGCGATTTCAGGTACCCGGTAAGTTTGTTGATGGAATATTTCGAACCGACGTTGTCCAGCAGTCGATGCGCCAGGTCGGAGACCGCCCTCGGATACGGTATATTGTGTCGCTCGATCAGGTCGCGAAACAGCATGGCGTTAAAATATTCCTGGTGCGTCCTGATTCGCAGGTTCCGGTCGAGCCCGGCCACTTCCGGGAATCCCCCCGTTTCCATGTACTCCTCGAAAGCCTTTTGTATCAGAAGGCGTTGTCGGCTGGAGCGCGGGGCGTCGGCGTCGAGTCCCTTGTAATCGAGAAACTCCCGGAACGAGAAAGGAAACAGTTCATGCGATAAAGCCCGCCCCCGCATCTGCGTAGCGATTTCCCGGGACAGCATCCGGGCAGACGACCCAGTGATGTACACTTCGCATTTCTCCGTGCGCATCAGGCGGTCAACGAAGGGCTCCCAGTCGGGAACAGTCTGTATCTCGTCGAAGAAGCAGTAAACCGTTTCCGTGTTTTTCTTTTCCGGATAGAGCGAGAAATAGGCTTCCGGGATGACGCCCAGCCCGTCTTGCCGAAGGCCGCGAAGGCGGTCGTCGAAGAAATTCAGGAAAAGGATATTTTGTCGCGGCACGCCGCGTTCGAGCAGGCGCCGGACGATTTGGAACAGGAGCGTCGATTTTCCGCTGCGCCGTACGCCCATGCATACGGTGGCCTTGCCGGGCACGGGTTTTATGTCGATGCGCCGGGGGACTCCGGCATCGTATTCGGCTTCCTGGCCATTGAGGATGATCTCCTTCAGCGTATCGAACATGAGGGCATGAGATTATAATCAGTATTTTTTGTTTCCACTTAAAATAATAATTGGCAATATTTGTTTCCGATTTTTCTATAAATCAGAAATTTTTATAACTTATTCGTGATTTTCGGCGATTATGGCCGCGTCGTGCCGGGTCCGCCCAGACTGCGCCAAGCAAGGGGCGTTTCCCGGCGCAAGGGGTTCCGTCCGGGGGCCTTTGCAAGGGATGGCGGACGGCGCTATTCTTCTGTCCACGCCTGCACCGGCATGGACAAAAAGGTTTCCACCGGGACGCCGTCTCCGCCCACGAGCAGTTTGCGGGCGGGGCCAAAGGTTCGTTCGAAGGCCGCCAGTCCCGGCAGCCCTTGCCGCGCCGCGCCGCTCTTCACTTCGATTGCGATCAGATTCCGCTTGGTCTGCACGACGAAATCCACTTCGCGGTTGCGTTCGCGCCAGTAGTAGAGCGCAATATCCCCGGTCATGGCGGCGTTGACCAGGTGGGCGCCTACCGCAGATTCCACCAGGCGCCCCCAGGATGCGCGATCCGTCCGCATTTCGTCCAGCGTACGTTCGGATTGCGCGCCGATCAATGCGGTATTGAAGACTTGCAATTTTGGGCTGGACGCTCTTCGCCGGACTGCGCCGCCGGCGTACTTTTGCAAGCCCGCGAGCATGCCTGCCCCGGCCAACAAGTCAAGGTAATGGGCCAGGGTCGTCGTGTTGCCCGCGTCCTGGAGTTGCCCCGTCATTTTGGCGTACGATAATATTTGTCCCGAATACGCGCACCCCAGTTCGAACAGCCTGCGCAGCAATGCGGGCTTGTCTATCCGGGACATCAGGAGCATGTCGCGCGAAATGGTTGTTTCGATAAGCGCGTCCAGAATGTAGCGCGCCCAGCGTTTCGGCTCTTTCGCCAGCGGCGCGGCGCCAGGATAGGCTCCGTAGAAAATATATTCGTCCAGCGTCCAGCCGAATGTCGCCTGCATTTCAGGGAAACTCCAATGCGGCAGCCGCAGGACCTCGAATCGGCCCGCCAGGCTTTCTGTCAATCCTCGCTGGATCAGCAAGGGAGCCGAACCGAGCAGCATGACCCTCAGCGGGCATCCGCGCCGGGCATCCTCGTCCCATAGCCGCTTGACGACTTCGGACCAGTTGGTCGCCTTCTGGATTTCGTCCAGCACAAGCAGGGCGCCCCGGCCATCGGTTTCCCGGGCCAGCAGGCGCGCCGTTTCCCATTGGGCCTCGACCCATGCCACGTCGCGGAGGGTGGGTTCGTCGGCGCTGGCGAAATGGTGCGGCAGTCCGCATTCGTCGGCTACATGCAACGCCAGCGTGGTTTTGCCCACTTGCCGCGGTCCGGCCACGATGTGCATGAACCGCCGTGGTTCCTGCAAGCGGTTCAGCAATTCGGCGGCCTGGGGGCGAATATGCCTTGCGGGGAGGTCGCGCACTGCGTCTTGGTCGTTTTGCGGCGGGATATTTACGATTTACTCAATATAATGAGTAAAAATACTCAATACACTGAGTAAAATGCAAATCAGGAATCCTGCATCAATTTTTTGCAAGTCCGCGCGCCCACTCCGAATCGCTTGTTCTGGCGCCGTCCGGGCCGTCTATTATCTTTGGCAAGCCTGATGGCGACATCGCCGGCGCTCCGGCGCAGCGCGGCGCGGCGGAACCGCGTCCTGTTTTGCGCAGGCGCGCCTTATTCGCCGCCGTCCGCATTGCCCGCCGCCTCGTCCGGCAGCGCAAACGCGACCAGCATGCCCCCGACAGGCCGGTTCGACTTGCCGCCGCCCGCCGAAATCGTCACATACTGCTTGCCGTCCGCCATGTACGTGCTGGGCGTGGCGTTTCCCCCGAAGGGCAGGTCGGCTTCCCAGAGCGTCTCGCCCGTTTCCTTGTCGAAGGCCCGGAATTTCTCGTCGGCGGTCGCGCCGATAAACAACACGCCGCCCGCCGTTACGACCGGCCCGCCGTAGTTTTCCGTCCCGGTTTGCGGGATGCCGCGCGCCGTCAATTCCTCGTATTCGCCGAGCGGCACGGTCCATTTGATATCGCCCGTGTTCAGGTCCACGGCGTTCAGGGTGCCCCAGGGCGGTTTGATGGCCGGATAGCCTTCCTGGTCCAGCCAGCGCTCGAATCCCCGGAAGGCGTAGGGCGGCGTCGAGGCGTCCAGGGCGTCTTCCGACGGTTCCCCGGCGGTTTCTACGCCGAAGAGATGGTCCAGAATAGCGTTCAGCGCCTCGTCGGACATTTGGTCGAAGGGGGGCATGCGCGCGCCGCCCTGCTTGAGCAGCGCGATGGCCCCGTCCCGGCTATACCGTTCGCCAAGGTTCGCGAGGGTTGGAAAGCCCCCTGCCGGATCGCCGGTTCCGTCCAGGCCATGACACGACGCGCAGAACGCCCGGTAGTACCTGTCTCCCCGGGGCAGCGGGCTGCCGTCTTCTCGCCGCGTCGGGATGAGTTGGTAGAACCACGGAATCTCGTTCACATTCACGTACAGGATGCCGTCCGGGTCGGCAGCGGACCCGCCCCATTCCATGCCGCCGTCGTATCCCGGAAACTTGATTTTCTGTTCCAGGCTTGGCGGCGGAAACGATCCGTACGTCCCGGATTGCGTGATCAGGTCGGTGGCGAGTTGGCGGGCTTCCGGGGATATGTTCGATACGTCGTCCAGGGTATACTCCTGCCGCATGAGCGGCGCCGGGCGCGTAGGGAAGGGCTGCGTGGGCCAGGCCTCCATATCCGGCAATTCCGATACGGGGGCCGGACGCTCCTCGATGGGCCAGAGCGGTTCGCCCGTCTCCCGGTCGAAAACGTACAGCAGCCCCATCTTCGTGCCCTGTGCGACGATGTCCACCCATTCTCCGTCGCGCCGGACCGTCAGCAGCGTGGCGGGGGTCGGGTTGTCCATGTCCCACAGGTCGTGATGGACGAACTGGAAATGCCACAGCCGTTCGCCGTTGCGCGCGTCCAGCGCGATAAGGGAGTTGGCGAACAGGTTTTCGCCGTACCGGTCGCCGCCGTAGAAGTCGGGGCCTGCGGTTTCCGTGGAGGAATAGACGATGCCGCGTTCCGTATCTATGGCAATGCCGGACCAGTCCGAGGCGCCGCCGGTGCGTTCCAGATACCCCTCTGGCCACGTTTCCGACCCGAATTCCCCCGGACGGGGCAGGGTATGGAATATCCAGACGCGTTCGCCGGTGCGGGCGTCGAGCGCAATGACTGCGCCGGGCACGTTTTCCGCTACCCGCACGCCGAAGATCACCCTGTCTTCGTAGACGTAGCCGGGCGTGTTCATGCCTGCATTCGGGCGGCCTTCCCAGTCGATGCGGTCGCCTATATGCAGCCAGCCTCCTTCGCCGAACGAGGGGATCGGCTCCCCGGTTTCTGCGTCGATCGCATACATCCAGGGGCCTTTCGACGTGAAGAGGCGCCGGTCTTCGCCGTCTTCCCAGTACATCACGCCCCGCTGCCGTCCGCCGCCCCGATGTTTGTCGCCGTCGAAAGGATTGGTTTCGTCGGGGTCGAAGGTCCAGATATGTTCGCCCGTGGCGGCGTCGAGCGCCGTTACCTTGCGGGTCGGGGTGGCTGTGTACAGCACGCCGTCCACGATCAGGTTATTGGCCTGATACTCTTCCGCGTCTCCGGTATCGTAGGTCCACGCTATTTCCAGCTGGTGGACATTTTCCGTATTGATCTGATCCAGCAGGGAATACTGGTTGCTGCCGGGATGGCCGAGGTAATTCGCCCAGTCCGCTCCGGCTCCGACGGGCGCGGGGCTTTCCGAACAGGCGGACAGGGCGGCGGCAAGCGCCATCGCAACAAGCGAGCGAGCGAAAATGCGGGTCATAGCGTCAAGGCGTCAAGGCGCCGCCGGGGGATCGGCGGCTGTTGCAGGGGGCTGTTCCATCGCCGGATCACGAATCCGGGAACAGGGCAGGGTCCAGGCCGGGAATGATTTCGAGGGCGTTTTTATAGTAGATTTTCCGCAACGTCTCGTCCGGCAGGTCCATGCCGTACATGCTCCAGAAGGCGTGTCGCTTGCGGTAATAGGGAAAATATTCGTTCGCCGTTTCGAAGATGCGGAAGTAGACATGGTATTCGGACGGTTCCCACGAATCCTTGCCCATGAGTACGCGGTCCTGGTATTTCGTCAGGAAGGCTTTCGCGGCGCGCGGCTGACGGCCCAGTTCGGCGACGACTGCGCCGAGTTCGGTGTACATGTTGGGCATTTTGTCCAGCAGGCTGCCCAACCGCCCAAGGTCGTTTCCCAGCCAGCCGAGGTGCGCGCTGAGGAAAATCGTGTTTTCGTGCCGGGCGATCAGGTTCCAGTGTTCGGCCATGAGGGTTTCCCAGGACGGAACCGGATCGCGTTTGCGGCGCGGCCGCTCCTTGAGTTCGAACCAGCGCTCGTTGAACCGGTCCTGCGGCTCCCAGAAGGAGGCCGGGTCCGCCGTATGGATGAGCACCGGAATGCCCAGTTCGCCCGCTTTTTGCCAGATGGCGTCGAGTTTCGGGTCGTCGGTATGGACTCGTTCCCCATTTTCGTAGAAGATGTCCATGCCGAAGTTTTTGTAAATCTTCAGTCCTTTGGCGCCGTGCCGCACGTCTGCTTCCAGTTGCGCCGCCGCTTTTTCCCCGAAATCCGGGTCGTCCACGGGGCCAAAGTCGATGTTTGCGTAATGCACGAAGCGCCCCGGGGCATGCCGCTCCGTGTTGGCGACTTTTCGCTGGAGGTCTTCGCCGCTGCCCCCGCTCAGGTTTACCATGACGGCCATGTTCAAGGCGTCCATCTCCGCCACGATGGCGGCGATATCCTCGGCGGACGCGTCGCCGATGCGCCATTGGTGCGCATGGGCGTCCACGAACGGAAATTTCGCGCGGGTCACTTCGCGCCCCTCGACGACCAGCGTGGAGCGGGGCGCGTAGTCTTCCCATTGCATCTCCTGGGACTGGGCGGAGGGAACGGGCGCGGCAACCGCCAGCGCGACGAAGGCGGACGCTGCGGCGAGCAAGCGAAGGGGCGAGCGGAGCGAGGCGTTTCGGAGCGTCATGGCGGGGTCGAAAAGGAACGATGGCGGAAGGGCACTGTCTGGAAAATAACGGAATGCATCCTAAAAAGGAAAAAAGAAGACGCCGCCGCGCGTATTATTAGGCATTATATAGTATATATTTATCCCCGAGCCTGTAGCCATCTTGCGCCGAGAACCTCATGCAGCGTTTGACCCTCGCAGCGCCGCCCTGCGCATGAACGCCTTGTCCCAGCGTCGCCTGAAGCAAATCCGCTCGCTGGCGCACAGAAAATATCGCGACCGGTACGGAGAGACCATCGTCGAAGGCGCCCGCGCCGTGGAAGCGGCCCTCGCCGCCGGGGCCGAATTGCGCGCGCTGCTTGTGGCCGAATCGGCGCAGGAGCGGTTTGCCCAGCGGTTTGCTGTTCCGCCGGATCGGACGTATGTCGTGTCCGATCAGGCATTGCGCGCCCTATCCGCGCTGGAAACCAGTCCGGGCGTACTGGGCGTTGCGGGGATTCGCAGGCAAACGGCGGGCGCGCTCGCTTCCATGCAGCGGATCGTATTGCTCGACGGCGTAAGCGATCCGGGGAATGCAGGGACCATTATTCGGACGGCGGCCTGGTTCGGCGTAGAGGCCGTGGTCGCCGCGCCGGGGTCCGCGGACGCCTATCATCCGAAGGCGGTGCGCGCGTCCATGGGAGGCGTATGGGACGTCGCGCACGTCGAAGCGCCCGATCCGGCCGGGCTGCTTGCGGAGTTGGCGGCCTGCGGATTTACCCTGTACGGAGCAGACCTGCAAGGCGCTCCCGTGGACGCCTGGACGCCCGCGCTGCCGTCCGTCCTCGCGCTGGGCAGCGAGGCGCACGGGATTTCCCCGGCTGTTCGGGAGCGCATTACCGAGCGGGTGCTTATTCCGGGCCAGCCCCGCCAGGCCGAAAAACCGGGATCGCGCGGGGTCGAGTCGCTGAACGCCGCCGTGGCCGCGGGCATTTTGCTGCATGCCTGGGCGCGGATAACCTGAAGCGGTTTTCATCAGAAAATCCTATATTGCAGGGCTGAGCGAATTCTCCAAACCATACGAACCGAGGAAACAAGGAATATGAAAATCGGCATACTGACCGGGGGCGGCGACGTGCCTGGCCTGAACCCCTGCATCAAGGCGGTTGCCCTGCGGGGCATGGAGCAAGGAAACGAAGTCGTTGGCATTCGGCGCGGATGGGGCGGTTTGCTCTGGATGGACCGGAATGACCCGGCCACGATAGACAAGTATACGGTCGCGCTGGATTTTCCAACCGTACGCAAGATCGACCGCAGCGGCGGCACCGTGCTCCATACGAGCCGCGTCAATCCGGGTCGCGTGTCGCCGAACGACGTGCCTGGTTTTTTGCAGGGAACCGCCGAGGCGACAGCGGAGGGCACGTTCGATTTTACGGCCCATGCGATCGCGAATCTGAAGCATCTTGGCATAGACATGCTCATTCCCATCGGGGGAGACGATACGCTGAGTTACGGCGAACGCCTGCATCGGGAAGGGTTTCCGGTCGTGGCCATTCCCAAGACGATGGACAACGACGTATACGGCACGGATTATTGCATCGGGTTCGGGACGGCGGTTACCCGGAGCGTCAAATTCATTCACCAGCTTCGCACCAGCACGGGTTCCCATGAGCGCATCGCGGTGATCGAACTTTTCGGAAGAAATTCGGGCCAAACCAGCCTCATCAGCTCGTATCTCGCCGGGGTAGACCGGGCGCTGATCTCCGAGGTGCCGTTCGATCCGGAGAAACTGGCGGGCCTCGTCATGGAAGACAAGCGCGCCAATCCAAGCAGGTACGCCATGGTGACGATCAGCGAGGGCGCGTATATGATCGGGGGCGAGGTGATAGAAAGCGGGGAAGCCGATCCGTACGGGCACCGGAAGCTGGGCGGCATCGGAGAAGCCACGGGCGCGGCGCTGAGCAAGATTACGGGCGAGAAGATTGTGTTGCAGTCCTTTGCGTACCTGATGCGCTCGGGTCCGCCCGACGCGCTCGACCTGATGGTCGGCCTGAACTACGCCAACATGGCGATGGACCTGCTCGGAGGCGGCGCCAGCGGCAGGATGGTGGCCTTGCGGGGCGGCGTGTACACGCACATTCCCATGGACGAGGTCACCACGGGCGTGAAGCGCGTGGACGTGGAAGAACTCTACGACCTGGACGCCTATCGTCCGAAGGTGCACCATGTGCTGAACAAGCCCATGTTCCTGTATTGAGGCGAGGGCGCGCCGGTCGAACAGATCTTCGACCCGCGTACGCCGCCGGGGCGTGGCGTCCGATAACGCTATGGGACAACTGGTCAAGGATAAGGTCATCCTCGTTACCGGCTCGACGACGGGCATCGGGGAATACGCCGCCCGCCGCATTGTCGCCGAGGGCGGAAAGGTCATGATTCATGGGCGGAACGCCCGCCGCGCCGCGGCGCTTGCGGAAGAACTGGGTGCCGCCGCCGATTTTGCGCTGGGCGATTTGCAGGATCCGGCGGTGGCCGCGCATCTGGTCGAGGCTGCCGCCGAGCGATTCGGGCGCCTGGACGCGCTTGTGAACAATGCGGCGCTTCTGACGCGCTCCAGTCTTGATACGGCGTCGGTCGAACTTTTCGACCGGCAAGTCGCCGTGAATTTGCGGGCGCCGCTGCTGCTTGCGCAGGCTGCCGTATCCCGGTTCAGGAAACAGGGGGGCGGGGGCCATATCCTGAACGTGGGCTCCATCAATGCGCTGGGCGGCGAGCGCAATCTCCTGGTCTATTCGATGACGAAAGGGGGCCTCATGACGATGACGCGCAACCTTTCGGCGTATCTGGCCAGCGAGGGCATCCGCGTCAATCAAATCAACGCCGGCTGGACGCTTACGGAAAACGAGAAAAAGATCAAAGTCGAGGACGGGTCCGAAGAAGGCTGGTGGGAGCGCATTCCGCTCGAACATGCGCCATCCGGTCGCATTTTCGCTCCCGAAGAAGCGGCGGCGCACATTGTGTTCTGGCTTTCGGATCAGGCGGGGCCCGTCAATGGCTCCGTTTTCGAAATCGAGCAGTGGCCGCTCGTGGGGCAGAACGCGTCCAAGTAGCCGCGCCTGTTCGCCGCATTTTTCCGAAGCGCCCTGCGGACGCAGGGCCGCCCGCCCGGATATACCCCCGATTCCTGAGGAAAATATGCAAGATCGGGGTTGTTTTTTTATAATGTTTTATATAATTTACAATAAGAAACATATTATTCATTACATAAGACAAATGAAATCTGCCGCAAACCATACCATGCCCCGTGTCGCTCGGGAAAGCCTGGCCAAACTTGGCGAAGATATTGCCGTGGCCCGCAAAAAGCGCCGAATATCCACCGTTTCCATGGCGGAGCGCGCTTTTATAAGCCGGGGTACGCTTTACAAACTGGAGCGAGGCGATCCCAGCGTATCCATGGGCATGTACGCCACCGTACTCGCTATTCTTGGTTTGGCCGAAGGATTGGGGAATGTGGCTGATCGTCGGGACGATACGCTTGGACTGGACGTCGAGGAAGACCGCCTGCCCAGGCGCATCGCGTACCCCCGTCGCCGGAAACGCCCATGAGCGATGCCATTGAGGTGCATATCGACTGTGGCGAGCAAACCTGTCTGGTCGGGTGGTGCCGTTACTTTGGCCGGCGCGGAAGGCCCAGTTCGGTTTTTGAATATGCAAACGAATGGCTGACCAGGCCGAATGCCTTCGCCATCGATCCGGCGAATCTGCCGCTTCAAACCGGTCCGTTTTATACTTCGTCGGAAAAATCGGCGTTGCCGGGTGCGCTGCGCGATACCGCGCCCGACCGCTGGGGGCGATTGCTTGCCCGGCGCGCGCTTCGCAAGCAAGGTCGGTCGCGCACGCTGTCGGAAATCGATTACTTGCTTGCCATTACAGACAGGGCCCGCACCGGTGCCCTGCGTTACCGCCGCGAGGGAGAAGAGGCTTTCGACCAGGGCCAAACAACTGGGCGCGTACCGCCCGTTTTCCGCTTATCGGCGCTGCTGAACGCCGCCGACGCCATTCATGGCCATACCGAGGAGGCAGAAGACATACGGTTGTTGTTGCATGCAGGCTCGCCCATTGGCGGCGCTCGCCCAAAATCGGTCGTCGAGGACAAGGACGGCGCCTTGTCCATTGCCAAGTTTCCCAAGCCCGACGATTTGCGCAGCATTCCGCATGGAGAAGTACTGGCCATGACACTGGCCCGCCAGGCCGGAATACGGGTTTCGGAGGCTCGCCTGGAGGATGTCGCCGGAAGGCCAGTCGCGCTTATAAAACGGTTTGACAGATGCGGCCGGCGACGCATTCCGTTTTTGTCGGCTATGAGTTTGTTGGGCCTTCAGGATGGCGACGTCGCCACATACATAGACATTGCCGAATGCCTTCGCGTTTGGTCCAGCGCCCCAACCGAAGACCTGCACGAATTGTGGCGGCGGATCGTATTCAATGTCTTGGTTGGCAACCTCGACGATCATTTGCGCAACCACGGATTCCTGTACGACGGGCGGGGGGCGTGGCGTCTGGCGCCCGCCTACGATCTCAATCCGGTGCCTGTAGAGGAGAAAGCGCGGGAATTGACCACCTGGATTTCGGAAGAAGGGCCGGAGGCGAGCGTGGAGCAAGCCCGCAGGGCCGCTTCGCATTTTGCCTTGAAAAGCGATCAGGCGGATACTATTCTCGCCGAGGTGTCGGCGGCGCTGAAAAACTGGCGCAAGATTGCGCGACAATTGGGCATGTGCGCGCCGGACATCGGCGCGTACGCTTCGGCGTTTGGAGAATAACGACGCCCTGCTCCTTACCGCCGACGAAGCGCTCCGTTGTATTGCGCGGCGCCGCAACGCGTGAGGGGCGTCGCCCGCTTTGCTTCGTCGCAAAACAAGACAGGCGTTGCCCGGTTAGTATCTTCTGTTTGCGCCCTTTTCATCGCGTTGTATCGTTCTTGCAGGTATTTCCGATTTGTCCAGACACCGTTCCATAGACGCCGCTCTCGTTCTGCAAGCGCGGGACGGCGACGATGCGGCGTTCGAGGCGATCGTGAAACAACTCGATCCTGTGTTGCGCGCCTGGTTCGTATCGCGGATCGGGCAGCGGGCGGCCGTGGACGATCTGGTGCAGAACACGCTGCTGCGTCTGCACCGGAGTCTCCCGGATTTGCAGGACCCCGAGCGGTTGCAGGCGTTTGCTATGAAGGCGGCGCTGTTCGAAACGCAGGATTACTATCGGGGGCGCTATGGTCCCCGGGAATACCTTGCGGAGCCGGATGCTTTGTCGGCATGGAGCGAGGCGGTTCCGGAGGCGGACCTGCGCCTCGACGCGGAGCAAGCGCTGAGCCTGCTCGGCGAGAAGGCGCGTACGATTCTGGAAATGCGCGAATACGGCTATCGCTATGCGGAAATCGCCCGCTCGCTCGGCACCACGGAAGCCGCCGTGAAAATGCAGGTGCAGCGCGCGCTTCGCAAGCTGCGCAAGGCGCTTGAAGAATCGCCCGGAGGAGACGCCTGATTCGCCGCGCGCCCGGACGGCGCTCCGCCCGTTTCGCTCCATGGGCAATTTTCTGTACGCTCCGGCCCGTTTTTTTCTTTCAGGCAGCGCGTTACTTTTTCGATCTCCACAGCGGCTTAACAGAAAGTCAACGCACCGCTCTATGCCCGCATTTGATTCGTGCCTTCGTCGTTCGAACATATTGCCGCCATCGCATTGTATTGCGACCTGACCCCGGAACGGGCCATGGAATTGCAAGATATTATGGCCTCCGATCCTGCTACCCTTGCGCTCTTCCGGGAATGGCGCGCCGTACGTACGTTGCTGGCCCGCGAAGTCGGGCGGGCAGACGCGAATTTGGGGGAATTCGCTCTGTTCGCAATGTACGAATGCGGGCGAGCGGATGCGTTGACCGATTCCGAACGGTCCCGGGCCGAAGAAGTCGCGCCGGCGTTTCGGCGCATGCTTGCGAATAGCCCCGGCATGGCGGCCGTAGCCGGCGACATACGCCGCGACATGGAGGACTTCGAGGCGCACTGGGCGTCCTGGTTCGCGCCGGAAGCGCCTTCTCTGTCGCGTGCGTTTTCTGTCCGCGCCGTTCCGTCCGTTCGCGCAGACCGCTCCGCCCGCCCCGCCCGTCCTCTTCAGCGCGTAGCCGCTTCCGGGTCGCGGCGGCGCTTTTTGCAGGCGGGCGTCGGCCTCGTAGCCGCCGCGTTGCTCGCTGCGCTGGGGGTTTTTCTGTGGCCGTCCGCTTTGCCGGACGTCGTAACGATTCAGACCGCCGCCGCAGAGGTTCGCCTGGTCGAGTTGCCCGACGGCTCCGTCGCGCGCCTACTCGGCGATTCCCGCGTAACGTATTCGCCCGCCGGGACGAGCCCGGAATGGGCGCGCAGCATAGCCTTCGAGGGCCGGGCCTTTTTCGATATTGCGCCGCGCGACGATGCGTTCCTGCTGGTTACGCCGGATGCGGAGGTCGCCGTGCTTGGCACGTCCTTTGGGGCGCATACCGCCGACGACGGGACGGAAATCGTGCTGGTCGAAGGCAAGGTGCGGATGCGCGCCCGTTATGGCGCAGACGGCGCGGACCCGTCCGTTGTGCTCGGTCCCGGCCAGATGAGCCGCATGGCGGCGGGCGTTCCCTCCGATCCGGTATCCGTGCGGGTTCATGAACGGCTTGCCTGGACGGGGCTGTTCCTGTTTCGTACTACGCCGGTGCGCGACATCCTTCCGGTGCTTTCCGCGCACTACGGCGCGGCGATTTCGGCGGAGGAATCCTTGCTCGACGAACAGGTAACGGGCCGGTTCGCGCAGGACGAACCGCTGGCCGAAACGCTGGACATCGTTGCGCTGGCTATCGGCGCTGCGGTCGAGGCGGACGCCGCAGGATACCGCATCGTATCTTCCCGCTGAGCCGCCAGCTTTTTTGATTGAGCGGTTGCCTTGGGCTCGGGGCGATTTGCATTCCGCTCAGAAAATTTTCCGGGGACTTGACCTTGCTGTTTCCGTAACTGCATCATTGTGGCATGTATCGCGTTCGTATTTTGCCCGTTTTTTTCGTTCTGATCTTGTTTCCGGCCTCGGTCCAGTCCCAGGAGATGCGAAAGGAATACTTTTTTTCTATTTCCGCCGGGTCTGAATCTTCCATCGTGCGTCTGAAATCTCCCCTTGAACTGGGCAGTGTGCCCCCTGATCAGGTAAAATACGATTATACCAGTCGCCTGAATCCTCTTCTGACGCTTAATCTGAAGGTTGCCGACGGCATTCACGCCGTGTCCCAGGTAACCTTTACCAGAATAACGGAGCCGCTTCTTGGGGCCTCTTCCTTCACGCAAATATGGACTATTATGGGAGGCGTCAGATTGCAGAGTAAAGGCTCTCCTTTGTATCTGAACTTGCTTGGCGGATTAAATACGCATGTGTACGATATACAGAGACTCAGTTCGCCAGAAGCGCTTGTGTCCAGATCGCGAAGTTTCGTTCTTGGCGGAAACGCCAATCTTTCCCTGATGACTTTGCCGAACGGAAAGTTTTTTGTTTCCGCGGGCGCCAGGCGCGCGTTTCATGAAGACACCGGATATGTTTCCTATTATGTTCGGGCGGGCCTGGAAATCGTTTTGATTCGCCAGTGAAAGTAGCAGTCCCGCGGATTTTCGAGGGCGGGACGCCTTCGTTCCCGGAAGGCTTTTTGCGAAAAGGGCGCGGAAAGTGTCGCGTCCGGGGGGAAATCGGTATCTTGGGGCGTGCGCTGGCTGTTCGTCATATCCTTTTTGCTGCTGTCGCCGCTCTCGGCGGCGGGGCAAACCATTCGCATTGAGGCGGAAGAAGCGCCGTTGCGCGAGGCGCTGCTTGCCGTGCGGGACCAGGCTGGCGTCGATATTGTGTTCTCGGAGGCGCTGGTCCAGGGTCGCCGTACGGCGTGCGCGTACGAAGGGACCTCCGTGGAAGCGGCCCTTGCGTGCGTTCTTGGCCCGGTCGCGCTCGAAGCGCAGCGCGTTCGCCGCAAACAATACGTGGTGGTGCGCGCTTCCGGCCCGGCCTCCGAACAAACTGCCCGCCAGTGGACCTTGCGCGGATTCGTGCGGGACAGGGAAACCGGCGAAGCGTTGCCCGGCGCGCATATTTACCTTTCCGAGTTGCGCATCGGGGGGGTAACGAACAACGCCGGGTATTTCGCGCTGTCGTCCCTGCCGCCGGGGGCGTATTCGGCGCAGGTTTCTTTCTTGGGGTATGCGACCGGAGAACAGCAGGTTGCGGAAACGGCGGCCCCGGTTATCCTGTCGCTTGCTCCGCTGGCCCTTGAAGGAGGCGGGATTGTGGTGGAAGACGAACGGGCAGACTATGCGGTGGCCGCCGCGTCCCCGGGCTTGCTTAGAGAATCGGTTCGTCGCCTCGAACGACTGCCCTCTTTTCCCGGGGAATCGGATCTTTTCCAGGCCCTCCAGCACTTTCCGGGCATCCGCAAGACGGGCGAACTGCACGGCGGCATGCTGATTCGCGGCGCTTCTCCGGATCAGAACCTGTATATGCTGGACGGCGCGCCCGTGTACCATCCCTGGCACGCGTTCAGTCTCATTTCTATTTTCCAGACCGAAACGTTCAAGGACATCAAACTGTACCGAGGCTCGTTTCCCGTGCAATACGGGGGGAGGATATCGTCGGTGCTGGACGCGCAGATGAAGGACGGATCGCAACAGGAACCCCGCGCGCTCATGGCGGCGAGTCCGCTTAGCGGCCGCATGGTGATCGAATCGCCGGTTACCGCCAACAGTTCGTTCATGGCGGCGGCGCGCAGGTCCTATCTCGACAAGATTATTGGCCGCGAGCATCCTGTGGAGAATGCGGAAGGGCGCCGGGACACGCTTCGCACGGGATACCATTTCTACGATGCGAGCGCAAAATATACGCACCGGTTCAGGGGCGGGGACCGGCTTTCGGTCAGTTATTACCAAGGCGGCGACGACCTTGATTTGCGCCTGCCCTTCGATTTGTCGCTGGATTTTTCGTCCTGGCTTCGCCCGGCGGATCTTTTCTTCGAGGTGGCGCAGCATTGGCGCAACCGGTTGATCAGCGCGCGCTACCAGCGCCTGTTCTCCGAGCGTTTTTTCGTTACCGGCACGGCGTATCTGTCCACGTACGACGCGCGCGAAAGCACCTTGCTGCGCCCCACGATTTCGGCGGTCATGCAATCTGATTACCAGGTGGATCTGCAGGATGCGGGCGCGAAGATCGACATAGAGTATTTCCAATCCGTTTCCCACCGGATACAGGTGGGTATGCAAGCCGGCGTACGCGATTTTTCCTCGTCGCTCAATGCGATCATCCGTCGTTCTGCGGGCGCGGTGGACCGGCATGCGCAGACGAACGAGGCGACGGCGCCTGAACTGGCCCTGTACGCGCAGGATGTGTGGCGGTTGAACGAGCGCTGGATCGTCCATCCGGGCGTACGGCTCAATGTGTTCGGGACCGGGTTGCGCACGGATGTGAGTCCGAGCCTTGCGCTGGAGCATGTCGTGGCTCCGCGGCGCTTGCGCTTGCGCGCCGGGGCAGGTCGAACCATGCAATATCTGCACCGATTGCGCGATCGGTACGCCTTTACGTACGACCTGGTGACAAGCCGCTGGATTCCGGCCAGCGAAGATATTGCGCCGTCCTCCGGCTATCAGGGTTCCGTAGGGGTGGAGAGCAGGCCCTGGCGGGGGGTAACGCTCCAGGGAGATATATACTGGCGCCATGTAACGGACGTCTTGCTTCCGGAAGACGAGTTCCGCAGCAAGAACGAACTGGTGGGGCCCGGGATCGACGTGGGCGAGTTGCTTGGACAGTACGTACGGGGCAATGCGCGGGCGTACGGGGTGGAGCTTGCCGCCGAGGCGGACCGGGGCCCCTGGTCCGTTCGCCTGAACTATGCGGGGGGACGGTCCCTGACGCGCTCTCCTTCGCTGGGGGAAGCGTCGTTTCGGCCCGCCCGATACGACGTACCCCGCTCCGTGGGCGTCCTGGCGGCGCGAGAACTTGGAAAATGGCGCGTCCTTTCCATTCTGGAGGCGCGCAGCGGATATCCGACGACCGTGCCCGTCGCGCAGTACGCCATAGGCGATCCGCTGGACGCAACGGATCGGTATTTGTACCGGCCCTACCTGAACAATGGGCGCCTGCCGCCCTATTTTCGGCTGGATATTGCTGCGGAGCGGCGTTTCCGGGCGCTGGGAGCCTCCTGGTTTGCCCGTTTGCATTTGTACAACGTGACGAATCGCCGCAATGTGACGGCGCGGCAGTATATTCCCTCGGATCAGGGCATGGAAATTCAGGATCGGCGCGGTTTGCCCATCCTGCCCCTGTTCGAAATCAGGATGCAACTATGACGTTTCGGGCAAAGCGCGAGAAAAAGGGCGTCTGGGCAGGCATGTTGTGCGCGTGTCTTGCCGCGGCGGGGTGCGATACGGTCGCTCCGGTGAACGAGGGGCAGGTCGTCGTGGAGGGTTTTCTCGACGCCGGACAGCCTTTGCAACCCATTATGGTGCGTCGGACCTTGTCGCCCCAGGGGCCTTACGATATGGCGCGAGCGGGCGTTGCGGACGCCGAGGTGGAAGTGACGCTGGGGGACAAGGTTGTGCGGTATGCGCCGGATCCTGGACAGGCCGGGCGGTACGTTCCGTCGGGGAACGGGGCGGGCCTGGTCGCTGCCGGAGACGCGTTCTCGTTCCGCGTTGGTTGGCGGGATGCGACGGTAACGGCGTTCGGGCACGTTCCCCCCGAAATAGCCATCCGCGACGTATCGCTGAAGATTCCGTCGGAGCCTGTTTCGGCAGTGTTGCTTGACTCGCTGGCGTTGTCGGATACGCTGGCGACGGGCGCCTATACCGGATACATTTATCCCATCGAGGCCACGATCAAATGGGTTGCGCCAGAAGAGGGGGCGTTTTCGGAAGAACTCTGGGTGCGGGCGCAATTGCAGCCGTTCACCACGTTTTCTTCGCCCATTGTGGACCTGTTTTTGCGTTCCGACGATGTGTTTCGGGAGCAAGCGCGGCAAACCGAGGCAGCGGAGAGGTCCTGGGCCGGGGTATACGCTGTCAGCGTATCCGGGGAAAACGATCCCTTGCCGGAACATGGCCTGCGCGTTTCGCTGGTGCGATCCGGAGCGGATTACGCCCGGTTCGCTGCCAGCCGGGACGATCCGGATCGGCGCGAACCCCTTTCCAATGTTACGGGCGGCATAGGCGTTTTTGCGGCGGTTTCGGTCGATTCCGTGCATGTTCAGGTGGATCAGGCCGGGGAATCGGTCTCGCTGCCGCAGTAGCGCATGGCTCGAAGAGCGGATTCCCATGACAAAAGAGATCGACATCGACTTTCAGCCGGGGCGCATTACGTCGCTGCGGGCGGTAAAGCGGTCGCCCGACCGCGTTGCGGTCCATATCGACGACCGCTTTGCGTTTTCCCTGCACCAGGACGTGGCGCTTGAATTCGGGTTGGCGAAAGGGAAATCGCTTGGCGCAGGCGAACAGGAGCGAATGGTGCGCCGGGACCTGGTATGGAAGGCGCGCGCCGTCGCCTTGCGCTATGTGGCGTATCGCGATCGTACGGTCGCCGAGGTTCGCCGCCGGCTGCAGAAGGCGTATTCTGACGAAGTAGCGGACGAAGCGATTGGGCGTCTTGAAAAAATGGGCTTGCTGGACGACCGGGCTTTTGCCGAGGCGTACGCCGGGCGCCGGTTCCGGCAGGAAGGGCATGGGCCCGCCCGCGTACGCGCCGACCTGCTGAAAAAAGGCGTAGCGTCCGCCTTGCTGGACGAGGCGCTGGACAAGGTTTTCGTCGGAGAGGATGCGCTTGCGGACCGCGCGGCGGAACTGGGAAGCGCGCGGTGGCGGAGTCTGTCGAGCGAGGCGGACACAAGGAAGCGAACCAGAAAAGTTTGCGATTATCTCCTGCGAAGGGGATATCCTTCCGACCTGGCGCATCGGGTTGCATTCGACGTGGCCCGCGAAGCGGATCGGGCCGCGTAATCGGGCCGCCGGTGGCGGGAACGCAAAAAAATTGCCTCCCGTTGTAAAAATTGTTATATTGCAGGAATGGACTTTTCATCAAAGTCCGTCCCATTATGTATTGCGGGCAAAGCGCGTGGGTCGTTGGCTACGCCGTCGTGCCTGCATCATCTTCAAGACCTTCCAAGCACAAACGTACGCAGAACACGTGACGAACGACGAGCTGAATGGACACGACGTCCCGCCGCAGCATTCTTACCGCGATGAAATTTATTCCCGCCGCGTCCCTGCCGGGAAACGAACCTATTACTTTGACGTCAAGACGACGCGATCAGGCGAAGATTTCTTCGTAACCATTACGGAAAGCAAACGCGTTTCCGAAAGCCGGCACGAGAAGCACAAGGTTTTCCTGTACAAGGAAGATTTTGGCAAGTTTCTTACAGCGTTGCACGATGTGGTGAAGCATGTTGTGGACGAACGGCTGCCTGGTTACGATTTCCGCAATTTGCCGGAATTGACCAGCATCGACGACCAGGGGCGTTCCTCGGGCGGTTCGGAGTACCGCTAACGCGGGCGTAGCCGTTTTTGCATGGGAAGCTTTGCCGTTCAGACCGGCAGGGCTTTCGCCGTTGCAGATGCAAGGCATCGGCAGGACGAGGCTATTTCGGCGCCGTACGTTTCGCGCTTCCGTACCCTTTTGCTTCTTGCCATGCTTCCTGTCGTACCTTTCGCCCGGCGCCGGGAACAACTGGAACGCCTTTTTTCGCGTCTTGCCTCGTTCGACGACCAGATCGACGGGACGGTGCGGCGCATCCTGGAAGAAGTGCGTTCGGGCGGCGACGCCGCCGTACTGGATTGTACGGAGCGCTTCGACGGGGTGCGTCCTGCTTCGTTGCTTGTGGACGCCGAACGGCTTGCCGAGGCGCATGCGGGCCTGAACGATTCGTTGCGCGGCATTCTTGCCGAGGCGGCGGACGCTATCCGGCGGTTTCACGAAAAAGAGCGGCGGGCGTCCTGGTTTGAAACCGGGGAGGACGGCGCGGGATCGGGGCAACGCTATGCGCCCATGGAACGGGTCGGGGTGTACGCGCCCGGCGGCACGGCGGCGTATCCGTCCAGTGTGCTGATGAATGTGATTCCGGCGCAGGTTGCGGGCGTTGAACATCTGTATCTCGCCTCGCCGCCGGGGCCGGACGGCCTGCCTCACCCGCTTGTGCTGGCCGCGGCCCATATGCTTGGCGTGGAGCATGTGTTTTCGGCGGGGGGCGCGCAGGCTATCGCCATGTTTGCCTTCGGGACGGAAACCGCGCCGCGCGTGGACAAGATCGCCGGGCCAGGCAATGCCTGGGTGGCGACGGCCAAGAAGCAGGCGTACGGCCTGGTGGATATCGATTCGGTGGCGGGCCCGAGCGAAATCGTCGTGTTGGCGGACGCTTTCGCCAATCCGCGTTTCGTGGCGGCCGATTTGATTGCGCAGGCCGAGCACGACCCCCGGGCTTCGGCGGTGTTGACGACGCCGGACGCTGCGCTGGCGGAAGCGGTTCGCCGCCATGCCGCCGAGATGACGGCGTCCTTGCCGCGCCGCGCCATCGTAGAGGCCTCGCTTGCCGAGTATGGCGCTTGCATCCTTACCGATACGCTGGAGGAGGCGATCCAGGCGGCGAACGAACTGGCTCCCGAACACCTCGAAATATTGACGCGGGATCCGGCTTCCGTCTTGCCTCGTATCCGCCACGCAGGCGCCATTTTCCTGGGGCCGTTTTCTCCGGAACCGGTCGGCGATTATTTCGCCGGACCGAACCATGTGCTTCCGACCGGCGGCGCGGCCCGGTATGCTTCGGCGCTGGGCGTCGACGACTTTATGCGGCGGCAATCCGTCATTGCATGGACCGAAGCGCGGCTTGCAAGAACCGCCCCGCGCATCGCTGCGTTTGCGAGGGCGGAGGGGCTGGAGGCGCACGCCCGCGCCGTAGAGGTCCGGTTGACAGAAGATATTTCCGCGCACAGCGCATCGAACAGGCAAAAGGATGAGTCCGCAAACCCGCATGGATGAGCTCCTGCGCCGCATTCGTCCGGCGGTTCGCGGCCGCAGCCCGTACCTGGTGGGCCTCCCGGAGGCGACCACGGTAAAATTAAACCAGAACGAAAGCCCGTACGACCTTCCGCCGGAGGTCAAGGAGGAGGTGCTTCGGGCGTTTGCGCGTATTTCGTTCAATCGGTATCCAGACGAATTTGCGGAGCCGCTGACGAAGACGTTTGCTGCCTGGGCCGGATGCGATCCCGACGGGGTGATGGTGGGCAACGGGTCCAACGACCTGGCCGGATTGCTGGGGCTTGCGTTGATCGAGCGCGGTACGTCCGTGGCGCTGCCGCGCCCCATGTTTTCCCTCTACGCCAAAGTGGCGCTATTGCACGACGGCGATTTGTTCGAAGTCCCCTGCCGGGAAGATTTCCGATTCGATACGGACGCCCTTGTTAAGGCGGTTGCGCTGCGCCGCCCGGCGCTCGTTGTGCTTGCCACGCCCAACAATCCTACGGGCCTGGCCATGACGCTGGACGAGATTGCGGCGGTGGCGGACGCTTCAGACGGATTTGTCGCGGTGGACGAAGCGTATCTGGAATTTTCGGAGGAAGGCAGCGCGCTCCGGCTGATGGACGAATACCCCAATCTGATCTTGCTGCGCACCTTTTCCAAGGCTTGCGGCCTGGCCGGACTGCGCCTCGGTTTTCTCATAGCCCGTCCCGACGTGTTGCGCGAATTGCGCAAGGCGAGGATGCCGTTCATGATCGATCCGTTGGCCTCTGCGGCGGCGCGTATTCTGCTTTCTTCCTGGCCAGACGTGATTGCCGAGCGGGCGCGGCGCATTCGAGCGGATTGCCTTGCGATTACCTCGGCCCTCGCGGCGATGGAAGGGGTGGAGACGGTGCCGTCTCAAACGAATTTCGTCCTGTTTCGGACGCCGCTGGACGCGGACCGTCTGAAAGCGCGTTTTCTTGCGGAGGGAATACTGGTGCGCTCCATGTCCGGATACCCCGAATTGCAGGGATTTCTTCGCGTAAACGCCGGAACGGAAATTGAGAACAAGGCATTTATGACGGCGTTAGAACATGCGCTGTCGGCATGAAATATATCAAGGTAGATATCATCGGGCTTGCTCCCACTCCTTCGAGTGGAGGCGCCGCCTATGCGCTTATTCTGGGCGAATCGACCGGGGACCGCAAATTGCCGATCATCATCGGGCATTACGAGGCGAATGCTATTGGGCTCGAACTGGACAAGATGCAGCCGCAGCGTCCTCTGCCGTACGACTTGCTGCGCGATTCGATGGAGGCGGTCAAGGCCGAGGTGACCGAAGTGGTTATCGACGAACTGCGGGAAGGCACGTTCTTCGCCAAAATCTGCTATACTCATAACGGGAAAGCCTCCCGTCTCGATTCCCGTCCGAGCGATGCGATAGCGCTTGCCGTTCGCGTTGGCGCGCCCATTTATGTGGCCCCCGACGTAATGCAAAACGCCAGCATGCGCAGGGAGCAACGGGAAGCGGCGCCTGTGGCCATGACCCAGCTGCAGCAAATGCAGCATCAGCTTGACGTAGCCGTTCAGGAGGAAAATTACGAAAAAGCCGCCGAACTCCGCGACGAAATCAAGCGGTTTCAAAGCGAGCGGCAGCAGAATTAGCGCGACGGCGCATCGCGCTGCGTCGTTTCCATCTTTAGCCCATCGACATGCAGGCGTCCGCAGAGCGTATTTCGTTTACCGATTTGCACGGCTTTTCGGCGCTTTTTCGGGATTATTGCACACGCTACGAGGCGCTTTCGGACTACTTTGCGGGGGACTGGCGCGAGGCCGCGGAGCGAGTGCGCGCCGCGGATCGGGCTGCGGCGGCGAATCGGGACCGGCACGCGCTTGCGGATGCGCTCGCCGCGCAACATGCGAACTGGGGCGATAGCGATGCGGCGCGAGACGGCGTCGAGGCGTTGCGCGCCCCGGATACCGTCGCGGTGGTGACCGGACAGCAGGTGGGTCTGTTTACGGGCCCGACGTACGCCGTCCTGAAGGCGTTTTCCGCCATTCGATTGGCCGAACGGCTTGCCGAAGAAACGGGGCGGCGTACGGTTCCGGTGTTCTGGCTGGGCGGCGAAGATCACGATGTGGACGAGGTTTCGAGCGCGGTCTTGCTTCGCGGCAATCGTCCCGCCGCCGTGCGCTTGCAGGCAGGCGTCGCCGCGTCTTCCGGCCCGACCGGTCGCATACGGCCCGGCGACGAAGTTGTGGACCGCCTGGAGCAGGTTCTTCCCGATACGGATTTCAAGGGAGATATGCTGCGCATGGTTCGGGCGGCGTACGGGGCGGACGCAACGCTTTCCGAGGGGTTTGCCCGGATGCTTCGGATATTTTTTCCCGAACTGGTGATTGTCGATCCTGACGATGCGGCCCTCAAGCGACTTGCGGCGCCGCTTTTCGCGCAGGAAATCGAGGAAGCAGAAACGGCTGCGGACCTTGCGCGCGCGGTTTCGGAGGAGCTGGGGCGCGCCTACCATGCGCAGGCGGTTGTCCGTCCGTCCAATCTTTTTTTGCTGGACGCGGGGCGGCGCATTCCGCTCGATCTCGACGGCGAGGACTTTGTGGCGCGCGGCGCGGACCTACGCATGACGCGGGCGGAAGCCCTGGACCTCGTGCATCGATCTCCCGAATCGTTCAGTCCGAACGTACTGCTTCGTCCTTTGATGCAGGACCTGTTGCTGCCCACGGCGATGTATGCGGGCGGTCCGGGCGAGATCGCTTATTTCGCGCAGTGTCGCCCCCTGTACGCGTGGGCGGGGCTGTCCATGCCGCTTGTTTATCCGCGGGTAAGCGCCACCTTTCTGGAGCCGCATGTGGCGAAGGCGCTGGATGCGTATGGCTTGACGGTGGGGGATTTTTCAGCGGATGCGGACCAGCTCTTCCATCGCGTCGTGGCGGATGCGATGCAGGGAACGCTCGACGAAACGTTCGACGAGGCAGCGCGGCGTCTCGTCGAGGCGGCGGGGCCGGTGCGCGCATTGTTGCGCAAGGTGGACGGTACGCTGGACAAGGCGACCGATGCGGCCCAGAAGGCGATGGCGGACGAACTGGCCCGGTTGCGGGCGAAGGCGGTTCGGGCCGAAAAGAAAAAACAGGAGATCGCGCGCGCCCGCCTCGAAAAGGCGCAGGGTAATGTGTATCCGAACGGGGCGTTGCAGGAGCGGGAGCTGTGCGCGCTGCATTTCCTCAACAAATACGGCATGGACTTTCTGGATATCCTCCGCGAAACGCTCGATATGGATACGGGGGAACATCAGGTGGTGCGGCTGCAGGGCGGGAGCGGGTAATTCGGCGCGGCGCCGTGCGCAGCGCGCGCCGGGGCTGCGTTTTTCGGGCGGCGCTTTCTGGATTCGGAAGGATTTCCCGAAGCCGGGACGCGGGGCGCGTTGCAGGATGCGGCTTATGGTTGGCGCCAGGCCGCGATGCGTTCTTCGAATTCCACGAGGAAGCGCGCCATGTCTCCACGCTTTTTTTCCGCTTCCGTGCGTCCGGCGAGGCGGGCGATGTCCTGGGGCGGGCGATTCAGATTGTCGGCCAGCGCGTTGAGCGACGATTTTATGAAAGACGTTTGCTGTACGCCCCCTTCTACAAGTTGCTCGATCTCTTGCATACTGCGCTCCAGACCCGGCTGCGTACTGCCCAGCGCAGCGGCGTATTCCTGCGGATGCTCGCGAAGGCGATTCCATACCCAGTGTTCCGGGGAGGCGTCGCCAGGCAGGAATACGAGCCGCGCATGATGTCCGTACCGTTCCGCGGCTTGTTCGATTTTATGCTCCGCATCCCGGGCGTCGCCGTCCATAACCATCAGAAAGTCCCTCAATTTGCCGAATTTGCCCAGCGTATGCACATGCGCGGGAAATTCGTCTCGACCGGTATTTCTTCCGACCAATACGTCGTCGGGCCGTAAATCCATGACCGGATTGAGCGCGTCCAGTACGCCGCGGATCACGGATTCGGCAATGGCGTCTTCGCACAGGATGGAGAGCTGGTCGCGCGATTGTCCGTAGAGGGCTTTCTGGAAAATGTCTCGCCAGACGGGCATGAGACGAACTTCCGCCGTGCGCTCGTCCCGGTCGAGAAACAACCTTCCGTCCGGCGGTACGCTGTCGAGCACGACCGGGCTGTGCGACGCCACAATGATCTGCAATTTTTGCCGCAGGGCAATGCGTTGCAGCTCCAGCATGGTTTGTTGCTGCGTATACGGATGCAGGCCCGCTTCGATCTCGTCGATAAGAATCAGCGCGTTTTCGAGGCGGGAAATATCTCTCGAAATGCGCAGGATGGCCCGCTCGCCGGAAGACATATGAAATTCGGAATACCTTGCGGCTTGTTCGTGTTCGGTTTCGGCGAACAGCAGATTCCTGTCTCCCGATGCGATGATGGACAGATTCCGATAGCGCCGCCGCAGGATCCGATGCGCAAAGATGAGCAGGTCGGGGGTAAGGGCTTCCGTCGCGAATTCCTTGCGCGCAAGTTGCAGCAAGCCGCGTACTTCGGATGGATTCGTGAGGTTGGCCAGCGTACGCAGGTATACGGTTCGCTCGGGTTGCTTGCCGCCCTTTCGTCCCCTGAAACTGCGGTTCCAGGATTTGCCCCGGTTCCAGTCCATGGGGTAGTTGGCGCCCTCGTGGATGTAGTCGAACGCCAGTTCCGTGCGTTCTATCGAATCCGAAAGTTCCTGTTGCCGCCGATTGTCGAAATTGGGAAAGAGGCTGCTTGGCGTCAGGTCCTTCGGTTTTCGCCCGGGGTCCCGATATGCGCAGGCGCAGGCGAACAGCACCGTGGATTTGCCGCATCCATTGGGCCCGGCCAGTACGCTAACGGGATACGTAAAAGGTACGCGCAGGTCCTGGATACCCCGCAGGTTTCGGATGCGGATGGATTGCAGCGCGTGGTCGCGCCGGTTGTTGTCCGCTCTCAGCGCATCCCACACTTCCTGTAGTTGCTTGTCTATTAGCGGCATGTGATTCTTTTGCAGGCGTCTTGCAGCGCGGCGGGGTACGGGCATTCCTTTCATAATATAACGTCTGCGCCCTTCAGGTATTTCCCCGAATCCGCCGGATGCTGCGGGCCGGGCGATTTGTGCGCTTTGCGGATGCGGGAAGAATTTTCAAGAAATATGGGGCGGCTCCGGATATTTCCGAGCTGGAGGGTGGTCGCCCCTGTCTCCGGGCCTTTCTGCCCTCGCGTTCCTTTTTAAGAGGGGACTTGCGAGATACCCCGGCGCTATTTACCTTAACCCCATGCCTTCCATTTTCCGCGCCATATTGACGCTGGGGATGCTGGCGCTTGTCGCTCCGGCGGCGGCGCAGCCTTCCGCGGACCTGCCGCCCTCCGACCTTTCGCCTGAGGGGGTTCGGGTCGTCATTGACCAACTGTTCGATGGCATGCGGGCGGGGGACAGCACCATGGTTCGCCAAACGCTGCACCCGGCGGCTCGCTTGCAATCTGCTTTCGTGCACGCCGAGACCGGGGAGCCTGTGCTGTCCACGGGCAGCGTGGATCGGTTCGTAGAGGCGGTGGGAACGCCCCATGACGAGGTATGGGACGAGAAGATATGGGACGTGGAGATTGCCGTAGATGGACATTTGGCCCAGGCATGGATGAATTACGCCTTTTTTCTCGGGGAGACGCTCAGCCATTGCGGCGTGAACGCTTTGCACTTGTTCCACGACGGCGCCGTCTGGAAGATTACGCAGATTACCGATACGCGACGGCGGACGGGGTGTGGGGTGGAGTAGAGGGAATGGGGCCATTCCGCATGGGTAGAAGGGCTACATTGTGGACGATATAATAGTATGGAAAAGGGCAGGTTAAAAAATTTAACCTTTGCATTTCGGAACCTTAATTATTAAATTTTGCCGCGAGCGGGGATGTCGCACAGGCGCGGCGGTATACTGGAGACCCCTTGGTATGCTGCGCTTGCGATGCCTCGGCGGAGAGGATTTTTCAAGCGGAGAACCTTTCGTAGCATACAGGCCAACCCGGAAGGCGGCGCTTGTCCGCAAGGGAATCAACGCCTATTTTGACGCTCGTCGCAGCAACTACCCATTCCATGCCTGTCCCACCCAGCCATACCATTCTGGAAGTAACGGACTTTGGCCCGATCGTCAGGGCAAGGATCGAACTGCGGCCGCTGACGGTGTTCGTTGGGCCGGGCAATACGGGCAAGTCGTATCTGGCGACGCTCATCTATGCGCTGCACCGGCATTTCAACCGGCATCGCAGGGAGATGCGTTATTGGCATCCAGAGAAAAGGCCTGCGCTGCGCGATGCGCTGACCGACTGGATGCAAACGATCAACGAGGGACGGGAAAGCGTGGAGGATGACCGTATCGCGTTGCCGGAGCCCTTGAGAGAGGAAATACGCGGCTTGCTCCATGAAAGAGGCGCATATTTTTGCGATGAGCTTTCTCGATGCTTTGGATTGGGCCGAACCCGCTCGCTGACGCGCAAAGGCAGCCGGCAAACCGCTCGCATTGTTTTGCGCAAGCAGCCGACGCCGGATTCCCTGTTGTTCGAACAGGCGTTTTCGCTCACGGCAAGGGGACTAGACGATGTCCGTACCGTGCTTTCCGAAGAGTTATCGTCGCCCGCGGACGAATCGGTCCCAATAGGGGACGATCTCAAGGAAATAGACTATTTGCGTCGTCAGGCCCGGGTTATGGAGCCAATGGTCGTTCGAGAAAACGAAGCGCGGTGGAATGCTTTCTCCTGGGACCTCATGGAGCATCTGGCGGGCGTGATTTTGCCGCAGATTGTGGGCAAATTGCATGCGCAGGCGCATTACCTTCCTGCGGACCGAACGGGGGTCATGCGCACCCATCGCCTGTTGCTCGGTTCGTTGATAGAGCAGGCCGCGCAGTCGCGTCGCAGCGATCCATTGCCGGACCTTTCGGGCGTGGTGAGCGATTTTCTGAGGCAACTCATCCAGTTCGGCGACCTTTCCGATCTGCAAAGTGGTGGGATGCCCGAACTTGCCGCGTGCATGGAACAGGCAGTATTAAAAGGTTCGGTAGGTATTGAAACGTCCGCGACAGGCATGCCTTCGTTTTTTTACCGACCCGACGGCTGGGTAAGGGCGCTTGCCCTGATGCATGCCTCCTCCATGGTATCGGAACTGGCGCCGGTCGTGCTATATTTGCGTCATGTGATTCGGCCGGGCGACATGTTGATTATCGAAGAGCCGGAAGCGCATCTGCACCCGGCCTTGCAGGTCGAATTCACTCGCCAGCTCGCCGCGCTTGTTCATGCAGGAGTCCGGGTGGTTATCACTACGCACAGCGAATGGGTGCTGGAGACGGTCGCCAATCTGGTGCAGGCGTCGAGACTTTCTGAAGAGCGAAGAAAAGGAATCGAAGGCGCAGAGCCGGCGCTCCGTCCCGATCAGGTTGGAGCATGGTTGTTCAAATCCGGTACTCGCCCGAAAGGGGCGGTCGTGCAAGAACTGGAACTGGATACGGAAACGGGTCTTTTCCAAACGGATTTCGACGATGTAAGCCTGGAGTTGTACAACGACGGCATAAAAATATCCAATCGCATACAAGACAGCGAGCCGGAATGAGTGATACGGTTGCAAAGATTGCCTGCATGGTGCCCGGCAGTTGCCGCACTTCCCATTGCGACAAAGACAAATGCCGGGTTGATTTGGACGAGGCGCCGCAGGTGCGGATCATTGTCGATATGGACTGTACAGCACTGTCGATTTCGAATGCTGTAAAACGGTGCGATTATCTATTCGTTGGCCAAGATCGCAACGTGACCTGGGTCGCTCCGATTGAACTGAAGAGCGGAAAATTCAGCGTTAGTGCTGTCCTGGAGCAACTTGAAGGAGGAATACGAATGGCGAATATATGGCTTCCCCAAGGAATTTCCTTCCAGTTTGTTCCTGTCTTAGCGTGCAGAAAAACGCCCCATCGAAAAGATATCGAAAGACTTCGCGCGAGGAAACTGCGATTGCGTGGACAACGCAAGAGCATAGCGGTGATTAAATGCGGTGATCGATTGAGGGAGGCTCTTGACATATGACGACAGGCCGCAAAAAACTCATCGAAGTAGCCCTGCCGCTGGACGCGATCAACAAGGCGGAACCGACATTCAACGAAGCGGTGGACCTCGGTCAGCCGTCGGGCGGTGTGGCCGATATGGCTTGAAACTTGGCCTCAGACTCTATGCGCTGCACGACGTGCAAGAAGCCCCCGGCTCAGGCGGCTTGCCCCGCATGCCTGTCGGCAGATTCGAGCATATTTGGGCATGAATCGGAACCCCGGGAGCCGAATTTCATTGACTTGACCACGGCGTATTGCCGATGCGGCGCGATGCCTGCTATGCGCCCCAAGCCCGATTCTGCATTGTACCGATGTCTCTCGCTGCGCAAATTATTGACCAACAGGTGTCCGGCATTGTCGAGAAGCGCTCCGATGCTTTGAGCAATGCGCTTGGGTCAGGCGCCGACGAGCAGAGGAAACGCTCGATAGCGTTCCTCTTCCTTGTCGCGAAAACAGCGTTTGACCTGACGGATGACGAGGCGCTCGACGGCATTGTGGACGGAGGAGACGATTTCGGGGTCGATGCGTTGTATTTCGAATCGCCCGACGACGGCGAGCTGCACATTACGCTGATACAGGGGAAATACAAAAAGAATCTTGACGGGAACGCGGCGTTTCCCGAGAACGGTATTGCCGGTATGATTGGCGCGATCAGAACGCTTTTCGATCCGGCCAAACCGGTGAGTCTAAATCGCCGCCTGGAGCAGCGGATTGAGGACATACGTTCCTTCGTCAAGGAGGGCGCGATTCCGCGCGTCACTGCGGTCGCTGTAAACAATGGCGTACGGTGGACTGAGCAAGCGCAACGACGGATAGACAATGCAAGCAAGGATTTTGGAGGACAGGTCGAGTGGCGTTATATCGGATCTGAGGAACTCCTTGCCTTGTTGCAGGCTCAAAAGCCGATCAGCGCAGAATTGCAATTCAACGGCCAGGCGCTTGTCGAAACATTCGACTTCCGTCGCGTACTGGTCGGGCGAATATCCGTCGCCGAGCTTGCACGGCTTACCAATGCGTACGACAATGCGTTATTTGAGCGAAATATTCGCCGGTACCTGGGTTTGAAGGGCAATCGCGTGAACGAGGCGGTCGCCGCCACGCTTCGCGAACCCGGGGATCGTTCGAATTTTTATTTTTACAACAATGGCGTTACCATCACCTGTTCGCAGTTTCGCTACAATGCGCTCCAAAGAGATAACTGGCAGGTGCAGATTAATGGCTTGCAAATCGTCAACGGCGGACAAACGGCGCGCACCGTTCAGCAAATAGCAAGAGAGGTTGGTCCAGAAATTGGCGAAGCGGAAGTTCTTGTCCGTATATACGAGCTTCCTCAAGACGATAATGAACTCGTTGGAGCGATTACGTTCGCTACGAATAGTCAAAACCCGGTCGATCTGAGGGACCTGAAAGCCAACGATCCTCGCCAGAAGCACCTTGGTACGTCCATTGTTGCATTGGGATACAAGTACCGCGCCAAGCGGGAGGATCGTTCGGTATCGCCTGACGAATTTACGAGCGCGGTGGTTGCCGAAGCCGTCCTCGCAATTTGGCGCCGCCGTCCCCATCAGGCAAGATTCAGTGGCCGGAAGCACTTCGGAGCGTTATATAGCAGAATTTTTTCCGAAGACCTGAATGGCGCCCAGGCGATCATTGCCGCGCTGCTGCTGAGGCATACGGAAAACCGACGAAAAAGGCCTCCCCGTGATACCCCGGATTTTCTTGCTTACGGTTCCCGGTTCGTCGCCATGCTCATGGGAAAATATCTTCTGGAGGATATGGATATTGCCCTCGACAAACTTACCCATCGCAATTTTGAGCGTGCCCGCGAACGGGTTCAACACAACGCCGAAGAATATGCGAACCGCGCCGAGGCGCAGATCGAAGAGGCACTGGATACCTTGTTCAACGGTCGAGCGCGTACGCTGCAACGCCTGTCCGCGACCTTCCGCCGCGCCGATCTTATAGAGTTGCTTCTGTAGGGTTGGTTTTGCGCCCGTCAAGCGGCCACCTTAATAATTAAGGCATGAAAAATTCCGACTTAAAAAATTAAAGTATCCCATTTTTTGCCTTTTTTCCTCCAGTTGTACTCCGCCCTCCGTACCTGCACTCATGCACCGCGGCGCGAAAAATCTTCCTGATCTGCCTTTTTCAATCAGCCCGCCTTAATAATTTAGGCGCGAAAATTTGAACTTAAAAAAGTAAGGCGCCCTCTCGCAGGCCCGCGCAGCGTCTCAATAGTTTCCTCCCCCCTGCGCCTGTATCCCGTCTCCTGCGCCATATCCCGATTTCACATCTGCATTCCCCAGGCGCCGCGCCTCCGGCGCCCCACGGTAATATCCTCTTCCGTCCCGCCTCCCCGAACCCTTTCCCCCCGCAAAGAGTATGTACCCGCCTTGACCGATATTTCCTTCACCGAGAGCAGAACATGGCCGGATACCCCTTCGCCGAAATAGAGCGGCAATGGCGGCGGTACTGGGAAGAACAGAAGACCTTTCGCACGCCCGACGAGCCGGACCCGAGCAAGGAGAAATTCTACATTCTGGACATGTTTCCGTATCCGAGCGGGACGGGCCTGCACGTAGGGCACCCCGAAGGCTATACGGCTACGGACATCCTGGCGCGCTACAAGCGCATGAAGGGTTTCAACGTGCTGCATGCGATAGGCTGGGACGCTTTTGGCCTGCCCGCCGAGCAGTACGCGGTCAAGACGAACACGCACCCGCGCGTCACCACGGAAGCGAACATTGCGCGCTTCCGCGAGCAGCTCAAGATGCTCGGCTTCTCGTACGACTGGGACCGGGAGATAGACACGACGTCCCCGGACTATTTCCGCTGGACCCAGTGGATATTCCTCAAACTGTACGAAAAGGGCCTGGCTTTCCAGAGCGAGGCGCCTGTCTGGTGGTGTCCCGAACTGGGCACGACGCTGGCCAACGAAGAAGTGGTGGACGGAAAATCCGAAGTGGGAGGCTACGATTGCGTACGCAAGCCGCTTCGGCAATGGATGCTGCGCATTACCGAGTATGCGGAGCGGTTGCTCGAAGGACTGGACGACCTCGACTGGCCCGAAAGCACCAAGGAAATGCAGCGCAACTGGATCGGGAAGTCCGTCGGGGCCGAAGTGGCGTTCCCCGTATGCGGCCTGCCGGACGAAACGATTCGCGTATTCACGACGCGCCCGGATACGCTGTTCGGGGCTACGTATATGGTGCTGGCGCCCGAACATCCCCTCGCCGAGAAAATCACCACGCCCGACCGGCTGGAAGCGGTAGCAGCCTATGTCGCCGCGGCGGCGCACAAGAGCGACCTGGAGCGCACCGAACTGCAACGCGACAAAACCGGCGTGTTTACCGGTGGATTCGCCCTCAATCCCGTGAACGGCGAGCGCATTCCCGTCTGGATCGCGGAGTATGTGCTGATTTCCTACGGAACGGGGGCCATCATGGCCGTGCCTGCCCACGACGAGCGCGACCATGCGTTCGCCAAAACCTTCGACCTGCCGATCCGGGAAGTGGTTTCGGGCGGAGACGTCGCCCGCGAGGCGTACGCGGGGGAGGGCGCGCTGGTCAATTCCTCCAGCGAGGACCGGGCCATTCCCGGCGTCGCCGAACGCGGCGTTTCCATCGATGGATTGGACACGGAGTCCGCCCGCCAGAAAATGATCGCCTGGCTCGAAGCGAACGCATGCGGACAGGCCAAGGTCAATTACAAGCTGCGCGACTGGCTATTCAGCCGGCAGCGCTACTGGGGCGAGCCGTTCCCGCTGATTTTCGTGAACGGGGCGCCGAAACCCCTCCCGGAGGACGCGCTTCCCGTGACCCTGCCCGACCTTGCGGATTTCCAGTCTTCCGGCCAAGTGGAAGGCCCCCTGGCGGCGGCCGCCGAATGGGTCGAGACGGTAGATCCCGAAACGGGCGCGCCCGCCCGCCGCGAAACGAACACCATGCCGCAATGGGCCGGGTCCTGCTGGTATTTCCTCCGGTTCATCGATCCGCGCAACGACCGCCTTCTGGTCGATCCCGAAAAGGAGCGGTACTGGATGCCGGTCGATCTCTACATAGGCGGCGCGGAGCACGCCGTGCTGCACCTGCTGTATGCGCGGTTCTGGCACAAGGTGCTTTACGACGCGGGCGTCGTGAGCACGCCCGAACCGTTCCGCAGGCTCATTCATCAGGGCATGATTCTCGGGGAAATGGAGTATTCCGCGAACGGAGAGCGCATAGCGGAGGCGGACGTGCGGAAACAGGGCGACGGGTTCGTGCTGAAGCGCGACGCGTCGGTTCCGGTCGAGGCCCATGCGTACAAGATGAGCAAGAGCCGGGGCAATGTGATCAACCCGGAAGACGTGGTGGAGCAGTACGGCGCGGATTCGCTCCGGCTGTACGAAATGTTCATGGGGCCGCTGGAGCAGGTGAAGCCCTGGAGCATGCGCGGGGTCGAAGGGGTGCATCGTTTTCTGAACCGCGCGTGGCGCCTCTTCGTTGACGAAGAGACGGGCGCGTTGCGGGGCCGCGTGAACGGCGTCCCCGCGTCGAAGGAGCAATTGCGCGCGCTGCACAGGACGATAGCGAAAGTCACCGACGATATCGAGCGGCTGCATTTCAACACGGCCATCGCCGCCATGATGGCGTTCGTGAACGCCGCCAACAAATGGGACGCCATGCCGCGGGACATAGCCCGCGCGTTCACGCTGATCCTGAGCCCGTTCGCGCCGCATATCGCAGAGGAACTCTGGCGCAGGCTGGGCGGCGGGCGTACGCTGGCCTACGAACCCTGGCCGGAGGTCGCAGCCGAGTATTTACAGGAAGATTCCGTCGCGATCGCGGTGCAAGTGAATGGCCGGATTCGCGCTACGATCACGATCCCGCAGGACGCGGAGAAAGATGCGGCGCTCCAGGCGGCGCGCAGGGAGGAGAATGTGGCGAAGCATATCGGAGCGCGCGCCGTGAAGCGGGAAATATACGTGCCCGGACGCATTGTGAACTTTGTCGTGTAAAGAAATACGCTGATCAAAACCACTTTATGGCTGTTTCTTCGGCTTCCATACCGCCCCCGCTGGACGTGCTTGCCTTTGGCGCGCATCCCGACGACGTGGAATTGTGCGCGGGCGGGACCCTCTGTTCGCTTGCGAAACAGGGCTACCGCGTGGGGGTGGCGGACCTTACCCGGGGCGAACTCGGCACCCGGGGCACGCCGGCCCTGCGCGCCGAAGAAGCGGCCCGCGCTGCGAAAATCATGGGATTGACCGTCCGCGAAAACATGGGGCTGCCCGACGGAAACATTGCCAATACGCCCGAAAACCGCCTCCCCGTCCTTCGCGCGTTGCGGACCTGGCGTCCGCATATCGCGCTCGTCGGGGGACCCGAATGCCGCCATCCCGACCATGGGGCGGGCGCCCGCCTGTGCGCCGACGCCTGTTTTTACGCCGGGTTGCAGGGGATTCCGACGGAGGACGCCGCGGGCGCTCCCCAACGCCCCTGGCGTCCGCAGCATGTGCTGCATTACATGCACCTGGTCGAGTTCGACCCTACGTTCGTGGTGGATGTGACGGATGTGTGGGAACAGCGGCTTGAAGCGCTCCGGGCGTTTCGGTCGCAGTTTTACAATCCCCGCTACGAAGCGAAGCCCGGCGAGCCCGAAACGTTCGTGTCGGACAAGGGATTTCTGGAATGGATCGAAGCGCGGGCCCGGACGTTCGGCCACCGAATCGGCGTCCGGTACGGCGAACCCTTCCTGTATCGCCAGGGCCCGGTGGGCGTTCGCGACCTTGCGCGCGCGCTGGAACACAAGAAACGATTTCGGTAACCGAAATGGCCGGATGCGTCCGCATCGCGCCGGGTCGAAAAAATACGGCCCGGAGCCGCCCCGGAATGTCTCCGTATAACTTTGCATTGACTGACTACCCGTTTCGGCAGTATATTATCCCTTTCCGGCAAGCGCTCCGGAACGCCCCGCGTATCCGTTTCCACCCTGTTTTTCATGCCTGACACCAGCGATTTTCGCAACGGCCTGACGCTCGTCCGCAACGGCGATTTATGGACGATCATGGAGTTTTTGCACGTAAAGCCCGGCAAGGGCGGCGCCTTCGTGCGCTCCAAGCTGAAACAGGTGCGTTCGGGCAAGATCGTGGAGCATACGTTTCGGGCGGGCGAGAAGGTGGAAACGGCGCGCATCGAGCGTCGCCCGCACCAGTTTCTGTACGAGGACGACCTGGGCCTGCACATGATGAATACGCAGACCTACGAGCAGTTTTCGCTTCCCGCGGATCGCGTGGAGGGCCGGGAATTCATTATCGAAGGGACCACGGTCGATATTCTTTTTCATGCCGAAGCCGAGGAGCCGCTCAATGTCGAATTGCCCGGCAAGGTCGATCTTGTCGTGGTCGATACGGACCCGGGGGTGCGCGGCGACACGGCCACCGGGGGCGCCAAGCCGGCCATCATGGAGAGCGGCGCCGTGGTGCTGGTTCCGCTTTTTATCGACGAGGGCGACGTGGTTACCGTCAATACGCAGACCGGCGAATACGTAACGCGCGCGTCGACGGCGAACAAGAGCTGACTGATTTTGTCCAACCGTATTTACAGTCGCTTGCTTTCTGAATCCAGTCCTTGCTTCCGCACTGCATATGGATCTCCCCCTGATTGAAAAATTGCTCAAGATCGTCAAGGACAGCGGCGTCGCCGAGGTCGAGATTACGGAGGACGATCTCAAAGTGGTTGTCCGCATGCAGCCGCCGTCCGCGCAGGCGCCGCCCGTCGTGGCCTGGCCGCCGTATCCCGCGCCGCCAGCGGCTCCGTATGCGCCGCCCCAGGGTTCCGCAGACGGTTCGCAGGCGCCGCCCGCCGCTTCCGGACCGGCCCCCGCGCCGGCGGACGAAAGCGCGCCGGAACCCGCCCGCGCCACGGTCAAGGCCCCGCTGGTAGGCACGTTTTATCGTGCTTCGGCGCCCGGCGAAGAGCCCTTCGCGAAGGTGGGCGATGTCGTGCGCAAGGGGGATACGCTCTGCATCATCGAGGCGATGAAACTCATGAACGAAATAGAGAGCGAGGTGGACGGCACGATAGCCGAGATTCTGGTGGACGACGCGCTGCCCGTCGAGTTCGATCAGCCGCTCTTTTTGATAGAAACCTGACCGCCCCCGGCAGTCGATTCCGCTCGTCTCGTGATCAGGAAGGTGCTCATCGCCAACCGCGGAGAAATTGCGCTCCGCATCATTCGAACCTGCCATGAAATGGGGCTTCGAACCGTCGCCGCGTATTCCACGGCGGACAGGGATTCGTTGCATGTCCGGTTCGCGGACGAGGCGGTATGCATCGGCCCTCCGCTTTCCCGGGAAAGTTATCTGCGTCCCGACCGGATTATCGCCGCGCTTGAGGTTACGGGGGCGGACGCCGTCCATCCGGGGTATGGATTCCTGTCCGAAAACGCCGATTTCAGCGCCATTTGCGAAGATCACGAAGTGATTTTCATTGGCCCCCGGGCGAAAACCATCGCCATGATGGGGGACAAGAGCGTGGCCAAGGAAACCATGCGGAAGGCGGGCGTGCCGGTGGTGCCGGGTTCCGACGGGGCCGTGCCTGATGTTAAAGCCGGCAAGGCGGTCGCCGACGACATCGGGTATCCGGTCATGGTCAAGGCGTCTGCGGGCGGAGGCGGACGCGGCATGCGCATCGTTCGGGAGGCCAGCGACTTTGCCCGCCAGTTCTCGGCGGCGGCAGGCGAGGCCGAGGCCGCCTTCGGCAGCGGCGATTTGTATATCGAAAAATATGTCGATCGTCCGCGCCACGTTGAAATTCAGGTGTTCGGCGACGGCAAGGGGCGGGTCGTGCATTTTGGCGAACGCGAATGCACCATCCAGCGCAGGCACCAGAAACTGCTTGAAGAATCGCCGTCGCCCGTGGTGGACGCGGCGCTAAGGGCCCGCATGGGGGCGGCGGCGGCGCGCGGGGCGGAGGCCGTGGAGTACGCGGGCGCCGGAACCATGGAGTTTCTTGTGGACGCCGCCGGCGATTTTTATTTCATGGAGATGAATACGCGCATTCAGGTGGAGCATCCCGTGACGGAAGAAGTGACCGGCGCGGACCTGATCGAACTCCAGATTCGCATCGCCATGGGGGAGGAACTGCCGGAAGAAGACGTCGCCATGACGGGGCACGCCATAGAGTGCCGGATCAACGCAGAGGATCCGTTCAACGATTTCCGCCCCTCGCCGGGCGTCGTTACGGCGTTTCATACGCCGGGCGGGCAAGGCGTTCGCGTGGATACGCATGCGTACGCCGGGTACGCCATTCCGCCGTATTACGATTCCATGATCGCCAAACTCATTGTGTACGCCCGCACCCGTCCGCTTGCCATTCGGAAGATGCGGCGCGCGCTCAGCGAATTCGTGATCGAGGGCGTGCATACGACCATCCCGTTCCATCGCCGCCTGATAGAAGACCCCGCGTTCCAGGCAGGCGAATTTACGACGGCGTTCCTCGACACATTCGATTTGACCCCCGAAAAAACGGACGCATGACGTTATTGTCTGCATCAGAACCACGATTTTCATGAAATACCCTGACGATCTTTTGTACACGAAAGACCACGAGTGGATACGCATCGAGGAAGGCGGCGCGTCGGCGACCGTAGGCGTGACGGACTTTGCGCAAGAAGAGCTCGGGGACGTCGTGTTCGTCGAATTGCAGCCGCCCGGCTCCGAGATTGCCCGGGACGAACCGTTCGGGGCCGTCGAGGCGGTCAAAACGGTGTCCGATCTCTATATGCCCCTGTCGGGCAGCATCCAGGAAGTCAACGAGAAGCTGGAGGCGCACCCCGAATATGTGAACGTCGATCCGTACGGAGAAGGCTGGATGGTTCGCATTGCGCTCGCCGACGTCGCGGAGGCGGACGACCTGCTTTCCGCAGAAGATTACGAACGCATGACCGGGTAGGACCGCGCGAGATGCACGAACGCATCGTCATTCTGGATTTCGGAAGTCAGTACACGCAGCTCATTGCGCGGCGCGTCCGCGAGGCGGGCGTGTATTCCGAAATACACCCCTGCACCCGGTCTTCGGAAGAAATACGGGCGATGCATCCGAAGGGAATCATTCTTTCGGGAGGGCCTTGCTCCGTGTTCGATCCGGGCGCGCCGCAGCTGGACCCTGCGTTGCTCGCCATGAAGCGCAGCGACGGCTCGCCGACGCCCGTGCTGGGCATTTGCTACGGGCTCCAGGCGATGGCCCGCCTCGAAGGAGGCGACGTGGCGCCTGCCGACCGCCGCGAATTCGGACGCGCCCGGCTCCATATCGACGACCCGTCGGGGCTGTTTCAGGGCGTGCCCGACGGTTCCGTCGTCTGGATGAGCCACGGAGACCACCTCACCCGCCTGGCGCCGAAGTATCGGATTCTTGCGCATACGGACAACGCGCCCATTGCGGCGGTGGCGTCGGATCGGGCGCCGCATTACGGCGTGCAGTTTCATCCCGAAGTGGCGCATACCGACGCCGGACGCCTGCTCGTCGAAAATTTTGCGATGGGCATATGCGGATGCCGGGGAGACTGGACGCCCGCCTCCTTCGTGGACGAAAAGAAACAGGAAATCCGGGAGGCGGTGGGCGACGCCCGCGTTATCCTCGGCCTGTCCGGCGGCGTGGACTCGTCCGTGGCCGCCGCGTTGCTGCGCGAAGCCATTGGCGAGCGCCTCATCTGCATTTATGTGAACAACGGGGTGCTTCGGAAAGGAGAATGGGAGGAGGTGCAAGCGATTTTCCGGGACCATTTCCGCTTGCGCCTGAAGGCCGTGGACGCCGCAGACTTGTTTCTGGATCGCCTGGCGGGCGTCTCCGACCCGGAAACGAAGCGCAAGATCATAGGCAACGCGTTCGTGGAAGTGTTCGACGCCGCCGCCCGCGAGATTGCAGAGGAGGCAGGCGAGCGCCCCGCCTTTCTGGCCCAGGGAACCCTGTACCCGGACGTCATCGAAAGCGTTTCGTTCAAGGGGCCCTCGGCCACGATCAAAACCCATCACAACGTGGGCGGGCTCCCCGAACAACTCGACTTCGAGGTGATTGAGCCGTTTCGGGAGCTTTTCAAGGACGAAGTGCGCGAAATAGGCCGCCTGCTGGGGCTGCCTGAACTGGTCGTGGGGCGGCATCCGTTTCCCGGTCCCGGGCTGGCCGTGCGCATTCTGGGTCCGGTTACGCGGGAGGCGGTCGCCATCCTGCAGGAAGCGGACGCCATCTTCATCGAGGAACTTCGGCTGAGCGGCTTGTACGATACCGTATGGCAGGCGTTCGCCGTGTTGCTGCCCGTGCGGACGGTGGGCGTGATGGGCGACGAACGCACCTACGAAAATGTGTGCGCGCTGCGCGCGGTTACCAGCGTGGACGGCATGACGGCGGACTGGGCGCGCCTTCCAGGGGATTTTCTGGCCCATGTATCCAACCGCATCGTGAACGAAATCCGGGGCGTCAACCGGGCCGTATACGACATCAGCTCCAAACCTCCGGCCACGATCGAATGGGAATAACGAGACGATTTGCGATGCGGAGCCTGGTCTGCGCGGCGCTTTTGGGCGCGGCGTGGTGCGCTTGCTCTGCCTGGGCGCCTGCCCTTGCGCATGTTCAGGAGGCTGCGCCGGTTCCCGAGGAAGCGGAGCGGACGTTCGAGGACGCCCTTGAGGCGTTCGGGGAGGGCGCGTATGCCCTGGCGGCCCGGCTGTTCGAACAGGTTCGCACGGCGTACGAACGCCACGACCGCACCACGGCGGCCCTGCTCATGGAGGCCAAGGCCCTGTATCGGGACGGGCGTTTCGAAGCCGCTGCGGAGCGGGCGCGCTTGCTTGCGGCGGAATTCCCGGAGAGTCGGTATGTCGAAGCCGCCGCCCAGCTGCGGGAAAGGGCCGAAGAGGGGCTTGCGCGCAACGTGGCGTTGCCGCGCAACCTCGGCGTCCTGTTGCCGCTCGACGGCGACCATGCCCCGCTTGCCCAGGCGCTTTTCACCGGGGTGCGCATGGCCGTGGACGAACATAACGCGCAGCATCCGGACCGGCCCGTGCGCATGGTTTTCCGAAACACGGGAGCCGATTCGGCGCGCGCCGCCGAAGCCGCGGAGGAACTGGCGGCCCTCGGCGCGCAAGCCATGATCGGACCGATCTATAGCGGAGAAGCGGCCGCCGCCGCCGAAGCGGCCGAGCGGACCGGGGTGGCGTTGATGGCGCCGCTGGCCACCGACGAGGGCGTGTCGGGCGGCAAGCGCTACGTTTTTCAGGCGAATCCCACCCTTGTTATGCGCGGGCGGCTTATGGCCCGCTTCGCCGCGAGAAGCCTTCGGCTGAACGAATTCGGCGTCATTGGCGAGCGGGACCGCGACCGTATCAGCGAACGCATGGCGCGGGGCTTCCTGGAGGAGGCGGCGCGGGAAGGGCAAACCGTGCAGTACGATACGCTGCTGGTTTCGCAAACGGCCTGGAGCCGATTGTCCGAAACGCTGTCGCGGAGCGCGATCCTGGGCGCAAGCGCCGTGTATTTGCCCATCGCGTCGGGGGAGAGCGTGGCCCGCATCCATGCCGCCATAACCAGTTTCGACCGTATGCGTCTCGCCGACGAGATTCGGATTCTCGGCAACGGGGCCTGGCGGTCTGTCCCGGATCCGGCGCGGGCTTCCCGGTACGCCGCGACCTACGCCGATGATTTTCATGTCGAGGCGGGCGATCCGGCGGCGCTGGCCTTCAGGGAACGGTATCGCGAACTGGCGGGTGCCGAGCCGGAAGGCCGCCTTGCGATCGTCGGGTACGATACGGCCCGTTTTCTGATACCGCTTCTCGTGGAAGATGCTGCCGCGCCGCTTGCGGACCGCATCCGCGAGGCGCCGCTGCGGGAAGGGCTGGGCACCCGCATCCATTTCGACGGGGGCAACGTGAATGCGGCCATGTTCTGGTTCCGGTATCAGGACGGCGAAGCGCGGCGGTTGCGATAGGCCAAGGATACGTTATCGAAACCGTTTCGCGCAGCGCAGGAACAGCAGGGCCGCCGACCGGTACATACTTTTGTCTTGTCTTTCCCGTCGCGCTGCTGCGCGTCGTTATTGTTTCGCCTTTTTCGGGTTTCGGATACGTATTCGCGCTGCCAGCCATGTCCTCGTTTTTGCGCCCTTTCCTTTCTGTCGTCCTGTTGCTTGCGCTGCTGGCGCTGTCTGCGTGTTCCGGCGCGGGGCGCATTCGGTACGATTCGCCCGACGACGCCTACGCCAAGGGGCTGCGCCTGTTCGAGGAGGGTAAATACGAACGGGCGGTTCCCTTTTTTCAGGGCGTTTTCGATTACGGCAGAACGTCCGAAGTCGCTGCGGACGCGCAACTTTATCTTGCGCGGGCGCATTTCGAGGCCCGCGACTATATTCTGGCCGCTTCCGAGTACTCGCGGTTCGTGAATACCTACCGGACGAATCCCAATGTAGAGGCCGCCATGTTCGAACGGGCTGTTTCGTACCACCATCTTTCGCCGCAGTACGCCCTGGACCAGACCAATACCCGGCAGGCGATTACGTACCTGCAATTGTTCCTGGACCGGTTTCCCGATTCTGATCTGAAAGGCGAAGCGGAAGAATATTTGCGCGTTTTGCGGGAGAAACTGGCGCGCAAGGCGTACGAATCGGCGGGCCTGTACGAGCGCCGGGGCATTTACGAGGCGGCGGCGCTTTCCTACGAGCGGGTTTTCGATACGTATCCGGATACGCAGTGGGCCGACGACGCCTTGCTGGGCGCCATGCGTTCGTACCTGGCTTTCGCGGATCTGAGCATTGAATCGCGTCAGCCGGAGCGGCTCCAGTTGGCGATCGATAATTATACCCGCCTCGTAGAACTTTTTCGGGACAGCCCGCTCGTGAAGGAGGCGGAGACGTTCTACGAGACGGCGTCCGGGCGGCTCGCCGAACTTGCAAGCAACGCCACCAGCTGATATCCTTACTTGGCCGAATCGGTAGCGGATAGCGCGCGGCGCGTAGGGATTTTCGGGGGCACCTTCAATCCGCCGCACAGGGGGCATCTTCTCCTTGCCAGGAAGGTGCGAGATCGATGCAGCCTGGATCGCGTACTTTGGGTTCCGAATAGCCGTTCTCCGTTCAAAACCGGGAAGGATCTGGCCCCTGCATCGGACCGGCTGGCCATGGCGCGGGCCGCTACGGCGGGCGATGCGGGTTTCGCCGTCTCGGAAATAGAGATACGGCAAGGGGGTACCTCTTATACGGTGGAAACGCTGCGAAAGTTACGGCAGGCGTATCCCGACGCAGCGTTTCGGCTTGTCGTGGGCCGCGATCAACTCGCTGGATTTGCCCGCTGGCGCGAACCGGAAGAAATCGTTCGCCTTGCCCCGCTCATCGTGTTTCCGCGCCCGGGATACGAGGAGGCGGCCATTCCGGCAGGATTCGAGCGGCATGTGGAATTCGTCGACGCGCCCGGCGTCGAAATCTCCGCCACGGACATACGGGAACGCCTTCGGGCCGGGAGGTCCGTTCGGGACCTGGTTCCCCCGGCGGTTTTGGAGATCATAGCGGCGCGGGGATTGTATCGCTGATCTTCGCGGATTTAATCAGAATATCTTTAGGCGAGGGCGAAAAAGGGTGCAATATATTGCGGGGCGGCGTATTTTGCCGATACGCCGCTGCGTCGATGTAACGTTATAGCGCAGCGTCGCAAAGCCCGCAAGGCTCCTGTGCAGTTGCCATTTTGTTAATATGTATACGTTCCCGACCGTATTTTTTCGGGGATGCCCTTCGGTTCGCGCCGCCGGGACCCACCCCGATTCGGAAAACGGATCAGAAAACAGACCGCGGTATTTTCTGGCGGCCTGTTCCGGCTTGTTATTTTGTTTGCTTCTTGCAGGCGCGGCGGGCGAGGTTGCGGCGCAGTCCCGCGTCCAGCCAGGCCGCGCCGCCGCTGATCCCGTGGTGGTAAGCCTGGTTCGCGAGCGAGGTAAAGCCGTGCCGGAGGAGGTAGGGGAGGTGCTGATTCGCGTACAACTGAGTCGTGCGCTTGCGGTGGGCGAGCGCGTCGAGGTGCCCTTCGTCATTAGCGGAAGCGGCGTTGCCCCGGAAGATTTCGATCTGACGGCAGAGGGCGGAAGCCCCCATTCCTTCGATAGTTTGACCCCGAGGCTTGTTTTCGACGCCGGCGACTCGTTTATCTGGCTTGCTTTGGATCCCGTAGCGGACGGGATAGACGAAGGCGGGAGCGAGACCATAACGTTTTCGCTTGGTTCGGACGAGCAATTCGACGCGCCCGGCCGGGAAACGAATGTCGCCGGCGGAGCCGATCCGCATGCCACGGACAATCGGGTCGAGGTGGTTATTCTGGATGTGGCGTCCACCATGTCCGTGTTCGCGGAGGTCGATTCGCTCACGGAGGGCGAGACGGTAAAGTTCACGTTTACGGCGGATCCGGCGCCCGAGGCGGACATCGTCCTGGTGTTTCTGGTTTACGACTATGGGCCGACGTTCAGGCGCACATGGATTACGGAGGCCTACGACAGGCTGCATTGGCTTACCATGCCGGCCAACGCGACGACCCTGGACTATTTCGTGCCGACCATCAACACGCCGTCTTACGAATCATTCGGTTCCGTCCGCCTGGCTTTGCATGAGCCCCGGGATGCAGGTTATAAGCTTGGAGAGCTGTTCGCATCTGTCGAGATCGTGGACACCGAAACGTTTCCTGCGCTTCCGGTCGCAACCTTCTCAAGCGCCACGGCGTCGGTGGACGAAACAGCCGGATCGACTACGGTCGGCATCGCGCTTTCGCTGGCTGCGCCAGCGGCCCTGACGCTGAACTACGACGTGTCCGGCACAGCCACGCACGACGTGGATTACGTTATAAGCGGCGTCAGGCACTCGTCTGGAACCGTCTCTGTCGCACAGGACGCCACGTCTGCCTCTATTCCCATCGCCATCCTGGACGACGCCGATGTCGAGGGCGACGAGACGATCACGCTTACCCTGACGGACGGAACCGGCTATTCGATTGGCACGCCGGGCCGCATTGAGATCACGCTCCGGGACGACGACTCGCCGCCCGTTACGCCGGACCCGCCGCCTGTTACGCCGGACCCGCCGCCCGTTACGCCGGAGGTCACGCTGTCGGCTTCGCCGAACCCTGTGAGCGAGGGGAATTCCGTTACCGTTACGGCCTTGATCAGCCGGGCGCTGCCTGATGCCGTAACCATTCCGCTCGTCCTGACGGCGGGGTCGGCGGAGGCGGACGACTACGGCGCGCTTGCCTCCATCGAGATTCCAGCCAACGAGGCAAGCGGCGCGGGCGAGATTACGACGGCGCAGGATAGCGATACGGACGACGAGACCTTCACCGTGGCGCTGGGGGACTTACCCGGCATCGTCGCAGCCGGAACGCCGGCGTCGGTTGCCCTGCGCATCACGGACAACACCCGCGTGGTTTCGATCGAATCGCCGGGCGACGAAATACCCGTGACCTTTGCGCTGGAGCAAAACTATCCGAACCCCTTCAATCCGTCCACGACCATCGAATTTGCGCTCGACAAGACGCAGCATGTTACGCTGTCGGTGTACGACCTTTTGGGGCAGGAGGTGCGGACGCTTGTGGACGGCGTCCAGCCGGCGGCCCGCTACAGCGTTTCGTTCGACGCGTCGGACCTGGCGAGCGGCGCGTATCTCTATGTGCTTCGGACAGAGGAACAGACCGCCGTCAAGGCCATGGCGCTGCTGAAGTAGGGGTGGGGTCCGGGGGCGCCTTTGAACGAATACATAAGGGTGCGTAGACTATGGGTTGGCGGGCATATTCCGGGGCCCGATGTTTCGTTCATAGGCGCCCCCGGACCCCGTTGTCTGTGCTGATTGGTCTGTGGCGTACCTTTTCGGGGTCTGGTTAAAATAGTAAGGCGCGGAAATTTCGAGGTTAAATAAATAAGGCGAGGATATTGAGGGGTCTGGAACGCGCATTTTCACGAAACATAGGGCCCGGGATCGGCTACGCCCTCTTAACCTGCCGCACGTTTATGTTTCGTGAAAATGCGCGTTCCAGGCTCCGTTGTTTGTGCTTTTTGATTGCGCCAGGCCTTCTGCCCGATTCCCTACCGATAAATTCGGCGTATCGGGTACGCGGCGAATGTCGTATCTTACCCCAGGCATTCTTCCATGCTGTCGTTTTCGCGACAGCCTGTTTTACACTAAAACCTGTTCAGGATTGCAATTATGGCCCTTACCTACTCGACCATGGAGGAGCTCGGATCGTCCGCTCCGCCTTTTGATCTTCCGGTCGCGAACCCCTCTGCGGACGGCCTGCCCGGCGACCGCCGCCGCCTCGACCAGTATGACGCGGCGGCGCTGGTCATTGTTTTTACCTGCAACCACTGCCCGTTTGCGAAGCATGTCGAGGACGCGCTGATCCAGTCCGCCGCGGCTTGGGCGAACCGGGGCGTACAATTCGCGCTCGTCAATTCGAACGACGCCAAGGGGTATCCAGAAGACTCCTTCGACGCCATGGCGGCGCGGGCCGCCGAAAAGGCCTATCCGTTTCCCTATCTGTACGACGAATCGCAGGAAGTCGCCAAGGCGTACGGCGCCGTATGCACCCCCGATATTTTCGCGTACGACCGCAGCAAGAAACTGGTCTACCGGGGACGCTACGACGAGACCCGTCCCGGCATGGGCGCAGCGACCGGCAAGGACCTGCACGACGCCCTCGACCTTTTCCTTTCGTCCGGCGAGGTCCTGTCCGAACAGATCCCTTCCGTAGGGTGCAATATCAAATGGAAACCGGGCAACGCGCCCGCATGATCGTTCGTTTTCGCTTTGCCCGCCGACGCTGTGGAGTGGATCGTTCTGTTGCCCCCCGTTATTGCGATTACCCTCGCGCTGTGGAGCCGACGGGTGTACTTGTCCCTGCTGGCCGGATTGTGGGTCGGGACCATCATTCTCGCGGGCGGTAATCCGGTTCGGGGGCTGGGGGAACTGGTCGCGCAACTGGTGGCCGTTTTCGAGGATCCGGGCAACACGCGGATCCTCTTTTTCTGCCTGCTCGTGGGCGGCCTCATCGCGCTGATGCAGGTTTCCGGCGGCGTGCATGGTTTTGTGGCCTGGGCGCAACGACGGGGGTGGGGCACGTCGCGGAAAGGGGCCGAACTGCTGGCCTGGGCCGTCGGGATGGTGGTATTCGTGGAATCGAATATCACGTCCCTGACGGTGGGGGCGGTGAGTCGCCCGCTGTTCGACAAACTGAAATTGCCTCGGGAAAAGCTTGCCTATTACTGCGACGCGACGAGCGCGCCGGTGTGCATGGCCATTCCGCTGAACGGCTGGGGCGCGTATTTGCTGGGCTTGCTGGCGGCGCAGGGAATTTCAAGCGCCGCCGTGTCCTTGCTCGCCGAGTCGCTCATGTTCAACTTTTTCAGCATAGGCGCCATTCTTTTCGCGCTGATCCTTGCCTGGACGGGCTGGGGATTCGGTCCCATGAAGCGGGCGGAGAGGCGGGCGGCAGAGACCGGCGCGCTCACCCGGCCCGGATCGAAACCGCTCATTGCCGACGAGCTGGCGGGGATCGAGCCGGTCCCGAACGCCCCCCGGCACGTACGCGACCTGATGATTCCCCTTGGCGTTATGGTGGGGATGATTTTCGTGGGGCTGCACGTTACGGGCCAGGGAAATATCATGGAAGGCAGCGGCTCGACGGCGGTGTTGTGGGCCGTGGGATCCGCCGTGGGCGCAGCGATGGTTTTGTACGCCCTCCCCCGGCGCGGTCGTCCCGTGCTGCGGATCGGGGATTCGATGGATCAGGTGCTGAAGGGGTCTTCCGGACTGGTCGGCGTGACCTTTCTGGTGCTATTGGCTTTTGCGCTGGGGCGCGTGGCCCGGGAAATGGAAATGGGCGCCTACGTGGCGGGCTTGCTGGACGCCGGCGGTCCGGTGTGGTGGATGCCCGCCGCCGTGTTCCTGATCGGGGGTTTCATTTCGTTCGCGCTGGGTTCTTCCTGGACGGGGTTTGCGCTATTGTTGCCCATCGCGCTTCCGCTGGCGGAGGGGACCGGCGTATCGGCGCCGCTTATGCTGGGGGCTGTCCTTTCCGGGGGCGTTTTCGGGGATTACTCCTCGCCGCTATCCGACACGTCCATTATTTCGTCGATGTCGGCGGCGTGCGACCATATCGACCATGTGCGTTCGCAAATGCCCTATGCGCTCGTCGTGGCGGGGGCGACCTTGCTGGCCTACGTCGCGGCGGGGCTGGCGATGTAGGGCGCAAGGGAGGGGGCTGTCCTGAGCCTTCTTAAGATTCGTCGGGGGCGAAGTACATGCTTTCGGCGTATTCCTTCACCATGCGCGTCGCGGAGAACCGGGGCGCAAGTTCCGCCATGGCCGCGCGCATCCGCCCGATCCATTGCGTCGGGAGGCCCCGTCCGTCCCGTTCGTAGAATGCCGGAACGACGCCCTGTTCGAGCTGCCGATAGAGGCTTTCTGCGTCGCGGCGGTCCAGTTCTTTCTGTCCGAAGCTGCCGTCGGCGTATCCGTGGCCGATGGCCCAGCCGTTTTCTCCGTTGTATCCTTCCGGCCACCATCCGTCCAGCACGGACAGGTTGAGTCCGCCGTGCACGGCCGCTTTTTGTCCGCTTGTGCCGCTGGCTTCCATGGGGCTGCGCGGATTGTTCAGCCAGACGTCGCACCCGGAAACCAGCATGCGGCCGATCTCCATGTTGTAATTCTCCAGAAACGCGATGCGGCCCTTGAATCCGGGTTGCCGGGCCGCTTCCAGAATCTGCCGGATGAACTGTTTGCCTTCTTCGTCTTCCGGGTGCGATTTGCCTGCGTAGACGATCTGGATCGGGCGCTCCGGGTTGTTGAACAGCGCGCGGGCCCGTTCCATGTCCGTAAACAGGAGGGGCGCGCGTTTGTAGGTGGCGAACCGGCGGGCGAAGCCGATCGTGAGGGCGTCGGGATCGAGTTCGCAAGGAATGGAAAGGGATCGCCTGGCGACATGCGCTTTGGCAAAGCGGATCAGGCGGCGCCGCAGTTCGTTCCGGTATGCCCACAGCGCTTCGTCCGGAATGTCGGCGACGCTTCGCCAGAAGCGCAGGTCGTCGATATGTTCTTGCCAGGCCCCGAGCTGTTTGTCGAGGAATGCGCGCGCCGCCGGGACGGCCCAGGTGGCCACATGGATTCCGTTCGTAATGGCGCCGATGGGCACGTCCTGTACGCGGCGTTCCGGGAACATGGGATGCCATTGGCGCTGGGCCACATGCCCGTTGCGCTGGGAAACGCCGTTGGCGCAGCGCGACATGTTGAGCCCCAGTACGGTCATGGTGAACCATTCTCCGGCATTCTCCTTGTCCACCCGCCCGTAAGCCATCAGGTCGTGTTCGCTGTGTCCCAGTTCTTCCCGCAACGCGCTCATTTCGCTGAGGAACATGCCGGGGTCGAAGCGGTCGTGTCCGGCAAGGACCGGCGTGTGCGTCGTGAATACGCACGCTTCGCGCACAGCTTGGACGGCTTTCTCCCGGTTTTCGCCCAGGGCCAGGCGTTCGCGCAGCAGTTCGAGGGCCAGGAAGGCGCAATGGCCTTCGTTCATATGGTATACGTCCGTTTCCACGCCCAGCGCGCGCAGCAGCCGGACGCCGCCGACGCCCAGAACGATTTCCTGTTGAAGCCGGGTACGGCGTCCGCCCTGGTACAAGCGGGACGTCGCGTTGCGGAATTCTTCCGGGTTGTCCTCGACGTTCGTGTCCAGCAGGTACAGGGTCGCCCGTCCGACGCGGGCCCGCCATGCCTGTATCCGGATCGGGTCGTTCCCGAAATGCACGGTGACCAGGCAGGGTTTTCCGTCCGCTCCGCGAACGAGTTCAAGCGGGTGGTTCGCCGGGTCGAGCGCGGGGTACCGCTCCAGTTGCCATCCGTCCTCGGTGAAATGCTGCTCGAAGTATCCTTGCTTCAGGAACAGGCCGATCGCCGTGAAGGGAATAGCAAGGTCCGAGGCGGCTTTTGCGTGATCTCCCGCCAGAATGCCCAGTCCGCCCGCATAGATGGGCAGGCTTTCGTGCAGGCCGAACTCCATGCAGAAGTAGCTGGTGCGGGGGACGCCCGGCGCCGGGCGGGGCGCTTCGAGATAGGCGGAGAGGGCGGCGTACGCCGCGTCTGCGTCGCTTGCCAGCGCGGCGTCGAACGGGTCCTCCGGGGAGCGCGTTCGCAGTACGGCGACCGGGTTGTTTTTGGCGTTTTGGAACGTCGTCGGGTCCAGGCGTTCGAAGAGGTTCAGGACGTCGGGATTCCAGCTCCACCAGAGATTGTTTGCGAGCGCTTCGAGTTTTTTGTACGTATTCATACAAGGGGAATCGATTCGGTGGTTTACGTCGCGCCATGTCGGCGCGCCCCGATGCGGGCGGCCCTGGTGTTTGGCGCGCCCTAATATACTAACGGAAATCCATGAATTCGCAGCAAAGGCAAGGGGATCGCGTGAAGATGCTTCTGGAAGACGCCGCGCGGCGGCTGGGAGACGCCGGAATCGACGCGCCGCGCCGCAACGCCGAGTGGCTCTTGTGCGAGGCGCTTGGGACCTCCCGCGCCGGGTTATACGCGGCGTCCGGGGACCGGGTCGATCCCGGGGCCGTTCGGCGTTTCGACGAGATGCTGGCGCGTCGGCTGCGGCGCGAGCCGGCGCAGTACATCCTGGGCTACGCGGAATTCATGGGGTTGCGGGTGGTCGTTACGCCGGACGTGCTCATTCCGCGTCCCGAAACGGAAGAACTGGTCGAGGCGGCGTTGGCTTGTCTGCCTGCGGACAGGCCGGCCGTCGCGCTGGACGCCGGTACGGGAAGCGGTTGCATTGCGCTGGCCATCCGGGCGGCCCGGCCGGACGTTCGGACGCATGCGTGCGACGCGTCGGAGGCGGCGCTGGCTGTGGCCCGCCGCAACGGCGCGGCGCGCGGGCTGGCCGTAACATGGATCGCCGCCGATATGCTGAGGGAGGATTTTGCGCAGCGGGTTCCTTACGGGCTTGACCTTTTGATTTCCAATCCGCCGTACGTCCCGGAGGAAGAGATGGCGACGTTGCCGGAGGAGGTGCGCGACTGGGAACCGCGGGCGGCGCTGGCGGCGCCGGGCGATCCGCTGGTTTTTTACCGCGCACTGGCCCGGCATGGGCTGCGTATGATTCGGCCCGGCGGCTGGATTGCGCTGGAGACGCATGCGGACTACGGAGAAGCCGCGCGGAGTTTGCTGGCGACGGCGGGCTACGCCGACGTTTCGCTCCGAAAGGATATGGCGGAGCGGGACCGGATCGTTCTGGGGCGGCGTATGTAGCAGCGGGGCGTGGAGTGCGTCCTCTGTTTATCGAGGACAGTCAAGGAAATACTGAAGATGTACATGAATGTGCAAATTGGTATTTATCTGACAATTTGGCTTTAAAATTGAAAATGTAGGCCCAGAAATTTGAAATCAGGCACCGTACATATAAATTCCGTATAGGAACAATTTATCCAGTACAAATCGAATTCATGTGTAAATACTAAATTTCCCATATTATATTCAACTCCAATACCTCCTGTTAATCCAGGAAATATTGATTTCCCTTCAGGACGATCCTTGTCAAGTTTATAAGTAAATTCAGGATCCGTAAATTCTTCGTAACGTATTATATTTCTAGTAAAAGAACAACCGTTATAGTAATCGTATTGACAATCATTATACTCTGGACTATTACTGGCATGCTCTCGATAAATCCATTTTCTATTAAAATACCAAGTACCAATACCAGCAAAACCAAAAGGGCGTAATTTATATTTCTTTAGTGGATAATAATTATAACGTCCAGATAAATTAAATATAAATTCATTTTGATCGTTTGACCAAGACGAAATAATCTGCCAATTTTTATAACTAACTCTTGTATGAATATAAGGATAAGGCATATTATCATAACAAAACTCATCATCAAGATCACAACTAATCTCGTTTAGAACAGAATATCCAGAAAAAGAAATTCCAATTCGCCAAGTATAATTTTTCTCTGCTGTTACAATTTCATCTGATTTTGATGGTTCGACTTGAGCTATCGCAGTATCCGTTCCTAAAAATATAACGACAAGAACAATGGAAAGCCGCCAAATATACATGAAAAAGCGGTAGGGATATGATGATAATAACGTGTGCATGGTTCACCTCGCTATTTAATGAGTGTCATTCGGCCTGTGTCCTGGAAATCGCCCGACCGCCTTCAGGATACTTAACGATTTTTTCAAAGTCAAGCCCTAAATGTGACCTCTCAATAGGTTGCTCATTATCTCTGGATTTCCGAATTTATAATGTTACCAAAACATTAAATCTGGCCGTCGGCGACATCAACTGCCCCAAAATTCGCATCAAAAGCCGCATGATCTCCCCAGGAGCCCCGCTCTCCCGTCTCCACGCGGCGTTCAGCGTGAAGGTGCGGCTTTTGTGACAGTGCTCCAGACTCCGCAAATACGCCCGCCTTATTTATTTAACCTCGAAATTTCGCGCCTTACTATTTTAACCGGCCCCTCGGAAAGGCGCGCCACGGGGCTGACTAAGCCCCAAATTCCGCATACTCGCCTGCGCAGAGAAGGGGCGCCCTTCGCCTTCCGCAGGAACCGTCCCGCCCGGAAGTCGTTGCGTTGCAAGGAGGCCCGCCTTGCTACGCCATGCGCGCTTTTTTCAATCCGTCGCCGTACGGTTCTGGTTCGTTTCATTTGCTTCCCCTTTTTCCGTGCACGTCAGGGACCGGTTCGACGTAGCCTTTGCGCTTCACGGCGATCTGCCGAGCAATTCGCGGGCGCTTCGGCAGCTCAGGCTGCTTGGCGACGCTGGCCTGCGCGTCCGGGTCGTTGTTGCCGTCTCTCGCGCGCCCGACGAGACGGCAAGACCGGGCATGCCGGACCTTCCAGACCTTCCTGGCGCCCGGATCGATACGATTTCTGTCGCCGCGCAATCCGGTCCGCCTTTCTTTCGGGAATTGCACCGCCGCATGCGCCGGGCGTTGCTCGAAACCCCTGCCCGCGCGTTCCATGCCTCGGGTTTGTACGTGCTGCCCGCCGCGCAGGCCGCGGCCCGCGCCTGCGACGCCCGCGTAGTCTACGATGTCCGGGAACTCTATCCGCATGTTCCTTCTACGGTCGGGAAGCCCTGGGCGCGCGCGTTCTGGAGCCTGCTCGAACGCCGATACATCCGGCGGGCCGACGCCATCCTGACGGTGGGGGACGCCATTGCGGACCGTCTGTCCAGGACGTACGGCGTCGCCCGTCCCGCCGTACTCTACAACATCCCGCTGCGCAAGCCCGGCCCGCTCCGTCCGGTTCCCCTTGCGCCGGACCTTGATCCGGGCGTCGTAACCATCTTGCACCAGGGGAATATGATGAAAGCGCGCGGCTGCGAAGAGCTGGTGGCCGCCATGCCGGACGTCGAAGGCGCCGCGCTTGTGTTTCTCGGTGGCGGGCCGCTTCGCTTGCCATTAGCGGAGCAGGCGGCAGCGCTGGGGGTCGCGCGCCGGGTTCGTTTCGTCGATCCCGTTCCGTCGGATCGGCTTCTGGAGCACACCGCTTCCGCCGATCTGGGCGTTACCCTGCTTCAGGATACCTGTCTTAACCATCGCTTTGCGCTGCCGAACAAGTTATTCGAATATCTGATGGCGGGTCTCCCGGTCATTGCCTCGGATTTGCCCGAAATCCGGCGCGTGGTGGCTCCATGCGACGTGGGCCTCCTGTGCGAACCCGGCAACCAGCGCGCGCTGACGGACGCCTTGCGCCGCGCGGTCGCCAGCGAATCGCTTCGGGCGCGGTGGCGTCGGAATATTCCCTGCGTTTTCGAAACTTTTAACCCGGATTCGGTATCCAAGCGCTTTCTGGATATCTACGAAGGATTGCTCCGCTGAGCGTCATGCATCGCCCTGGAACATTTGCTGGATCGCTTGCCGCGCCGCGCGCGTTGCGGGGCCTTGTTTGCCTTCTTGCCTTCGCGGCGTATCTGTATGCGCCGGCGCAGGCGCAAGACGCCAGCGTAGCGGCCGAAGGGCTGGACTGGAAAGATTTCGAAGCCGCCGTTGCAGAGGCCGAGGCGCAGGACAAGAAATTGATCGTGGACGTGTATGCGGCGTGGTGCCCGTGGTGCCGCCGGCTGCAACGCGAGGTCTATGCGCACGACGAGGTGCAGGCGTATATCCGGGAGCGCTTCGTGGTGACGCGCCTGGACGCAGAAAACACGGCGGACAGCCTCCGTTTTCGCGACTATACGCTGACCCCGTCGGAAATGGCGGCGGGCCTGGGGGCTTCGGGATTTCCGACCACCGTTTTTCTGGACGAGGCAGGACAGTACATCACGCGCTTGCCGGGTTTCATCACGGCGCCGGATTTTCTGGACGTGCTGAATTACATCGGAAGCGAAGCGTTCGTGGATGTTACGTTCGAGGAGTACCTGGGGGAAAGCGAATAGGGAAACCGGAATTTCCGTCCGCGCCCGCCGCGCCTTGTCCGCTTCGTTATTTCCCTTTCTCCTGACCGCATGCACCGTATTCTGAACGTCCTGAAGATATTCCGGGTCATGCTTGCGAGCGCGTTGCAGGCCAACCGGGACGCGGCGGGGCTGGAACGCGCGGAAGCCTGGCGCCGCCGGTCCCGGCAGTTGCATGCAGGATGCGCCCGACTCTGCGAGCAGGCGAATATTCGCGTCCGGGTGGAAGGAACGATCCCGAAACGGACGGGCATGCTTGTCGTGGCGAACCATTTCGGGGTGCTCGATCCCATAGTATTGACGGCGGCGACGCCCATGGCCCCGGTTGCGCGGGCCGACCTGCAACGTTGGCCGTTCGTCGGCGACGTAGCCGTTTCGCATGGCATGATTCCGGTGGAGCGGGAGCGCCGCACGGCGGCGTTGTCTTTCGTCGAACGCGTGGGCGAACGGTTGGCGGCCGGGCTGAACGTGCTGGTATTTCCCGAGGGGCATACCAGCGAAGCGCGAGAAGTTCGCCCGTTCAAGACAGGGGTGTTCGAGGCGGCGAGCGGGTGGGCCGGGGGCCTTGTTTTGCCCGCCTATCTGTCTATCGATCAGGTGGAAGGCGACGCGGCCGACGACGAGGCGCGTCGCCGCGTGGTATGGCTGGAGCATACGCCTTTCTGGGCGCACGTATGGTCGCTGGCCGGACTGCGGAGCCTGGAATACACCGTGCATTTCGGCGAACCGATCCCTGCCGAAGGGCGGAATCGCAAGGAATTGGCACAAGTTGCCCGCAACGCGGTTGAAGACCTCCGGCTGTCTCTGCATCCCTCCCGCGCCTGAAGGGACCTGCTCTCTTATCGCTTTCCGTGCGTCTTTTGCTACGCCCGCCCCGCCGATTGCGCCATGCACGAAAAACAACTCGACCGACGATTGCGCGCGAGCATCCGTTTCCTGATCGGCATTGGACTCGCGCTGACAGGATTGGCCGTGGCCATTTTGTGGGTTTTGGTCGCGGGACAAAACGAGCGGTCCCTTCCCCGGTCCGCGCGCGTGGCGGAACCCGTTCAACTGGGGCGTTTGCCGCTGGAGGCGGACCGTCCGCCGACGGATTCGCCGGATCGATTCCCCGACGTCGCGGCCCTGAACGAGGTGTTTCGGCAGGTGGCCGACCGGGTTACGCCTTCCGTGGTGTACATACAAGCGGATATTCCCTTCGGCAGGGACCGGCATCACGATTTCGACGAAGAGGAACAGGGCTTTTTTCGGAGATACCCGTTGCCGGAAGCCGTCGGGAGCGGGGTATTGCTTAGCGCCGAGGGACATGTCGTAACGAACTACCATGTCGTGGAGGATGCGGAGCGTGTCCGCGTAACGCTTTCCGACAAGCGTACGTTCGAGGCCCGGATTGTGGGCGCCGACCCCTCCACGGACCTGGCCGTGCTGGAAATAGAGGGCGTCGAGGACTTGCCTGCCATTTTGCTGGGCGATTCCGACGGGTTGGACGCAGGCGAATGGGTGCTTGCCGTAGGCAATCCGTTTCGGCTTACGTCCACGGTGACGGCGGGGATCGTCAGCGCGACGGGACGGCAGGTGAATATCATTGACGACGATTTCGGGATCGAGGATTTTATTCAGACCGACGCCGCCATCAATCCGGGCAACTCGGGGGGCGCCGTGGTGAATCTGAACGGCGAACTGGTGGGCATTTCCACGGCCATCGCTACGGAAACCGGTTCCAGCCAGGGCTATGGATTCGCCGTTCCTGTCAACCTTGTTACGCGCGTGGCCGGGGACCTTATCGAATATGGCGCGGTGCAGCGCGGGTACCTGGGCGTACGCATTCAAACCGTGGACGCGGCGCTGGCGCGGCGCCTTGGCATGGACCGGATCCGCGGCGTGTATATCGCCGGGGTTGCGAACAGCGGGGCGGCGGCCCGGGCCGGCATGCGCCGTCGGGACGTGATCCTGTCGGTGGACGAACGCGTCGTGAATGCGTCCAACGAGTTGCAGAGCGTGCTTGCGCGCCGCCGTCCGGGGGACGAACTGGTTGTGCAGGTATGGCGGGACGGCGAGGTGCTCGACCTTCCCGTGTCGTTGCGCCCCCGCGACGAAAGCGACGCCTTTTACCAAATAGAAATCCCTCGGTAGGTAATTATGATACGGTATTTGACGGCGGGCGAATCGCATGGAGAGGCGCTGATAGGCATTGTCGAAGGGATGCCGGCGGGCGTGCCGCTTTCGTCCGACGATATTGATCGCCAACTGGCCCGGCGCTGGCTGGGCTACGGGCGAGGAGGCCGGTCGAAGATAGAACAGGACCGGGCGCATATCTATTCCGGGGTCCGTTTTTCCCGAACGATGGGTAGCCCGGTGGCGCTGCGCCTGGACAACGCGGCCTACAGGAAGGACCGGTCCGGGTGGCCCGAGGTGATGTCCGTCGCGGGTTCGGGCGAAGGCGTGGAAAAGATTACGCTGCCGAGGCCGGGCCATGCGGACCTCGCCGGATTGCAGAAGTACGGTTTCGACGACATTCGGCCCGTCATCGACCGGGCCAGCGCGCGCGAGACGGCCATGCGCGTGGCGTGCTGCACGCTGGCCCGGCAATTGCTGGCCCAGTTCGGGATTCAAGTGGGCAGCCATGTCCTGCAGATTGGCGAGGTGGGGTGCCGGGAATACGCCTCCGACCGGGTGGCAGAGCTGCTTGCCGGGGGCGCGGAGCGGGTGAGCGAGGCCGCCGACGCAAGCGAAGTGCGCATGCTGGACGCAGCGCTTTCCAGCCAATGCATCGAGCATATCGTGGCTACGAAGCAGGCGGGCGATTCGCTGGGCGGCGCGTACGAAGTGATCGTATCGGGCGCGCCGCCGGGGCTGGGTTCGTACGTGCATTGGGATCGGCGGCTCGACGGACGCCTGGCGCAGGCCATTCTGTCGATTCAGGGGCAAAAAGCGGTGGAGATAGGGGACGGGGTGGCGGCGGCGGCCCGCCCGGGGTCGCGGGTGCACGATCCCGTCGTGTCCGCCGGGCAGGGCTTTTCCCGGAGCGCAAACCATGCGGGCGGCGTGGAAGGCGGCATGTCGAACGGCATGCCCATCGTGGTGCGCGGCTACATGAAGCCCATTCCTACGCTCGTCAAGCCGCTCGGCACGGTGGACGTGGCCTCGGGAGAAGCGCAGCCGACCCGGTACGAGCGAAGCGACGTAACGTCCGTGCCGGCGGCCTCGACCGTTGCGGAAGCCACCGTGGCGCTGGCCGTCGCCAATGCGTTTCTGGAGAAATTCGGCGGAGACAGCCTGTCGGAGATTCGGGCCCGCTACGACGCCGAAGTCGCCGGATCAAGCCGCGCAAGGTCCTGAGGCCAACCGGGAAAGCCCGTATATTCCGTTATATCCCGTTATATCCCGGACGGCTGTTCTGATGGGCATGCAAAGCATTCGATAACTTCCTGCCGTCGTTATAGCCACCGTAAAATTATTTATCTGTTTCATCTGTACGAATCCATGCCTGCGAAGGAAGCGTCCCGCAAGGAAAAAGCAAGCCGCAATACGGCGTACCGGCCCGCCGAGATCGAGGCCAAATGGTACGCCTGGTGGAACGAGCGCGACCTGTTCCGCGCCCGCCCGCAATCCGGCAAGCCGCCCCATGTTATCGTGATGCCGCCGCCGAACGTAACCGGCGCGTTGCATATGGGACATGCGTTGCAGGACGCCATTCAGGACGCGCTGACGCGCCTTCGACGCATGCAGGGCTGGGAGGCGCTCTGGTTGCCGGGCGTGGATCATGCCGGCATCGCCACGCAAAACGTGGTGGAGAAGGAATTGGCCCGGGAGGGCAAAACGCGCCACGACCTGGGCCGCGAACGGTTCGTCGAGCGGGTTCGGGAATGGAAAGAGGAATACGGCGGCAAGATTCTGGAGCAGAAACGCCGCCTTGGGGACTCGTGCGACTGGAGCCGGGAGCGGTTCACCATGGACGAAGGCTTCACGAGGGCGGTGCAGGAAGCGTTCGTGCGCTTGTACGAGGAGGGACTTGTTTATCGGGGAGATTACCTGGTCAACTGGGACCCGGAAAACCGGACCGCCCTGTCCGACGAAGAGGTGGAAAACGTAGAACGGGAAGGATATCTGTGGCATATCGATTATCCGCTGGCGGACGGCTCCGGGGCGATTACGGTCGCCACGACCCGCCCGGAAACGATGCTGGGAGATACGGCGGTGGCCGTCCATCCCGAGGATCCGCGCTATGCGGGCCTCACAGGGAAGAAGGTGGCGCTTCCCCTGACGGACCGGGAAATTCCCGTGATTGCGGACGACTATGTCAAGATGGATTTCGGGGCCGGGGCGCTGAAGGTTACGCCGGGCCACGACCGGAACGATTTCGAGATCGGACGCAGGCATGGCCTGGAGGTCGTCAATGTGATTCGGCCCGACGGCGCGCTGAACGAAGCGTGCGGACCGTACGAGGGGATGGATCGCTTCGCCGCCCGCGACCGCATCGTGGAAGACCTGGACCGGGCCGGATTGCTTGTCCGCGCCGAGTCCATGAAAGGCACGATTCCCGTGTCGAGCCGGTCTGGCGCGATCATCGAGCCGCTTGTTTCCCGGCAGTGGTTCGTGAAAATGGAGCCGCTGGCCGAACCGGCGATCGAAGCGGCGCGGGCGGGCAAGGTCGTTTTTCACCCGAAGCGCTGGGAAAACGAATATTTTCGATGGATGGAAAACATCCGGGACTGGACCATTTCCCGGCAACTCTGGTGGGGGCATCGCATTCCCGTCTGGTATCATGTGGACGAGGAGGGCCGGATCGACGAGCGGAGGGGGTATGTGGTGTCGGTGGACCGGCCCGGCCCCGGCATGGCGCAGGACGAGGACGTGCTCGACACCTGGTTTTCGTCGTGGTTGTGGCCGTTCGCCACGCTGGGATGGCCGAAAGAGACGGAAGACCTGGCGTATTTCTATCCTACGCAGGCGCTTGTATCCGGCTACGACATTCTTTTCTTCTGGATCGCCCGCATGATTATGGCGGGATGCCGCTTTATGGGCGAGCCGCCCTACCGGGACATCTTCATTACGGGCATGATCAAGGACAAGCAGGGGCGCTGGATGTCGAAGAGCCTTGGCAACGGCATCGATCCGCTGGACATGATCGACCAGTACGGCGCCGACGCGGTCCGGTTTTCTCTGGTGATTCTGTGTGCGCAGGGGCAGGATATCCGGCTTGATCCGACGAAATTCGAGATGGGGCGCAATTTTGCGAACAAGATATGGAATGCGTTTCGGGTATTCGGACGGTTCCTGGAGCCGGGGAAAACGTATCGGCGGACGCGCGCTTTCGAAGAACTGGCGCTGGTGGAGCAGTGGATGGCGCACCGGCTGCACGTCGCGATAGGGGAGGTGGACGAGGCGTTGTCGCGCTATCGCCTGAACGAAGCACTGGCCCGGATATACGATCTTTTCCGGAAGGATTACTGCGACTGGTATCTCGAACTTATCAAACCGGCGGCGGGGGAGGAGCCGGACGAGGAAACGCTGGCGCTGGCCGTCGAACTCTACGATGCCATGCTCCGGCTGCTGCATCCGTTCATGCCGTTCCTTACCGAGGAGTTGTGGGCGCAGTTGCAACCCCGGGACGAAGGCGCCTGCTGCATGACGGCTCCCTGGCCCGCGCAGGACGCTTCGTGCATGGACGCGGATCGCGCGGCGGCGTTCGACCGGATACAAGACGTCGTATCGGGCATTCGGAACATCCGAAGCGAGTACGGGGTGGCCCCCGGCGCGGAAGTAGACGCGCTGGTCCAGGTTTCGCCCGACGCGGAAGGCCTCGGCGAGATCCTGGCTGCGCACGGCGGGTATTTTCGTACGCTGGCGCGCGTACGGACGCTGACCGTGGGCAGCGACCTGTCGCGTCCGGCGGGGGCGGCTTCGCATGTCGCCGGGCCGTGCGAAGCGTTCGTCCCGCTGGCCGGTATCATCGACCTGGCCGTGGAGCGCGAACGCCTGAACAAGGAAATCGCGCAAAAGGAGCGTTTTCTCGGGAGCGTTCGCCGGAAGTTGGCGAACGAGCAATTCGTTGCCCGCGCGCGGCCCGAGGTGGTCGAACGGGAGCGTCAAAAGGAGCGGGACGCCGTCGCGGACCTTGCCCGGCTCCGCAAAAATCTCGAAAACCTGGGCTGAAATCGCCCGGCGGTTCGTTTTTCGGGGGATGCCGGCGTATTTATCGGGGTAATCTGCGGAGAAATTTGCATACCTTCAAAATGGGAAGTATCCTTAAGGCCCGAACGTCGCCCCTGAATATTTCGTGAATTCGCCGTGCCCGACCGCAGCTACATAACCCGCACCGCCCTGATCGTCGCCCTTGGGGGCTTTCTGATGGGCTTCGACGCGTCCGTCATATCCGGCGTCGTCGGATTCATAGAGCAGCAGTTCGAATTGACCAGTTTGCAGTTGGGATGGGCCGTCAGTTCGCTGACCCTTACGGCTACGCTCGCCATGATGGTAGCCGGCCCCCTGAGCGACGCGTTCGGGCGTCGGCGGGTGCTTTTCCTTGCCGCCGTTTTGTACGCCATTTCGGCGATCGCCTCTGCGCTGGCGCCTTCGTTCTGGTTTCTGGTGGCGGCGCGCATGATCGGGGGATTCGGGGTAGGGGCTTCGCTTATCATCGCGCCGATGTATATCGCGGAAATTTCGCCGCCCGCCATACGGGGTCGCATGGTTTCGTTCAATCAGTTGAACATCGTGATCGGCATTTCGGTGGCGTTCTTTACGAACTACCTCATATTGAAACTGGGGCAATGGGACATGGCGTGGGCCGAAGCGCTGCGGTTCGACGCCTGGAACTGGCGCTGGATGCTGGGCTTGGAGACCTTCCCCGCCGTGCTGTATTTCTCGTGTCTTTTCCTGGTGCCGGAAAGCCCGCGCTGGCTGATTATGCGGGGCCGGGAGGCGCAGGCGCGGCCTGTCATGATTCGGGCCAGCGGCGCAGAACGCGCGGACGAGGAAATACAGGCCGTCAAGGCCAGCATCGCAAGCGACGCCGACAAGGAAAAGGTGCCCCTGCGCGAGTTGTTCGCGCCGGCGTTGCGTCTGGTGCTGCTTATCGGGGTCGTGGTGGCCGTTATACAGCAGATCACCGGCATCAATGCGGTGTTTTTCTATGCCCCGATGATTTTCGAACAGTCCGGCATCGGCACGGATGCGTCGTTTGTGCAGGCTATTCTTGTCGGCCTGACCAATCTGGTTTTCACCGTGCTGGCCATGGCGCTCATCGACCGCCTCGGGCGCAAGCCGCTACTCTCCATCGGATTGGGCGGGGTTACGGTTTCCATGCTGGTGCTGGCGTTCGGTTTTTTCCAGGCGGAATATACGCTGACTCCGGATGCGGCAGCGTCGCTGCCGGCGGAGGTGCCAACGGAGGCGCTGGCGTCCATGACGGGCCAAACGTACAGCTCGGACGTCGCGTTCAAGGCGGCGCTGGCCGACGCGCTGGGCGAAGAAGCCGCGCAGGAACACGAAAGTACGCTGGTTACGGCGGCTATTTCCATCAATCCCGGCCTGATTCTGGCAGGCATCCTCGGATTCGTCGCCTTTTTCGCCGTGTCGATCGGGCCGGTGATGTGGGTGCTCTTTTCCGAACTGTTTCCCAACCGAATCCGCGGGCTGGCCATTTCGTTCGTGGGCCTGATCAATTCCGCCGTAAGTTTTACGGTGCAACTCGTCTTTCCGTGGGAACTGGACCAGATCGGCAGCGCGCCGACCTTCCTGATTTACGGCCTCTTCGCCGCCGCCGGGTTCCTTTTCGTCCTGGCCGTGTTGCCGGAAACGAAAGGAAAATCGCTGGAAGAACTGGAAAAGACGCTGGTGAAATGATCTTTCCCGCGCCGCCGCGCCGCTTTCCGCGCGCAACGCCGCTTTGCCTTCTTTATGCATTTTAGCCCGGTACCTGTCATGAAATCATTGCATTCTTCTATCGCAGGCCTGCTGCTGTCCGGACTCGTTTTTGCCGGATGCCAGTCGAGCGCCGAAACCCCTTCGGCAGAAGCCCCTTCCGCAGCAGGGCCGGTCAAGATGGAATTGCGCCACGCGGACGGCCGCTACGAACTGTTCAGGGACGGGGAGCCTTTTTACATCCATGGCGCGGGCCTTGAATTCGGGGACATAGAACGATTGGCCGAGCACGGGGCCAATTCGTTCCGAACGTGGCGCACGGACAACGGGCGCGATACGGGCGAGGAGGTGTTGCGGCGCGCCCAGGAGGCGGGGCTGGCGGTTACGATGGGGCTGGAGATTGCGCGAGAGCGCGAGGGCGAAGGCCGGGGCATTTTCGGATTCGACTACGACGACGAAGAAGCGGTGGCGGAGCAACTCGAACGGATTCGGGCCGAGGTCATGCAATACAAGGATCATCCGGCGCTGATCATCTGGGGCATCGGCAACGAACTGAACCTGGGTTCCACGAATCCGCGGGTCTGGGACGCAGTGAACGAAATCTCGGAGATGATTCACGAAATCGACCCCAACCACCTTACGACCACCATGCTGGCGGGGATTTGGGGAGAACTGGCCCACGACATCGAGACCCGGGCGCCCGACCTGGACCTGATCAGCATTCAGATGTACGCGGATATCGAAAACCTGCCCCGGTACATTGAGGAAATCGGGTGGGAGGGGCCGTTCATGGTCACGGAATGGGGCGCGACCGGCCACTGGGAGGTGCCTTCTACGCCCTGGGGCGCGCCGCTGGAGAACAACAGTTCCGTCAAGGCGGACGATTACCTGAGGCGCTACCGGACCGTCATCGAAGCGATGCGGGACCAGTGCGTGGGGTCGTACGTTTTTCTGTGGGGACAAAAGCAGGAGCGGACGCCGACCTGGTACGGCATGTTCTTGCCCACCGGAGAAGAAACCGAAACGGTGGACGTGATGCATTACGTATGGAACGGCGCGTGGCCGGAAAACCGGAGTCCCCGCCTGGAGCAGATGCTGCTCAATGGCCAGGAAGCCCCGGCAGGCATTTATCTTAGCCCCGGGGAATCCTATCCGGCGCTGGTTGCGTCCACGGACCCGGACGGCGACGCGCTGCGGTACGCATGGGAAGTGCGTCGCGAGAGCACGGCGCAAAGCGAGGGAGGCGACGACGAGGAGGTGCCCGAACAGATGGCCAACGCGCTGGACCGCGCCGATGCGCCGGAAGTCACGCTGACGGCGCCCGCCGAGGAAGGCGCGTACCGCCTCTTCGTGTATGTGTACGACGGCGCCGGGCATGCCGCCCACGCCAATATTCCCTTCTACGTCGGGTCGTAACCGTGCGCGCATCCAGCGGGAATGGCAAATCCGGCGGGACGCCCGTTTTCCTGGGGGATGTTCCCGCGCGGCATGTGGATGGACCGGTTACGGGCGCCTTCGCCCGCCTGGACGGCGAGACGTTCTACAAGATCGGGCGGTGCGACCGGTTGCCTCCGTTTTTCATGTCGATGGTCAGCGACGGCGACCATTGGTTGTTTGCGTCGAGCAACGGCGCGCTGACGGCGGGCCGGGGAACCGCCGAGCAGGCGCTTTTCCCGTATTGCACGGACGACAAGATCCACGACGCGCAGGATCAGGTAGGCGGAAAGACGCTTTTTCTGGTGGAGCGGTCGGGCGGATATGCCCTGTGGGAACCGTTGTCGGACCGATGCAAGGGCGCGTACGCCATCGAGCGCAATCTGTACAAAAGCGTGTACGGGCACCAGATTCGGTACGAGGAAGTCAATCTCGACCTTGAACTTGTCTTTGTCAGCGCCTGGAGCGTCAGCCGGCAATTCGGTTTCGTCAAGCGCTCCATGCTTCGCAACGTGGGTTCCGGGCCGGTTCGCGTACGGGCGCTGGACGGATTGCTGAACATTATGCCCTACGGGGTCCCGCAGGTTATGCAGGCCGACCGCAGCAACCTGGTGGACGCCTACAAGAAGAGCGAATGGTATGGGCCGGCGGGTCCGGCGCTGTTTGCGTTGAGTTCCATCCCGGTGGACAAGCCCGAACCGAGCGAGGCCCTCCGGGCCACGGTGGCGTGGTCCGTGGGGCTGGACGCCGAGGCGCATCTGTTGTCCGCGGCGCAGCTGGATCGTTTTCGGCGGGGCCTTGCCGTGGAGCAGGAAGAGGACGCGCGGGGCGTACGGGGAGCCTATTTCGTGCAGGGGACGTTCGAGGCGCCGCCCGGCGGCGAGCGCGTCTGGCACGTGGCGGCCGACGTGGGGCAGGGGCCGGATCAGGTGATTGCGTTGCGGGCGTTGCTGAACGCGCATTTCCGGGGCGAGACGGACCTGGCCGCCCGGATAGCACAGGATGTCCGGGAAGGGGGCGAGCGCCTCGCCCGCCTCGTGGCCGCCGCGGACGGCGTGCAGCAGACCGCCGAACCCATGATGGCGGCGCGGCATTTCTCGCACGTCCTGTTCAATGTAATGCGGGGCGGGGTGTTCGCAGGGAATGGCCAGGTATCCCGATCTGGCCTGGCGGACTTTTTGCGCCGCCGCAACCGCCGGGTAGCGGCCCGCCGCGCGGCATGGATTGCAGACCTTCCCGACGAGGCGCCGGTTTCCCGGTTGCTTGCGGACGCCGCCGCCCTGAACGATCCACAGATGGAGCGCCTGTGCCATGAATATTTGCCGCTTACGTTCGGGCGCCGCCATGGCGATCCGAGTCGTCCGTGGAATCGGTTCGCCATCGATACGCACAACGAGGACGGCTCCCGGAAAATCGCCTACGAGGGCAACTGGCGAGACATTTTCCAGAACTGGGAAGCGCTGGCTTTTTCCTTCCCGGAGTATGTCGAAAGCATGGTCTGCAAGTTCGTCAACGCATCGACGCCCGACGGGTACAACCCCTATCGCCTGACCCAGGACGGCATCGACTGGGAAGTGCTCGATCCCAACGATCCGTGGTCGTATATCGGGTACTGGGGGGATCATCAAATCGCCTACCTGCTCAAACTGCTCGAATGCTCCCGCATGCACCATCCGGGGAAGCTGGAGGCGTTTCTGGACCGGAAGATATTCGCCTACGCCGACGTGCCATACCGCATCCGGTCGTACCGCGCGTTGATCGAAAATCCCCATGAAACCATCGATTTCGATGACGAATCGGCAGCGGGTTCCGCCCGCCGCGCCGCGGAGATCGGCGGGGACGGCAAACTGGTTCCGGGGGCCGACGGCAACCCGTATCTGGTGAACCTGGCCGAGAAATTGCTCGTCGCGATCCTGGCGCGGCTGGCCAGTTTCATCCCGGAGGGCGGCGTCTGGATGAATACGCAACGTCCCGAGTGGAACGATGCGAACAATGCGCTTGTGGGGTATGGCGTATCCATGGTTACGTTGTGTTACCTGCACCGGTTCGCGCGCCTGGTCGCCGATCTATTCGCCGCCGCGCCGCGCGAAACGCTGGAGATTTCCGAAGAAGTCGCCGGTTTTGCGGAGGCGATTTCCGACGCCCTGGGCCGGTTCGAACATCTTGCGGCGGGCCCCTGGACCGACGAGGACCGAAAAAAGGCCATGGACGCGCTGGGCGAAGCCGGGAGCGCGTATCGCAGGCAGATATACGAGCGGGGATTTTCCGGCAGGGCGCGGCCTGTCCGCCTTGGCGCCGCGCTAACGCTGCTGGATCGCGCCGCGACGTTTGCAAGCCGCAGCATTCGGGCCGCCCGCCGCCCGGACGGCCTTTTTCATGCATACAATCTGCTGTCGGTTTCGTCCGCGGACGCCGTGGCGATCCGGCCCATGTACGAAATGCTGGAAGGGCAGGTGGCCGCGCTCAGCGCGGGAACGCTTTCGGGCGAGGAGGCACTTGAGGTATTGTCCGCGATGCGGGCCGGGCCGTTGTATTGCCCGCGGCGGAACACCTACCTCCTGTACCCCGACCGCAGGCTGCCCCGGTTTCTCGAAAAGAACCGGATCGGATCGGAGCGCGTGGAGGGCGTCCCGCTTCTCGAGGCCATGGCGAGCGCGGGAGATCGCCGGTTGATCCTGCAGGACGAGGAAGGAGGGTGGCATTTTCATGGCGCTTTCCGCAATGCGGACTCCGTGCGGGCCGCGCTGGACGCATTGCGGCGGGAGCAGGAATACGCCCGCGCCGTCCAGCGGGATGGCGAGGCCGTGCTGGCCCTGTTCGAGGACGTGTTCGACCATCGTTCGTACACCGGGCGCTCCGGCACGTTCTACGGATACGAGGGACTGGGAAGCGTCTATTGGCACATGGTGTCCAAACTGCTGCTGGCCGTGCTGGAATGTTTCCGCGCCGCGGAAGACGCCGGGGAGGACGAGGCCGTGCGTCGCGGGCTGGCCGAGCAGTACTACGCCATTCGCAGCGGCCTCGGCATGCACCGAACCCCGGAGCAGTTCGGGGCTTTCCCTTCGGATCCGTATTCCCATACCCCGGCGCATGCGGGCGCGCAGCAACCGGGCATGACGGGACAGGTGAAGGAAGATATTTTGTGCCGCTGGGGCGAACTGGGGGTGCTTGTTCGAGCAGGCCGGATCCATTTTCGACCTACGCTCTTGCGGCGCGGCGAATTTCTGACGCGCCCGGCGGAATTTCGCTGGTACGACACGGAAGGGCGCCGCCAAACGCTGGAGTTGCTGCCGGATATGCTGGCGTTCACCTGTTGCCAGACGGCCTTCGCGTATCGCGTGGCCGAAGAGGCGGGCGTCCATATCACGGACCGGGACGGAGCTACCCGCGCGCTTGCCGGATCGACGCTGGATCGCGCGTCCAGCGAAAGCATATTCCGCCGGGAAGGCGCCATCCGCAAGGTCGAGGTCGCCCTGACGCCGGGGTGGGAGGGGTAGCGCCGCCTTGCGCTTCCGGTTCCCGCCGGCAGGTCGTATCTTTGCGTTGCGGGCGCTGCCTGCGCCTCCCGATTCTTCTAAAAAAGCACGATAACGCCATGCCCGTCCCGCATGCCCGCGAAGCGGTCCTGAGACGCATCCTTGCCTCTGGCGTGGTGGCCGTGGTGCGTTTGCCCGCCGCCGCGCATGTCCTTCGCGTCGTGGAGGCGATTCGCGAGGGCGGGGTGGTCGCCATCGAAATTACCCTTACGACGCCGGGCGCCTTGCAGGCCATTGGCGAGGTTGCGACCGCCATGCCCGACGTGGAGATCGGGGCGGGTTCCGTGCTGAACGCCGAGGACGTTCGACGGGCCCTCGACGCCGGCGCGCGCTATGTAGTGAGCCCGGTATTCAAAAAGGAAATCGTCCTCGCCGCGCATGCACGGGGCGCGGCGGCGATGCCGGGGGCTTTCTCCCCCACGGAAATCCTTGAAGCCACCGAGGCGGGCGCCGACATAGTCAAAGTGTTTCCGTCCGGCGTGGTGGGGATGTCGTATTTCAAGGCAGTTCTGGCTCCCATGCCGCATTTGAAATTGATGCCTACCGGGGGGGTGTCCCCGGAGAACGCGGGCGACTGGATTCGCGCCGGGGCCTCGGCGGTGGGCGTCGGGTCTTCCCTGCTGGACAAGCAGGCCATCGCAGAAGGCAACTTCGGCAAGCTGACGGAAAACGCGCGCGTGCTGCGCCAGCGCGTGGCGGAAGCGAAACAGGAGGAATAAGCCGTCCGCCTCGCAAAATACTCCCCAAAAACCCGTGTTTCCGCGCGCCCCCGCCGCTTCTGACCTTTGCGAATTTTCATCAGCGTATCTTTCCGCACTATTCCCGCGCCTTTCATGTTTGCTCCGCACTCGTTTTCCGCCTTCCGTCCGGCCCGCTCGCCGTTTCGTTGCCTTGCCGCCTGTTTCCGCGCTCCGATATGCGCTGCGTGGCTTGCCGCGCTTACGATGCTTCTCGCTCGGCCCTCGGCAGCGCAGGAAGATCGCCGGCCGAACGTGGTGCTCATCTTTGCGGATGACCTGGGCTACGGCGATATCGGCGTGTACGGGCACCCGACTATCCGTACGCCCCATCTGGACCGCATGGCGGCGGAGGGCATGAAATTCACGCAATTCTATGTGGGCGCTTCGGTGTGCACCCCGAGCCGCGCCGCGCTGCTTACGGGGCGCCTGCCAATCCGCAGCGGGATGGCCAGCGACGGGCGCCGGGTGCTTTTCCCGGATTCCAGACTGGGCTTGCCGGCGCGCGAAATTACGATAGCCGAAGCGCTTAAAGACGCAGGGTACGCCACCGGCATGGTGGGCAAGTGGCATCTTGGCCATCTCGAACCGTTTCTGCCGACCAACCACGGGTTCGATTCCTACTACGGGATTCCCTATTCCAACGATATGGATCGCGTGGCAGGCGGCGAATGGCAGGAAATATTCTGGGAACCCAAATCCGAATACTGGAATGTGCCGCTCTTGCGCGACACAGAGGTCATCGAACGCCCGGTTAATCAGGAAACGATCACCCGTCGGTATGCGGAGGAGGCGGTGGCCTTTATTCGGGACCATGCCGAGGAGCCGTTTTTCCTGTATCTGGCGCATACCATGCCGCACACGCCGCTTTTCCGAAGCGCAGCGTTCGCCGGTCATAGCAAGGCGGGGCTGTACGGGGACGTGATCGAAGAGATCGACTGGAGCGTAGGACAAGTCATGCAGACGCTCGAAGAAGAGGGCATTGCGGAGCGTACGCTCGTTTTCTTTACGAGCGACAACGGCCCGTGGCTGATTTTCCGCACGCACGGCGGTTCGGCGGGGCTTTTGCGGGATGGCAAGGGCACCACGTACGAGGGGGGCATGCGGGTGCCTGCGCTTGCATGGCGCCCGGGCGCCGTGCCGCCGGGAGCGGTTAATTCGGCGCTTGTGACGGCAATGGATGTGTTTCCCACGGTGTTGGGGATGGCGGGCGTACCGGTTCCGGACGACCGCGTGATCGACGGGATGGATATTGGAAATATCCTTCGAGGAAGCGACGAGGATGCCCACGACATGATTCTGTACTACCGGGGCGAACGCATTTTTGCTGCGCGCGTCGGTCCCTGGAAAGCGCATTTCATCACGCAGCGGGCCTACATAGGAGACGATCCCGTGCCGCGCGATCCGCCGATACTGCATCATCTGGAACACGATCCGTCCGAGCGGTTCGACGTGTCCGCAGACCACCCGGAGGCGCTGGAAGAGATTGCGGCGCGGGTGGCGGAGCACCGGGCCGGGCTGGATCCCTGGCCCACCCAGCTGGATGCCCGTATAGAAGAGTAATCAGGATATGAATCAGCCTGCTCCTGACATGCGGGAAGCGAATCGTTCCGGCGGGCGGCTTGCGGGCCGCGTCGCCGTCGTTACCGGAGCTGCTTCAGGGATCGGCAAGGCCACGGCGGAGCGGTTTGCGCGGGAAGGCGCCCGCCTCGCGTTGCTGGACGTGAACGAGGAGGCGGGCGCCGCGCTCGCCGCCGCCATCGGGCCGTCGGCGGTTTTTTACGCCTGCGACGTGGCGGACGGCGCAGCGGTGCGCGAAACCTTCCGGGCCATCGACGGGGACCTTGCGCCGCCGGACGCGCTTGTCAACAATGCGGGCGTCTCCCACGTGGGCGCCGCGGCCACGACGTCCGAAGCGGATTTCGACCGGGTGTATCGGGTGAACGTCAAGGGCGCGTACCATTGCCTTCGCGCCGCCCTGCGGAGCATGCTCGGGCGCGGCGGCGCCATCGTGAACATGGCTTCGACCGTCTCGGCCATTGGCGTCCCGAATCGTTTCGCCTATTCCATGAGCAAGGGCGCCGTGCTGACGATGACGCTCTCCGTGGCCTGCGATTATGTGCGGGAGGGCATTCGGTGCAACGCCATTGCCCCGGCCCGCGTTCATACGCCGTTCGTGGACGGGTATCTCGCCAAATATTATCCGGGCAAGGAGCAGGAAACATACGACCAGCTTGCCGCGGCGCAGCCTGTGGGGCGGATGGGGACGCCGGAGGAAGTGGCGGCCCTGGCCTTGTACCTTTGCTCGGACGAAGCGGCGTTCGTTACCGGTTCTCTTTTCCCCATAGACGGGGGCGCTATGTTGCTTCGTCCCTGATTCGTCCTTATTGCAGCCTTCGCCCTCGTATGCGACTTATTCGATTTGGTCCGCTCGGCGCCGAAAAGCCGGGCCTTTTGCTTGCAGACGGAACCCGCGTGGATGCTTCCGCCGCGGTCTGCGACTACGACGAAGCGTTTTTTGCCGGAGAGGGCATGGCCCGCCTCCAGGCGTGGCTTGCATCGGGCAAGGCTGCCGAGGCCCCGCGCGTGGATGCGCGCGAGCGTCTTGGCGCGCCGGTGGCGCGTCCGGGCAAGATTCTCTGCATCGGACTGAATTACCACAAGCATGCCAAGGAATCGAATATGGCCGCGCCAGAGGAGCCCGTGTTGTTCATGAAGGCGACTTCGTCCCTCAGCGGGCCGTTCGATCCCATCGTGCTGCCGCGCGGCTCGAAAAAAACCGACTGGGAAATCGAGTTGGCCGCGGTCGTGGGGCGGCGGGCGAAATATGTCGAGGAAGACGAGGCGCTGGACTATGTGGCGGGCTATTCCATTATGAACGACGTTTCCGAACGGGCCTACCAGATCGAGCGCGGCGGACAGTGGGTGAAGGGGAAAAGTTGCGATACGTTTTCCCCGATGGGTCCCGCGCTCGTTACCCCGGACGAAATTCCCGACGTGCAGAATCTGGATATGCGGCTTACGCTCAACGGCGAAAAAAGGCAGGACAGTTCCACGCGCGATATGATATTTCCGGTTTCCTTTCTCGTAAGTTATGCGAGTCGTTTTATGACGTTGCTTCCGGGAGATATTTTATCCACGGGTACGCCGGAAGGCGTCGGACTGGGAATGAAGCCTCCGAAGTATCTTCGCCCGGGGTATGTCGTGCACCTTGAAATCGAACGCCTGGGGGCTATTCGGCAGGACGTGGCGCCGCCCTGGGCTCCCGTCGGCAGGCCCTGGCGCCCGGAGGCGGCCCGCGTGGAAACCAGGCAATGAAAAAGCGTGCGCCTTCCAGGTCTCTTTATTCGCGCTTTCGGCTTGACGGGGCCTGGGGCGCGCATTTTCACGAAACATAAACGTGCGGCAGGCTACGAGGGAGTAGCCGATCTCGGGCCCTATATTTCGTGAAAATGCGCGCCCCAGACCCCTCTGACTCTTGTTGGAGCGTACCCTTTCCAGAAAGGCAGTTAAAAAAGTAAGGCGCGAAAATTGCGAGGTTAAATAATTAAGGCAATGCTTGTTTCGCGGCCTGTGGTGCGCCTTTTCGCGAATACATAAGGGTGCGTCGGGCGATGGGCTGGCATGCATATTCAGGGCCCGATGTTTCGCGAAAAGGCGCACCACAGGCCCCGCTGTGTTGCTTTGGTATCTGTGGCCTTGCGGGACGGGCGCCCCGGACGATCGGACGAAGGGGTGGAGCCAAGGGGAATCGAACCCCTGACCTCTACAATGCCATTGTAGCGCTCTGCCAACTGAGCTATGGCCCCGTTTTCGCAGGTTCCTTCTTCGCGCGTTATTTTCTTCACGCGTTTTTTCTTCGCGTGTTTTTTCTTCGCGTGTTTTTTCTTCAGGCGCGATAAAGGCTATTCCATAATAACTCGCAGGCGTGGCGTTTTGTTTCCGGGCGCCTTCTGGTCCCGAATCGCCCGCGCGCCGCCATCCGGGCGTCCGTCGAAAACGGTTCTTTCCGAAAGAATTTCTTTTCGCTTCTTGATTTTAACCTTGTAATTCTGCAATTTATCAGGGATGTATCCGGTTTTTCCCATAGCGATTTTCAGCCAGGCGCAGGCCATGCAAATATATTCGAGGCATTCGGCCAGGTGGGTTTGCGCATTCGTCGCGCTGGCGTTTGCGTTTGTTGTGCCTGTCCAGGGCCAAGTCATCGAAGAGGGCTACCCGACGAAGCCCGTTTTCCCCGAGGAACCCCCCGCCGCGCCCCATTTGCACGAGGAGTGCGGTCTTTTTCTGGATTCCGATGCGTTCGCGGAGGAATGCGCAGGGGATAACGGCGGGCCGGGCGTCATCGGGGTGGGCGCGGAGGGACCGGTATCCTCCGACGTGTCGCTCGACCCCGCGTGGCGTACGCCGCCTCGCCTGGAATGCCCGTCGGCGGTGTTTCTGGACGAATTGGAGACGGGCGCCATCGACTGCCACGCCTCGGACGCGGCGGGCGAAGAGCATCTGGACTATCGCTGGGAACCCATAGGCGGCGCGTCGCGGGACTATCTGGAGAATCCGCGCCTGATCCCGGAGGACGCGCCGAACCCCATGGTGGTGGCGCCGTCGTCTCCTCAGTACGAAGCGCTGGAGACGTTTCTTTCGGAAGAGGGAACGCAGCGGTATCGGTACCGCCTGA
>JAJDWX010000049.1 GCA_022825385.1 Rhodothermales bacterium
GCGTTTGGGGCGCCCCCTTCGTGTGGTTGCGTGGGGTGGGTTGGCTGTGTCTTCCATATTTTTGGGGGGCCTCCCACTTCGCTGCGTATTTCCTTGCCCGCGCACCCCTCGCAAGCCTCTGAGCTTCGCGGACTTAATCAGAGTATCCCTTATGCGCAGCGCAAGCACATGGATAGCCCGCCTCGGGGCGACGATCGTTCTCGCTTCGGCGGGATGCGGCGGTTCGGGGGACGCCCCGTCCCGGACCGAACTGGCGCGCCGCGACGCCGACCCGAAAGCGGTGGAATTTCTGTTCGAGGCGGAGCAGGCCTTCGAGACAAAGTACTACAGCGCGGCGCTCGTGCTGGCGGACAGCGCGGCCCGCTATGCGCCCGATCTCGCAGATATTTCTTTTATGCGCGGGCGTATCTTTACGGCGCTTCGGCAGATGGACCTGGCTACGGAAGCCTACGAAAGGACGCTGGAACTGGACCCGGACTATCCGGGCGTGTGGTTCAACCGGGGAAACGGGGCCTATATGTACGGCGAGTCGGCGCAGGCGCTTGCGCTCTACCGAAAAGAACGCAGCCTCGTTGCGGAAACGACGGACTATCTGACGCAGCTTGGGCGGGCCTATGCGGATACGGGCAAGCCGGACAGCGCGCGCTGGGCGTACGAGCGGGCCATTGCGGCGGATTCCGCCAACCCCACGGCGTACATGTGGCTTGGGCAACTCCATGAGGACGCAGGCGATTTCCAGGCGGCCCTTGCATACTCCGCCCAGGGCCTTGCACTGGACCCGGACAACCTGAACTACGCCTACGTGTACGGCGTACAGCATTTGCGCAGCGGCGACCTGGAGGCTGCCGCAAGCACCCTCGCGCGCGTAGCCGACGGGATTCCATGGCACTATCCGGCGCATTACAATCTTGGGCAGGCGCTGAATGGCCTTGGCGAGACGGAACGCGCCGCGCGATACCTTGCCCGCGCCGATACGCTGCTGGATATGCAGCGCGACGTCGAACAGTGGGTGGAACGCATCAAGACGAACAGCATGGAACCCCTGCTCTGGGTGCAGTACGGGGAATCGTTGCGCAGGTCGGGCCGCGTGGGGGAGGCCATCGAGGCGCTTACGGTGGCGCTTTCCCTGCGCCCGGGGTGGCTGGAACTGCACAACAATATCGCCAACCTGCATCTTGCCGCCGGAGACACCGCCACGGCGCTGGGGCGATACGAAGCCCTGTTGCAACACGCGCCCACCCAGCCGGACGTCTGGTTGAACCTGGGCACCCTTCATGCGCTCTCCGGCCATTACGAAGCCGCCCGCGCCGCCTGGGAAACCGTGCTCGAACATGCCCCCGGCCACGAAGAAGCGGCCTCGTATCTGGCGCAACTTCCTCCTCCGTCCCCTGCGCCGTGATCGCTCTTCGTCCCCTGATTCCGGCGCTTGCGGGCGCGCTCCTTGCCTTGGGCGGGTGCGGGGCGGACGGCGAGCGTCGCGCCGAAGAGGCGTCTGCTCCGGCAGCGCCGTCGGAGGGGCTGCGTTTTACGCATGTTACGGAGGAGGCCGGGCTGGGCGCGTTTCGGCATGTTACCGGCGCCTTTGGGGAAATGTGGTTTCCCGAAACGATGGGCGCGGGCGCAGGTTTTCTGGATTACGACGGGGACGGATGGCAGGATATTGCGCTGGTTGCCGGGGGCGCGTGGCCGGGCCGGGGGGACGTCGCGCCGCCCGCCGTGCGCCTGTATCGGAACGAAGGCGGCTATTTCAGGGAAGTTACCCAGGAAACCGGTTTGGCCAACGCGCGCGCGTACGGCATGGGTCTCGCCATTGCCGACTACGACAACGACGGGGACCCGGATATTTTCCTGACGGCCCTCGGGCGGAACCTGCTGCTAAGAAACGACCGGTCGCCGGACCCCGGCGGACAGGTTTCGTTCAGCGACGCGACGCAAGCGGCGGGGCTTGCGGACGACGAAGCATGGAGTACGTCGGCCATCTTTTTCGACGCCGACCTGGATGGACGGGTTGATTTGTACGTAGCGAATTATGTCGCCTGGTCCCCGGAGACCGATATGTGGTGCACCATGAACGGGCGCGACAAAACCTACTGTACGCCCAAGTTGTACGATGGTGTCCCCAGCCGCTTTTACCGAAACGAGGGCGGCGTTTTCGCGGACCGGACCGCCGAGGCCGGGTTTTTGCCTGCCCCCGGCAAGACGCTGGGCGCCGCCGAATGGGATTTCAACGAGGATGGCTGGCCGGACCTGGTGGCGGCGAACGATACGCAACGGGATTTGCTGTATATGAACGACGGAACCGGCGCATTCGTGGAAACGGGGGTGGCCAGCGGCGTCGCCTACGACGCGGACGGCCAGGCGCGCGCGGGGATGGGGGTGGACGTGGGCGTACTGGACCGTACGGGCGCCCCCTCGGTCGTCGTCGGGCATTTCGCCAACGAACCGGCGGGGCTGTATCGCCAGATTGCGCCCGGGGTTTTCGTGGATCGGGCGGCCCAGTCGCAGGTGGGGTTGCCGTCGCTTCCCACGCTTACTTTCGGGCTATGCCTTTTTGACGCCGACCTGGACGGCGATCTGGATATTTTCCTGGCGAACGGACATATTTCGCCGGACGTGGAAGGGACTGCGGAGGGCTTGTCGTATCGGCAGGCGCCCCAGATTTTCCTGAACGACGGGGACGGTCTTTTTTCCGAATACGCGTTCTCCATTGCTGCGCCGATGGTGGCCCGCGGGGTGGCGCTGGCCGATTACGACCGGGATGGGGACGAGGACGTGCTGGTTACGGAGAATGCCGGACCTGTGCACCTGTTGCGTAACGAGACGCAAGGGGGCGCTTCGTTGCGCGTACGCCTCGAAGGCGTTCGGGCCGCACGGGACGCTTTGGGCGCGCAGGTAACGGCGGTCGCGGGGGCGCGGCGGATGACGCGGCGCGTACGGACCGGGTCGAGCTATCTCGTTTCTTCGGAGAAGGCGCTGACGTTCGGACTGGGCGCCGCCGCGCAGGCGGACACGCTGATTGTCAAGTGGCCTGGCGGCGACGCGACGCGGCATGCGAACATACCCGCCGGGCGCGAGGTACATATTATCGAGGGGTCGGGCGTCGCGGAAGCCGTTACGCCTTGATCTCGACCGTCCCTGACGCCGGGCTGCTCCGGGCGTTTGCGGCAAGCGGAGGCGGGCAAGCGAATGCGGCATGCCTATCCTTTTCTTATACGAAATATCGTCCGCAAGGTTACGCTTGCGGGATACGCTGATCAAAATCGCTTCGCCCGGCGCGTCGCCATCGTCCTGAAAGCCGTTATGCCTCACTTGTTGAAACCAGCGGAAAAAGCCGCGGATTTGGCGCCCGGCGGGCTGCATCGGCGTATGCTTGCGCCGGCGTGCTTCGCGGCGCTGTGCGCATGGGCGGGGTGCGGCGCGCCGCCCGAGACGCCGGCGGAACGCTTGCAAGCCGCAGACGAGGAAGTCCTCCGCCTGCTTGTGGAAGCGCGGGCGGAAGAGGCGGCGGGGCGGTACCCGGAGGCGCTTGCGCTGACGGACCGCTTGCTGGGCCGCGCTCCCGACCTGCCGGAAGCCTACCTTCTCATGGGGAGTATTCGAATGCGCACGTATCAGCTGGCGCCAGCGGACGAGGCGTTTGCCCGCGCGGTGGCCCTGGATCCGTACTTGCGCGACGGGTGGTTTTGGCGGGGGCATATCGCGTTCGAAGCCGGGCGCTACAGCGAGGCGATCCGGCGGTATCGGCTTCAGCGAGAAGCCATTGCGTCTTCTCCGGCGTCTGTGCGGGGGTTTTATCGGCGGACGGACGCCGCCGCGTTGTCCCGTGTCTGGGCGCAGACGGGGCGCGCGTACGAACTGCTGAACCTTCCCGACAGCGCGGCCTGGGCGTACGGGGAAGCGCTTGCGCATGATTCGGCCCATGCGCAGGTTCATGCCTGGCTGGCCGAATTGTACGACGAGGCGGGGCGGACGGAAGAGGCGCTGCCGCATGCGCGGGCGGCCTGGGCGCAGGATGGGGAACAGGCGGATTTTGCGTATCGGCTGGGCGCGTTATTGCTCAAAACCGGCGACGCGGCGCGCGCGTTGCCCTTGCTGGAGCGCGCCGCGCGCGAAAAACCCTGGGAATCCTCGTTTCGGTATAATTACGGGCGCGCGTTGATTGCGCTTGGCCGCCTCGAAGAAGGGCAGCGGCATGTGGACGCTACGGAAGCGCTGGAGGAGCTGGATAACCAGATCGGCATGGCCCGCGCCGCGGCGGCGTATTATCCCGACGATCCGGCGCGGTGGCGCGCGCTGGCCCGCTGGTTTGCGCAAGCCGGACGCGAAACCGAACGGCGACAGGCGCTGGAGATAGCCCGGGCCGCTGCCGCCCGGCAACGCGCAGAGGGCAAGACGCTGGAGGACGTTCCGGTCGAATCGCCGCCCGCATCCGACGCCGCAACCCGATAGCGCCATGCGAAAAAACGCGTTCCTGTGTGCGATTCGCGGCGGCGGGCGGCGCCTTGCCTGCGCCTCGTCGTCTCGCAAGCCCTCGCCGCCGATCCGGGTCAAGACGGGTTTGCGGGGCGCGGCGCTATGCCTGCCCCTGCTTGTCCTGGTGTGCTTGCCGTGGGTCGGGGGGTGCGCAAACGAACCGCGCCATCAGGAATCTATGGAAGATCGGGACGCGCCCGGCCTGCGGGATGCGCAACCCATGTCCCCTGCGGCTAGCCGTTTTCTTCGGCTGGGCAGCGAAGCCCTGAGCCGGAGCGACTTCGCGCAAGCCTTCGCTTTCGCGGACAGCGCGGCGGCGGCGGCCCCGGAACTGGCGGACATTCCGTTTTTGCGCGGCCGCATTTACGCCGGACTGCACCGGCTGGACAAGGCGGATTCCGCGTACCGGGCCGTCCTGGCGATTCGTCCGTCGTATCCGGGGGTCTGGAACAACCTGGGCAATACGGCCTGGCTTCGGCAGGAGTACGGAAAATCGGTAGCGCGCTACCGCCGCGAACTGGCGCTGGCCCCCGATCCCCGTCCCTGGCTGGGCATGGCCCGCGCCTACATCGAACTGGGCGAGACGGACAGCGCCCGCCATGCTTTCGACGAGGCGCTGGCGCTCGACAGCACGTTTGCGCAGGCCCATTTCGGGGTGGCGTTGCTCATGGACGATTTGGGGGATTTCGAGGGCGCGCTCCATAGTGCCCGCCGCGCGCTGGCGCATGCCCCCGATAATCTCGAATATCGATACCATACTGCTTCGTACCTTGTCAAACTGGGGCGATGGGAAGCGGCGCTGGCTCCGCTGGAAGCCGTTGCGCGGGCGTGGCCGTGGCATCAGGGCGCGCATTACAACCTGGGGCAGGCGCTGATGCGCCTGGGCCGGGCGGACGAGGCGGAAGCGATGCAGCGGTACGCCGAGGAACTCCGTACGCTCCAGGCGCAAATTACGAACCAGACCACCGCGTCCCGGACCTATGCGGAAGACCCTTACGCGCATGCGGGCCTGGGCGCGTTATTGCGGCAGGCCCGCCGATACGACGAAGCCATGAAAGCCTACGGCGTAGCCCTTTATCTGGACCCCGGGAATGCCGATTTTCGGAACAATGTGGCCGTGCTGCATTTGTTGCAGGGCGACACCCTGTCCGCGATTCGGTCGTTCGAGCGCATGGCGCAGGCGGACGCCGCCAATGTCCACGCGCTCATCAACCTGGGCAGTTTGTACGCCCTGTCGGGGGATTCGGACCCTGCGCGGCGGGCCTGGGAAGCCGCCTTGCGCATCGAGCCGGACAATGCCATGGCGCGCCGTTCGCTGGCTCGCCTTGCCGCTTCCGGGCCATGAGGTTGCGGGGCGTACATAGCGCGCATGTCCGCCTCTGGGCGCTGGCGGTCCTCGCGGGGATCGCCGGATTGGCGGCGGGCCTGGCGCCCGACGCGCGGGCGCAATCCGCCTCTGTTCGGGGTTTCGTTACCACAGAGCCGGGCGGAGAATCGCTTCAGGGCGTCAATGTGTCCCTCGATAACCTGACCGGCGCGCTGAAGGGCTCGGCGTCCAACGAAGACGGATTTTTTCTTATCGGACGCATTTCGCCCGGTCGCTACGCGTTGCAGGCTTCCTTCGTGGGGTTCGTTACGTATGTGGATACGCTGGACATAGCCGCCGACGACCGCCTGCTGGTCAATATCGTCCTTCGGGAAGACGCCCTCGCCATGGAGGGCATTTCCGTCGAGGCGGAGCGCGAGGACGGCGCGGCCCGCGTGACGGCCGGCCAGCAAACCATCCGCCCGGAAGATATCGACCTGATTCCGTCGCCCGACGTGTCGGGGGACCTGGTGTCCTACCTTTCCACGATACCCAGCGTCGTGCTGATGGGGGATCGGGGCGGGCAGGTGTTCATTCGGGGCGGCGAACCCACGCAAAACCTGACGCTGCTGGACGGCATCGAGATTTACCAGCCCTTCCACGTGCTGGGTTTTTATTCGGCGTTCTCTTCCGAAATCATCAGTCGGGCCGATGTGTACGCCGGGGGATTCGGGGCGGAATTTTCGGGCAGAATCTCCTCGGTCATCGACGTGCATTCCCGCAACGGCAACAAGCGCGAATTCCATGCTTCCGCGGCCCTGTCGCCGTTTACCAGCGCAGGGCATCTCGAAGGGCCGCTTTTGCCGGGCCGCATCTCTTTTCTGGGGTCCGCCCGGTATTCAATGCTGGACGCGTTGGCTTCCCGGTACGTGTCCGCGCCCCTTCCCTACGTATTCGACGACGCGTTCGGCAAGATTCATGCGCGCCTCGGACCGAATCGCCAGCTCTCCGTAACGGGACTCAGGACGTTTGACCGGGGTACGCTTACGCCCACCGACGACCCCTTGCGGCGGAGCGACGAGGTCAGCTGGCGCAACACGGCGCTCGGCGTCCGCTATCTTTCCGCGCCCCGCATCCTTCCGATCCTGAGCGAAGTGCTCGTGTCCGTTTCTCGCCTGGAAAGTTCCTTTGGGCCGCGCGGGGAGCCGACCCGGATTTCCGATCTTGAATTGTTCAACCTGGCCGTCAATATGACGAATTTCGCCCAGCGTTCGGAGGTCAAGTGGGGGTTTTTCCTGCGTACGCCCCTTACGGAAACCGTGCTGGGCGGGTTGTTTCAGAACCTTACGATCGGGCGGGGCGCGCCCACGAACGTCGGCGCGTACATTCAGCCGGAAATATACGCGGGCGGCGGGCTCTACGTACGGCCCGGCCTCACCGTGCAAACGATGGGCAACACGGGCGATTATTTCGAGCCCCGGCTACGCTTGCGCCTGCAGCGCGGCATTCACGAATGGAGCGCGGCGGCGGGCGTTTACAGGCAGGTTACGGTGGGCCTGAGCGACCGCCGCGACGCCACCAACATTTTTACCGCGTGGGTTCAAACGCCTTCGAGCGAGGCCATGCGCTCCCTGCACGCGCTGCTTGGCTACCGGGTCGAACCTGCCGCCTGGCTGGAATGCTCCATCGAGGGGTTTTACAAGAACATCGACCACATTTTCATTGGGGAATGGACGGCGTTTCCGGGCTTTACCACGCGCTTGCAAGAGGCCCACGGCGCCGCGTACGGGTTCGATTTGCGGCTGGAAGTGCGCCGCCCCCGTTTTTACGGGTTTGTGAATTACGGACTGTCTTCTACCCGCTACGAAATCGATCCGGCGAGTCCGGCGGTGAACAATCCCGGACGGTTTCGTCCGCCCCACGACCGGCGCCATCAGTTCAACGTGCTGGGCAAGGCGGCGCTATACGGTTTCGACATCAGCGCCCGGTGGCAATTCGGCTCCGGATTGCCGTATACGCCCGTCTCGGGCTTCGACGGGTTCGTGTTGATGGACGGCCCCGTCGACGTCCGCAACGTCCGCGGATTTCCCCGCGTCATCTACGAAAGCATTCCGTACCAGGGTACGCTTCCGACGTATCACCGGCTGGACGTCACCGTGGAACGGGCCTTCGATCTGCCCGCCGGGGTGGAAATGACCCTGCAGGCCGGCGTGATGAACGCCTATGACCGGGCGAACCTCTTTACGCTGGATTTGCTTACGGCCCGCCGCACCGATCAATTGCCCCTCGTTCCCATCGCGGGCCTGAAGGTCCAGTTTTAGGGATACTCTGATCAAAGCCACTTCGCTCAGCGCGTCACGTTTGCCTGTACAAGTCGTCATGCTTGTATCGTTGAAATCAGCAAAAAATACCGTAGATTCGTGTCGCGGGGTACGTGACGCGCCCTTCGGGAGGCTGCGAGGGGCACGCTGGCTGTGTCATTCCTCATTATGTGGGGCCTACCACATCGCTTCGTCATTCCTTGCCAGCGCACCCCTCGCAGCCTCTGAGCTTCGCGGATTTAATCAGAGTATCCCTTAGCTATGCCCGTTGCAGATACGATTGCGAAGCGCCTGCGCAAGAAATGGCTTACCCGGCTTCTTCCGGCGGTTCTGCTGCCGGTTTTGCTCCTTTCGACCGCTGGTTGCGAGGAAAGCGTGGACGCCATTACCGGGACAGACATTCCCTTTACGATCTGGGGTTTTCTGGATTCCGCCGCCGACACGCAGTACGTTCGCGTCTTCGAGGTGGCGGACGAACTGATCCCCGACCGGGAGGCCGGGATCGACGCTCGCGTGTTTTCCACGCATCTTGCGACGGGCAAGCGCCTGGAATGGACCTACGAGCGCGTGCATTTCGACAGTCTGATCTCCGGGCATTTTTTCATGGCGCCTTTCCGCCCGGAATACGAGGCGCGGTATTTGCTGGAAGTGGTTCGTTCGGACGGCGAAACGGCGCGCGTCGAGTTGACCGTGCCGCCCGCAGCGCAGTTTACGCTGGACAGCGGCGAGTCCAGCGTACAGATTCCTGTCTTTATCGACGGGGACGTGCCGAACCTTATCGGGCTGCGCGTAACGTACCACGCCATCAATGTGCCTCCCCCGCAAGCCTGGCCGCAGGGGTCCCCGGTGGCCCCCGCCGTGCAGTTGCCGGTGATCGTTTCGTACGACGACCGGGTCGAACGCATCCCCGGAGGCTGGCGTTTCACGATAGATATAGCGGGAGATTTCGAGATTGTCCGGGCGGCCTACCAGATCAATTGCCTGATCACCGATCCGGAAGAAAGCGCGCCGGACATATGGCTTCGCAAGGTGGAATTCTCGGGCCTGCTGGCGGATTCGTCCTGGTCGCCCCCTGGCCGGGTGTTCGACGCGAACCTGCTTGCGGTGCCGGGTACGTTCTCCAACGTGCAGAACGGCTACGGCTTTTTCGGGGCCGGGGAGGGCATAGGCCTGGAATGGACCCCTTCGACGGAAACGAGTCTTCAGGCCGGTTATAATTTCCTGCCTCGGTGCACGGGCCTGACGCCTCGCAACGTGCCGGAGTGCCATAACCCCCCGGAACCGTGCGTAAGCGAAATTTTTCAGGGGATCGAAGGCTTTGCCCAGGGAAAGAGCGGAAACGTATTGCATCCGAGCGATAAACGTCGTTAAATACAGTGTGCGCGGCGGTCGCCGCTGTCGCGTTCCCGTTTTCCCGTCGATTTATTTTCGAATTTTATGCGACATATCGTCAATCCCGATATCTACGACGTGGTGATTGTCGGCTCGGGCGCCGGCGGGGGCATGGCGGCGTACGTACTGGCCCAGGCGGGCGCGAAGGTGGCGATGCTGGAGGCAGGCCCCATGTGGGACGCGGCTGCGGACGGCGATATGTTCACCTGGAATTATACGTCGCGGGCGCGCGGGGCGTCTTCCAAAGAGAAACCGTTCGGCGAGTTCGACGGGTGCATCGGGGGCTGGGAAATCGAGGGCGAGCCGTACACCCGCGCCGAGGGGACGGAATGGGACTGGTTCCGGGCGCGCATGCTGGGAGGGCGCACGAACCACTGGGGCCGCATTTCGTTGCGGTTCGGCCCGGACGATTTTCGCGGATATAGCCTGGACGGCCTGGGGGACGACTGGCCCATAGGGTACGAAGACCTTGCGCCGTGGTACGACAAGCTGGATCGCCTCGTGGGTATTTTCGGCAACCGGGACGGGTTTTACAACGAGCCGGACGGGGATTTCCTGCCGCCTCCCGCGCCGCGTTTGCATGAACTGCTTGTTATGCAGGGCGCTGCCCGGCTGGGCATTCCGGTGCTGGCGAACCGCCTTTCGATCCTCACGAAAGCCCGCAACGGGCGGGTTGCGTGCCATTTTTGCGGGCAGTGCGGGCGGGGGTGCGCCACGGGTTCGAATTTTTCCTCGCCGACGGCGCTGCTGCCTCCGGCTCTCGATACGGGGCGGTTGACCATCGTGGACCAGGCCATGGCGCGGGAAATTCTCACGGACCAGGAGGGGTTGGCCACCGGCGTGTCGTACGTGAACCGGAACGACATGCAGGAATACGCGGTGCGCGGCCGGGTCGTCGTGCTGGCGGCCAGCGCATGCGAAACGGCCCGGTTGCTGCTGAACTCGACCTCGTCCCGGCATCCGGCGGGTCTGGCCAATGCAAGCGGCGTCGTAGGACGGTATCTTATGGATTCCACGGGCGCCAGCGTGGCTGGAATTTTTCCGCAACTGGTCGGGCGCGCGGCCTACAACGAAGACGGCGTAGGCGGAGCGCACATTTACATTCCCTGGTTCGGGCAGGACGCCCGCCGCGATTTCGCCCGAGGGTACCACCTTGAAGTGTGGGGAGGACGCGACCAGCCCAGCTACGGCTTCATGGGCGGGATTCATACGATCAATAATCTTTTCGAGGATCGGCCCCGGGGCGGGGGCGGGTACGGGATGCAGCTCAAGCAGGATTACCGGGATTTGTACGGTTCTGTGGTGGGCTTTTCCGCCCGGGGCGAGATGATCGCCCGCTACGACAACTATTGCGAAATCGATCCGGACGCGACGGACCAGTACGGCATCCCCGTCTTGCGCTTCCATGTGCGCTGGAGCGACGAAGAGTATCGCCAGATCAAACATGCCCAGGAAGCAAGCCGCCAGCTGGTGGAAGCCATGGGGGGCGAGGTCCTTACGCCCATGCCTTCGGAGGAAGAGGGGTATGGCATTTTGGCGCCGGGCCGGATCATTCACGAGGTCGGGACCGCGCGCATGGGGAACGACCCGGCCCGGGCCCCGCTGAACGCATGGTGCCAGGCGCACGACGCCCGGAACGTGTTCGTGACGGATGGGGCGCCTTTCGTGTCGCAGGCGCACAAGAACGCGACCTGGACCATTCTGGCGCTGGCGTGGCGCACGGCGGATCGCATTGTCGAACTCCGCAACGCAGGCGCCTTGTAGCCTGGGCTTTGCCAAATGCGCGCCTTTTGCAGAATATTTGCCCGAAAACATACGCTATGAATCGACGCGAATCGCTTAAATTGCTGGCGCTGGCCCTGGGGGCCACGGCGCCGGGCGCGCTGACGGCGGCAGGATGCCGGTGGACGGCTTCCGACGCCGAACGCGCCGCCCGCCAGGCGGAGTCCGCCCGCGCCGAGGGGGATTTTTCGCCGTCGTTTTTTACGGACGAGGAATACGAGACCGCGCGCGTCCTCGCGGACCTGATTATTCCGGCGGACGAGCGGTCGGGCAGCGCGACGGAGGCGGGCGTGCCGGAATTCATGGACTTCATGGTCCTGGATCGGGTCGCCATGCAGCAGCCCATGCGCGAGGGATTGGCCTGGCTGAACGCCTGGTCCCGGGAGCGATTCGGGGACTCCTTCGCGGCGTGCGCCCAGGCGCAGCGCATGGAACTGGTCGAGGCGATCGCCTGGCCGGAGGACGCCGATCCGGCGCTTGCAGAGGGCGTCGCGTTTTTCAATTTCTTTCGCGACTTGACCGCGTCCGGCTTCTGGACTACGGAGGCGGGCATGGCCGACCTAGGGTATATGGGGAACGTATTCGTGCACGAATGGACGGGCGCCCCGAAATCCGAAATCGAACGACTGGGGTTGTCGGAAGCGCCCTGGGAGACGTTATGACGAGGCGAAAGCGCGTAAAGCAGGCATAAAGTGGACATAATTTGTGTCCACTTTTACGCCATTTAACCATGATCGGCGGATATCGCGATGAAACAGGAAGGATGTCGGACGCCCGCCGAACCATGTGACCGTGTTTTTTGAACCGAAATCCGTAGAACCATGCAACGACGACGTTTTTTGCGCTCCCTTGCGGCGGCCTCTGCTGCGTTTCCCCTGACGTATGCGGGCTTCGCATCCGGTTTGTCCGGGCGCAACGAACCGCCTGGCTTTTCCGCCGCCCGACCCGCGTTCACGCTGGATTATGCGCCCCATTTCGGGATGTTCAGGCACCACGCAGGGGAGGACCTCCTCGACCAGTTGCGCTTTATGGCGGAGATGGGATTCCGGTCCATGGAAGACAATGGCATGGCGGGGCGCGACCCCGGGACGCAGGAATCCATTGCGCAGGAAATGACCCGGCTGAATATGCGCATGGGCGTCTTCGTCGCGCACCAGATCGATTGGCAAGGCCCGAACCTGGCGAGCGGCGACGCGGACAAGCGGGAGGCCTTTCTGGCGGATATTCGGGCGTCCGTGGACGTGGCGAAACGCGTGAACGCGACCTGGATGACCGTCGTGCCCGGGCGGGTGGACCAGCGTCAGGAAATGGAGTACCAGACTGTGCATGTGGTGGAATCGCTGAAGAGGGCGGCAGAGATTCTGGAGCCGCACGGGCTGGTCATGGTGCTGGAACCCCTGAACTGGTGGTCGAACCACCCCGGCATGTTTCTGAGCCGGGCGCCCCAGGCCTATATGATCTGCAAGCATGTGGACAGCCCCGCCTGCAAGGTGCTTTTCGATATCTATCACCAGCAGATCAGCGAGGGCAACCTGATCCCGAACATCGAAAAGTCATGGGACGAGATCGGGTATTTCCAGATCGGCGACAACCCGGGGCGCAAGGAGCCGACCACGGGCGAGATCAACTACCGCAACGTGTTCCAATACATCCACGAGCGCGGATACGAGGGCATTCTCGGCATGGAGCACGGCAACGCCGCCCCCGGCGAAGAAGGGGAACAAGCGCTGATCGACGCGTATGTTTCGGTGGATCCTTGAGGGGTATTCGCACGCTGCAAAACAGGCGTCGCCTTGCCCCTCACACTTCCACCCAGCGTCCGCCCCGGTCGATTGAGCGGTAGATTGCTTCGATGACTTTCATGTCTCTCAGGCCTTCTTCGCCGGAGACCCTGCTTGTTTCGTCCGCCGCGATGCATCGGGCGAAGTCGTCCATTTGAAGGGCTTGCTGCGTTACTTCCGGGAAATCCATGGGTCCCTCGTTCGTGCGGCCGGCTACGCTATTGTACATAAAAGCCGGCTCGATGCGCGCCCATCCCCGGGGAGCCATCATATACAGGCGATTCACGTTGGCGGAATAGGACGTGCTGTGCGTGGATACGGCCCCGCCGGGGAATTCCATGTCCCACAGGATGGTCTCGTAAATTTCCGTAAAGACGTCCGGGCGCGTGTTGTACCCCGTCGCCCGTACGCGGACCGGCTCTTCGCCGATCGTATACCGGGCGCCCTGAATGGCGTAGACGCCTACGTCCAGCAGGGCGCCGCCGCCCGCCATTTCCTTGCTGAATCGCCAGGCCTCGGTGTTGCGCGAAGTAAAACTGAAACTGGCCTCGATCACCGTGACCCGTCCGTAGACCTGTTCCCGCCCCAGTCGCATGATTTCCTGGTGATGCGGTTCGAAGTGGAGCCGGTATCCCACCGAAAGTTTCACCCCGGCCTTTTCGCACGCCTCGATCATGCGTTCGCAGTCGCGGACGGACGTGGCCATGGGCTTCTCCGTAATGACATGTTTGCCCGCCTCGGCAGCCCGGATCGCATATTCCGCGTGCATGCTGTTCGGCAGCACGACATATACGACGTGGATATCCGGATTGTCGGCTATCTGGTCGAACGTTTCGTAATTATAGACGTTTTTTTCGGGGATATCGTACTCGCTTCGCCAGCGGTCGATCTTGGAGGGCGTGCCGGTAACGATGCCCGTCAGGCGGCACTGCTCCGTTTCCAGAAGCGCCGGGGCCAACTGGTTCGTGGCGTAATTGCCCAGGCCCACGAGGGCTACGCCAAGGGGCTTTGCGTGGGAAGACATCGCGCGCGGGCGCCGGCGCGCCCCGCGTGCAGAGGCAGGCAGGGCCGTTCCCGAGAGAGCGAGTCCGCCGAGGGCGGCGCCGGTTTTTTGCAAGAAGTCGCGCCGCGTGCGGCGAGCGTCCGTATTGGGCATGACAGGATAGGGATATAGGGTTTTCGGGCGGATAGGTTGTCCGGTTCAGATCGCAAACAGGGCGTCGTCGTAGGCAAGGCGCGTTCGCTGCAGGATGGCCTCGTTGGCCCGGATCGCGATGACGGCGGCCTCAAAGCCCACTTCGTAGGACGCCGCCGGCAGGTAGGGTCCGAAGGCATGGTTGTCGACGAAGTCCCGCATCGCATACCACAACGGCGTCTCCAGGTTGGGATCGTCTTCGGTCGGCGAAATGTCTTGCGCGTCCAGCTGCGTGGCGTTCGCCGCCAGCGCAATGCCGAGTTCCTTGTAGAACTGGTCTTTGCGGGCGTAGACCTCCCAGCCGAGCAACGGGGCGTCCACTTCCTTGAACATCCAGGCCCGGTGATCGCGGAACATGATGGTGCTGTCGCGCCCGGAATAGGTGTCGTAGGCGCCGTCGAACGAACTGGTCAGCGTGGCGTCGTACAGGAGGGGGACCCCGTCTTCCAGTTCGAATATGGCCTGAATCGTGTCCGGCGTCTTGCGTCCGTCGTCCCACAACATGATTTGCCCCAGACCGGTAACCGCCGCCGGGCGTTTGCCCAGAAACCAGAAGGCCGGGTCCAGCTGATGCATGCCGACCTCTCCGACGAGTCCGGTAGAGACCCCGGCGTCCAGCCGCCAGTTTAGCGCCATTTCGCGCTCGGCGTTCGGAGAGACCCTGCGCCAGCTTTCCTTCGAATGCCACTGCGCCCGGGCCATGGTGGCCCTTCCCAGGGCGCCGCTCCGAATGAACTGGAAGACGGACCGGTAGTTCGGATGGGATCGGGTGAGCAGGCCCACCTGAAAGATGAGGTTCGGGTTGTCGCGGGCGGCTTGCGCCATCGCCCGCGCGTCTTCGATGGTCGAGGCCATCGGCGCTTCTACGTACACATGCTTTCCGGCGGACAAGGCGTCCAGCGCAATCTGCCGGTGCGTGTGCGTTGGCGTGGCGACGAAGACCGTGGAAATATCCGGATTGTCCAGCACGGCGCGGTAGTCTTCGAACACAGGCACTTCGGGCATCGAACGTTGCGACCGCCGCAGCATGACGTTGTAATGGTCCGCCACCGCCGCGAGGGTCGCTTCCGGGATGCGCGCGAGGGTCGCCGCGATGTCCCGGCCCTGCGGCCCGAAGCCGATCAGCGCGGTTTGCACTTGCTCCTCGAAGCCCGCGCTGCGTGCGGCGGCGCCGATGGCGGGGCTTTGCGCAAGCAGGCCCGAAAGGGGAATGAGGGAGCTCCGTTTCAGAAAATTCCGGCGGCTCAGCAGGCCGCCGCGCGTACGGTCGTTCATGGCGTGTCGTTAGGCTGGAGTGAAATTCAGGCGCGCTGCATGGCCGTTCGACGCAGGGGCCGCAGGCGTCGCAACATGGTTTACAGGCGAATGGAGGGGCATTCCGTTCTGCAAGATACGACGGGGCGCGCCCGGTTCAATGATCAGGGATCGGTATTCGGGAGACGGGCGCGCTTCCGCCAGCAAGGCCGTCGAAACGGCGTCGCCCGTCTCGGCGGAGGCGGCTACGGCGGCCGCCAGCGCGGCGCCGCGCACCGGCTTTCCGAGGCGAGGGTCCAGTACGTGGCCGTAGCAGACCCCCTCGAATTCGAACGATTTGCCCGACGCGGCCGAAACCGACAAGGCTTCGTCCCGCAGCGCGACCACGGCGACGGGTTCGTCCGCCGCCCCGGGATCGACGATGGCGACGTTCCAGGCTTCGGCGTCCGCGGGCTGTCCCAGTCCGTACATCGTACTGGTTCCGCCGTGCAAAAAGGCCCGTTCTACGCCGGCCTCCCGCAATATATGTATGGCTTCGTCCACTGCGTATCCTTTTCCGATCGCCCCGAAATCCAGTGCGACGCCCTCCCGCGCAAAGCGCACCGTGCGCTGCGCCTCGTCCAGATTTACCAGGCGCATGCCTGTGCGCCGCCGCGCCTCGGCCAAGGCGTCGGCGTCCGGCACGCGCCCGCCGTCGCCGTAAAATCCCCATGCCTGCATGAGCGGCCCGACCGTCAGGTCGAACGCGCCGTTCGTGCGATCATGCAGGCGCCGGCACCGTTTCAGCAGCTCGAACAGCCACGACTCGACCGGCACGGCCTCTGTCGCGGCGCGGGCATTGATCCGGGACGTGTCGGAGGCGGGAAGAAACCTGGAAAGCCTCGTTTCCAGCCATTCGATTTCGCGCAGCGCCGCTTCGCCGGCGGCCCGCAGCCGCGGCGCGTCCTCGCCCTCGAGGACCAGCTCGAAGCGACAAGCCATCGCCCTGCGCGCCAATCGAATCGTCTCCATCCCCGCCTCCGCCGTTTGCCTGCCGGAACGAACTTACGACAGTTCGAGCGTGCCGTAGGTGATCGGCTCGACTTCCCGTCCGCTGCCCGTCGTCATCTTGCGCGTAGCTTCGTCGAAGTACAGCATTTCGCCCAGGCGCGTCGACATTTCGGCCATGCAGATGATCGTCTGCGCCTTGATCGAGAGGTCAATGTTGCCGTTGGGCTGCGTGTTCTCGCGGATGGAGGTCAGCCAGTTTTCCACGTGCGCGGGCACGCTTACGCCCGGCTCGATGTTGTCCTCGATCTGCTGGTCGATGAATTCGGCGAAGGGCCGCTCCGGACGCAGTTCGATGCTGTTGCCGCTAAAGTACAGCGTACCTTCGTGGCCCCGGATGACCTGTCCGAGCCCTTGCTCGTTGACGGTGCTGCCGATCACGAGGAGGGTCAGGCCGCTTTCGAATTCGGCGAGCACCTGCGTGTTGTCGGGCACGTCGCGGTCCGGCGTAATCTTGCGCGTGCCGAGCGAGGCGACCCGCACCGGGAATTCCGGCGCGCCCGTGGCGATCATCAGCGGGTGGATCCGATGGGCCAGCAAGTCGCCGAGGATGCCCGCGCAGTACGGATAGTATTTGCGCCAGCGGTGATATTCGTCCGCGCTGAACGGACGATCCGAAACCGGGCCAAGCCACGCGCTCCAGTCGATATTGTCCGCGTTGGAATCTTCGTCTATCGAATAATTCCATTCCCCGTCGGGGTTGTTGCGGCAGTAGGAGTCCTGCCCCAGCACGAGCGGGCCGATCATGCCGTCCTGAATCATTTCGGCGGCGCGATGCCACTTGCCTTCCGTGCAATACTGGGAACCGATCTGGAAAATCTTCCCGGTTTCCATCGTCTTGTCGTAGATATCGAAGGCTTCGTGCAGGTAGCGCGTCATCGGCTTTTCGCAGTACACATGCTTGCCTGCGTCCATGGCGTCGGTAGCGATCGCCGAATGCCAGTGGTCCACGGCGCCGATGAAGACCGCGTCCACATCGTCCCGCTCCAGCAGGTTTCGGTAGTCGGCGTACGCATCCGCTTCGGTAAGGCCAAGGCGTTCGACGGCGCGATCCCGCCGCTTGTTGAATACGTCGGCCACGGCCACGCCCGCCGCGTTGAACTCCGCGCCATGATTGTCGATGGCGCCGATATGGGCATTGTATCCTTGGCCGCCAACGCCTATGAACCCGATGTTCAGGCGGTCGTTGGCGCCGAGGACGGACGCGGGGGCCATTTTGCGCGCGGCGGCGCTCCGGCGCGGGGTGTTGGCCAGGGCCGGGGTGTATCCGGCCAGCATGGCGGCGGCGCCGAGCGCGCTCTTCTTGACGAATTCACGCCGGGAACCGGCGTCTGTGGACGTTTTTTTCCTGTTCATGATGGGAAGTGGGTTGGTAGGTATGTTGCTTCCGCGCGGCTATCGCAACGAAGCGGCGAAGGAACCGAAAGCCTTTCCGGCGAAAGGCTTCCTGCGTATGGCGTCGGTTATTTCAGTCCGGTTTGTTTCCGAAACGTACGGGATTCGCATGAATCTACTAAATAAGGTACATTTTTGCATATTGTCAAGCAGGAAAAGCATTGTCGCTAAGGATACTCTGATTAAATCCGCGAAGCTCAGAGGCTGCGAGGGGTGCGCTGGCAAGGAATGACGAAGCAGCGTGGCAGGCCCCACGTAATGAGGAATGACACAGCCAGCGTGCCCCTCGTAGCCTCCCGCAGGGCGCGTCACGCCCCCTAAGACACGAATCTACGGTGTTTTCTCTGATTTCAACGATACAAGCATAACACCCTTGACATGCGACAGTGACGCGCTGAGCGAAGTGGCTTTAATCAGAGTATCCATAAAGACGAACGATCAGGACCCGGGCGCGGCGGCGCAACAACCTGCGCCGAAAAGCGTCCAATATCAGGACCCTACTGGAAAAACGCAGCCCAACGGATACCGACGCCATGAAACAAGCCACGACGAAACACGGAACGGCCAGAAAGATTGGAGCGATTCGCGCAGCGGCCTTGCTTGCGCTGGCGATGCTTGCGTCGCCGGGCGCCGCCGAGGGGCAAACGATGGCCCTGTCGCCCGAGAGTTCGATCTGGATAGACGGTACCTCGAACCGCAGCGACTGGACCGTACGCGCCCATGAAATCGCCGGGGTCGTCCGGACGGGCGAGGCGACGGCGCCGGACAGCCTTGCGCTTACCGTGGCCTCCGGCGAGATCAAGGGCGACAAGGGGACGATCATGAATCGCAAGATAACCGGCGCCCTGAAGAGCCGCGAGCATCCGGAAATCGTCTATCGGTTGACGGGCGCCGCCGTTTCCGAGGCGGACGCGGCGACGTTGCTTACCGAGGGCGAGCTGACCATTGCGGGCGTAACGAAGACGATAACCATGGAAGTGACCGCCGAGCCGCTCGAGGGCGGGGCGGTGCGCTACATGGGCATGACCCCGATCCTCTTCACGGATTACGGGATGCGGCCGCCTTCGGCCCTGGCCGGCGCCTTGCGTACGGGCAACGAAGTGACCGTGCATTTCGACGTGACGTTCGCGCCGGGCGAATAAGCGGGAAGCCCCCGGAATCGGCCCGGGCGTTGCGCCGGTTTCCGCCCCGGCTTGTTTGCTCGCTTTGATCAGCGTATCCTTTCACATTCGAGTCGTATCCGGGCGCGATGCGCGCGCGGGGTATCCTTCTCGTACGATTTTTGCATTTGCCACCACTTCCCGGCCAGCGAGAGCGATCAGGCGTTGCACGGCGTCCGCGGTCCGTTCTTCCTTTAGTAATTCCAGCACGTCGCTATCGACAATAGCGTACCAGACGCTCCTTCTCGCATCGAAATCCGGGTATCGGATGGACATCGGTTTGCGCAGGGCCGCCATCCAATCGAGGAAGGTCTCGTAATGGGTCCCGAATTCCGTTTCCAGGCGTTGACGCAGCCGCACGGAGAGCGCCGGCGCCGCGCCGCTGGTGGAAATGGACAACGCCAGTTTGCCGCGCCGCACGACGGATCCGGCCACGAACGAGCAATGGGGGATATCGTCCATTGCGTTTATCAATACGTTTTTTTGCTGCGCTTCTTCCCAAACGGGTCTCGTTTTCGAAGGATTGGTCTCGCAGACGATAACGAGAAAGGCGCCGTCGAGGTCTCCGCAGCGGTACGTACGCGGGATCCATTCGACCCGGTCCTGCGCGGCGAGCCTTTTGGAAAAAGAGGGGCTGATCACTTTTATGCGGGCGCCGCACGCCAGAAGCTCCTGGACCTTGCGTTCGGCTTCTCCGTCGTGCCCTCCTCCGAGGACGACGCATTGCCTTTGCCCAAGGTCGCTAAGCCACACCGGGTACATATTCATCAGCTGCCGAGCGTTTTTTCCTCGATTGCATACGAATGAATTCCGCATTCCATCTTGTCGTGCTCCTGCCAACGGCCCGAACGAATATCCTGGCCGTTCTTGACGGGCTTTGTGCAGGGAATGCAACCGATACTCGGGTATCCCCAGTCATGCATCGGGTTGTAGGGCAACTCGTGCAAGGTTATGTATTGCCGGACATCCTGGTCTGTCCAGGATGCTATCGGATTGATTTTGACGATATTATGGGTGGGTTCCCATTCCACGACCGCAGTATTTCTGCGCGTGGGGGACTGGTCGCGCCGGACCGCAGTGACCCAGGCGTCTTTCGAGGCCAGAAATTGCCTGAGCGGCTGCACCTTGCGAAGAAAACAGCAACGGTCCGGATTGGCGCGCCACAGGTTGTCGCCTTCCCGGGCTGCCTGGTCTTGCAGGGATAGTTCCGAATGAAGACGAAGAATTTTAATCCCCAGACGCTTTTCAAGTCGGATTTTCAGGTCGTATGCTTCAGGAAAGAGGAGGTCCGTGTCCAGATAGAACACGATAGCGCTCGGCCGGACGCGCGAAAGTATATGCATCAACGCCACGCCGGACAGACCGAAGCCGGTGCCCGTGGCCACGTTCGAACCAAAGGTTTCGAAGGTCCATGCGAGTACCTCTTCCGGCCAGGCATTCTCCAACCGCGCATTCGCTTCGCGAATTTCGTTTTGGGTCAAACTCATAATAATACAGAAGCAGTTGGGGATGGATTGTAAACGAACGAATCATGCAATGCTCCGTCTGAAGATACGATTCCTTCGTTAAACCAGGTTATTCGGGAATGAAGCGACGCCACTTCGCCGATAACGACGGTTGCGGGCGCGGCGCATCCGACACCGAGCAGGCCAATGGTACCGAGCGTGCCGGACACGGTTCTCTGGTTTTCCGTTGCAGCGGATTCCACGATTGCCACTGGAGTTTCGGGATCGAGTCCCGCCCCGATCAATTGCCCGGCAATCCAGTTGAGGCGGCCAAGGCCCATCAAAATGACCAGGGTGCCTACCCGCGCCAGGGCGTTCCAGTCCGGCGCCCGCCCGGCCGTACACGAATGCCCTGTTACGACAGCGAATGCGGGGGATACGTTGCGGTGCGTGACGGGAATACCGCCAAAGGCGGGCGCAGCGATCGCGCTCGAAACGCCGGAGATCACCTGAAACGGGATGTTTGCCTCAGCGAGCGCAAGGCATTCTTCGCCGCCGCGTCCAAATACGAAAGGATCGCCGCCTTTCAGGCGAACCACGCTCCGGCATTGTCGGGCCCGGTCGATGAGTATGCGATTAATGTCCTCCTGCGGCATGGAATGCTGCCCGGGCGCTTTTCCGGCATAGATGCGCTCGGCGTCCATGCGGATGCAATCCAGAAGGTCCGGGTGGACGAGCCTGTCGAATACCACCACCTCGGCATGGCGGAGCAGGCGGAGCCCGCCCGCGGTGATCAAATCAGGATCTCCGGGCCCCGCGCCTACAAGATAGACGGTTCCATGTTCAGGTCGGTAGTGCATGGCTCCGGTATTTTTCGACGATCCGGTCAAGTTCTTCGTTTCCGACCCGCGCGCAGTAGTTGCCGAATTGTTCTCCCGCCTGCCTGTCTTTTCGAAACGCATACAAAACAGGGCGGAGCACGGGCACAATGTCGTCGAGCGGCACAAGGTCTTTGAACAGGCTGTTCAGGCGCGTGCCGTCCGATCGCCCGCCAAGGAACAGCGCGTATCGATCAAGAGATCGCCCTACAAGTCCGATATCGGCTACGTAAGGTCGGGCGCACCCGTTGGGGCAGCCGGTCATGCGGATCGAAAGACGTTCGTCCTGCAAGCCCATATTTTCCAATTCTTTCTCAAGGAGGTCGATCACCGAGGGAAGGACCCGCTCGGATTCGCTCAGCGCAAGGCCGCAGGTTGGCAGCGCAGGACAGGCCATGGAGTATTTCCGGGCATTCGACAGTTCGGCAGGGGAGGCAATCCCGTACGCGTCGAGCAGATCGTTCAGTTCCGCGCGTACGGCTCCGTCCAGGTCGGTGAGCAAAATGTCTTGATTGGGCGTGAGTCGCACTCCGGGCCGAAACCGTTCGACGATCGCCTTCAGTCCTGCTTTGAGCCGGACCCCGTCGGTATCCATGATGCGTCCGTTTTCTACGGAAACGCCGAAAAACCAACGCTCGTTCAGCTGTTTGCGCCAGCCAAGGTACAGATTGTTCTGCAGCGGTTCGGCGCTGCGCGGCGGCTCGAGCGAATAGCCAAGCCGTCTTTCCAGTTCGCGAACGAACCGGTCGAGTCCCCAGTCGTCGATCAGGTATTTCATGCGGGCATGACGGCGATCGGTCCGGTCGCCATGATCTCGCTGGATCGCAACGATGGCGCTTGTAACCTCGATCAGTTTCAAGACGGGCACGAAACCGATCAGGCTTCCCAGGCGAGGATACGTTTGCGGCTTCTTGTGGGTCATGCCCAGCCCGCCGCCCGCGAGCAGGTTAAATCCGGCGAGCGTTTCGTTTTCGACGATGGCGACAAGGCCCACATCCTGGCTGTATACGTCAATGCTGTTGTCGCCGGGATACGTTGCGCCTATCTTGAATTTTCGCGGCAGATAAGCCCGGCCGTACAGCGGCTCTTCGTTTGTTGTCTCCCGGCGATCGTTCAGGGCGCGTTCCCGGGCCGTTTCGGAGAGACTGTTATACACTTTATCGTCATCGAGCCACACTTCGTGATAGGCGCGCGTCCGGGGCAGCAACGCTTCTGCAAGGCGGTTTACTTCGCGTTCGATCGCTTCGTGCACGGGATGGGTAGCCGGCGCGGGCGACAACATCGTATTTCGCACTACGTCGCCGCATGCGGCGAGGGTCGTCAGCAGGATATCGTTGATGGCGCGCAGCGTATCCTTCAAATGGGTCTTGATTACGCCGTGCAACTGGATTCCCTGGCGGGTTGTGATACGAAGCGTTCCGTTGCCGTAGCGATCCGCAAGCAGGTCGTGCGCCAGATACTGATCTGCCGTGAGGCGCCCGGCAGGAATGCGCGAACGCACCATGAACATATATTCCTTGTCCCTCTTCTTTTTATCCCGGTCGCGCTGCTGGTAGATTCCGTGGAATTTCAGGAGTTGCTTCCCCGTTTCGTCGAAGCACTCGGCGGAATCGCGGAGGTTTTCCAGCAGGTTTCCGCGCAGATTCCGTCCGGCGATTTTTATATGCTCCACCCCCGATGACCGCTTCGCCCCGGCCTGTCCGTTCGAAGCCGGACCGTCTTTTCTCTTGTCGGGCGACAGATAAGCCTTTCGCTGCCCGACCCCCTGCGCGTTGCCTCGTCGAGGCGCGGGGGGCGGAAGGGCGGGTTTTCCCGTTTTGATTTTTTTTGACGACATGGTGCAAGGGGCGTGGGCGTGAATGCTCGAAGTATGCGAGAAGCCGGAAAAACGGCCAAAAAAAAACTCGCTACCCTCTGAAGGGAAGCGAGTTGGTATCTTGGGCAGCCGTCAAGCGCGCGTATCGAATTGCGCATTTTCCGGCAGTACAGGATCGTCAGGTTCGTCGTAATCCCTCCAGAGGCGTCGTATTGCGGGTCATGGCCCGCATACACATACACATACACATGCATGCAGACATACGCATTCGCATGGGCGTATTCCCGCCGGGGCGAACCGGCAGGCGCTTCCTGTGCGCCGAGGGCGCACAGGCGGTGAAACGATCCGCCGTATGTATGAAGCCGCACATGGGTACGGGAACGCGTATGGTTTGGGTTGGACTGCGCCGGGCTCGGATATTCAGTTATCGAAACAAGCGCCCGCGCACAAGGGAAGCGCAATGATACTGCACGGAATGTTGCCATGCAAATCTTTTTTTGCACGGGAAGCGCTTTCATTGCCCGATTTGACAGGTTTTCAACAGATTTGGAGGCAAAAAATTTTGTTTTCGCGAAAATTGGAAAAAAAGATGCGTCGATGTGTTCCATTTCTTACGTTTACCGTGCCGGACGGGGGTTCCGGGGCGGCCAGGCGACATCGCGCGCGATTTGCGCTGGCTTGCCGCGCGGGCGATCCGGCGCGTCGGGCGTTCTGCCCGGGTCAACATTCCTGACAACGCACTTCGCGAAAATTTCATGAACAGAGAAAGGTCTTCTCGTCGCGCGTTCTTGCGCAACGCCTCGCTTGCGGCGGCGGGCGTAACCATCGTTCCCAGGCATGTGCTCGGCGGCGCGGGGTACCGCGCGCCCAGCGACCTGCTGAACATCGCAGGCATTGGCGCGGGCGGCATCGCCAATCAGAACCTGGGGAACGTCGCGTCGGAAAATATCGTGGCGCTGGCGGATCCCGACTGGGACCGGGCTTCGGGGTCCTTCGAGAAGTATCCCAAAGCGGCCAAATACAAGGATTTCCGCCGCATGCTCGACGAGCGCGAGGATATCGATGCGGTCATCGTGGCGACGCCGGACCATACGCACGCGACGGCGGCCAGCATGGCCATGCAACTCGGCAAGCATGTGTACGTGCAGAAACCGCTTACGCGGACGATTCGGGAGGCGCGGCGCTTGCTGGAACTGGCGGAGCAAACCGGCGTGGTCACGCAGATGGGCAATCAGGGGCATTCCCACGACGACGGACGGCGCCTCGTCGAATGGGTGCGCGCCGGCGCGATAGGGACGGTTCGGGAAGCGCACATCTGGACCAACCGCCCGATCTGGCCGCAAGGCGTACCCATTCCGAAGGACCGCATGGCGCCGCCGGAGCATATGGACTGGGACGTCTGGCTGGGACCGGCCCCCGACGTGCCGTACCATGATTCGTATGCGCCGTTTACCTGGCGCGGCTGGGTCGATTGGGGCACGAGCGCGCTGGGCGATATGGGCGCGCACCTTATCGACCATGCCTACTGGGCCCTGGACCTCGCGTATCCCGAATCGGTCTGGACCAGTTCCAGTCCGTTCGAGCGCGCGGACCATGCCGCCTGGCCGCAAGCCCAGATGACGCAATACGAATTTACGAGCGGCGGCCAGCCTTTCCGCATGATGTGGTACGACGGCGGGCTGATCGCCCCGCGGCCCGCGGCGTTGCCCGACGACGTAACGCTCATTCCGGGCGGCGGCGCCCTGCTGGTCGGCGACGAGGGCGTGCTGTCGTACGATACGTACGGGCATAATCCGCGTCTGTACCCGGAGACCCTGATGGAAGAATACGCGGATACCCCGCAGACGCTTCCCCGGATTGCGGACAGCCACGAAATGAACTGGGCGAATGCGTGCAAGGGCCTTGCGGAGGCCACCTGCCCGTTTTCCTACGCCGTCCCGCTTACCGAGGTGATGTTGCTGGGCGTGGTGGCCTTGCAGGCGAATGCGCTCATTCGGTACGACCCGGAAACCATGGCCATCCCCAACGCCCCGGACGCCGAGCGGTATCTGCATCGTCCGTATCGCGCGGGCTGGGAAATATAGGAGTTCACTAAAGCCGATAGCAGATGTTCGCTGACGTTCGGACGCGGCGGCGGGGGGCGTTCCGGGGCGTTTGCTTCGCGGCGCCCGCGGTTGCGCTTGCCATTCTTGCGCATGTCTGGGACCGCGAGCCGGGCGCTTTGCGGGACGGTCCGCCGTACGAACCCGCCGAGGCGCTCGCCACGCTCGAAATAGCCGAGGGTTTTCGCGTCGAAACGTTCGCCGCAGAGCCGCTCCTTGCCGATCCGGTGGACATGGCGGTGGACGAGGCGGGGCGGTTGTATGTCGTGGAAATGCCGGGCTATCCGCTCGATACGGGAGGCACGGGGCGCGTGGTCCGGCTCATGGATACGGATGGCGACGGGTATCCCGATACGCGCGTCGTATTCGCCGAGGGGCTTACGTTGCCGACCGGCATTATGCGCTGGAAGGCGGGCGTACTGGTTACCGACGCGCCCGATGTGCTCTATCTCGAAGACAGCGACGGCGATGGCGTAGCGGATATCCGGCAGGTCGCGCTGACGGGGTTTGCCCTGTCGAATCCGCAGCACAACTTCAATAACCCGCTGTACGGCCTTGACAATGGCGTTTATCTGGCCAATAACGGGCCGATATACACGGAAGCGTACGCGGATCCCTTCGGGGATTTCGGGGCCGCCGTGCATTTTCCCGATCGCCCGGAAATTCCCGCGCTGGCCCGCAACGCCGGCGGGCGCAACGTCCGGTTTCGCCCGGATACGGGGGCGCTCCAGGCGTTGTCCGGGGCTTCGCAGTTCGGGCACGCGTTCGACCCATGGGGAAGGCATTTTCTGGTCAACAATGCACGGCGTCAGTACCACGAGGTCCTGGCGGCGCGGTATTTGCGCAGAAACCCCGGGCTTCCGGTGCGCGAGGCGGCGGCGTATACGCCCGGCCCAGGCGATGCGTCGACCGTGTATCCCATTACCATCGACCCGGAGCATCAACTGCTTACCGACCGCGGCGTGTTCACGTCGGCGGCCGGACCGACGTACTATGCGGGCGGCGCCTTTCCCGAACCGTTCGACCGGGTAACGTTCGTCACCGAATCGGTGCATAACCTGGTGCGCGCCGACGTGACGGAGGACGCCGGGGCGACGTTCGCCGCCCGCCCTCTGTACGAAGGGAAAGAGTTCCTGGCGTCTACGGACAGCTGGTTTCGTCCGGTCAATACGTACGTGGGGCCGGACGGCGCGTTGTACGTAGTGGATTATTATCGGAAGATCGTGGAGCATCCCGAATGGATGGACGAGGCGGCGATTGCCTCCGGGCAGTTGTACGACGGCGCCGACCGGGGGCGCATGTACCGCGTCGCCGCGCAAGGGGCGCCCGCCCCCGACTGGCTGGACGCCATGGACATGGGCAGCCTGTCCGACGGCGCGCTGGCAGACCTCCTCGGAGACGCGAACAGGTGGCGGCGGACGCATGCCCAGCGGCTGCTCGTGGACCGGCAGGCGGCGGCGGTCGGGCCGACGCTGGCGCGCATGGCGCGGGAAGATGGCCGTCCGCTTGCCCGTTTGCATGCCCTCTGGACGCTGCGCGGGACCGGGGCGCTGGGGGCGGATGCGCTGCGCGCGGCGTTGTCGGACGCGCATCCCGGCGTGCGCGCCCAGGCGGTTCGGCTTACGGAAATCCTGGACGAAACCCGGGGCGCGGCGCTTTTCGAAAACGACCTGGTTGCGATGGCGGACGACCCGGATCCGAAGGTGCGTTTTCAGTTGTTGCTGACGCTGGGGGATATGGATACGGACGAGGCGGCCGCTGCGCGGGATCGGTTGCTGGCGCGGGATTTGGCCGATCCATGGGTGCAAATGGCGGCGCTGACCGCAGGCGTTACCCCGGATTTCGCCAAAATTTCACAAACAACGCGCAGGTTCGGGGACCGGCCCGAAGGGCGCTCGTACCTGCGTCGCCTGACGGCGCTGGCGGGCGCGTCGGCCTCGGCGGCGGATATTCGGGAGATCGTCCGGTTCGCTCTGGAGGCGCCGGACGCGCCGGACGCGCTGGTCGGTGGCGCGCCCGACATCCTGCAAGGGCTTGCCGACGGGCTGGGCCGTCGTACGGCGGGCGGCCCGGACGAGGCGGCGTTCCCGGTCGATGGCGGACGCTTGCTCGAAGCGTTTTATACAGCGGCGGACCCGGCGATGCGCCAGGGATTGCTGAACCTGCTGCGCCGCGCCCCGGACATGGACGTCGATCCGGCCCGGGCCATGGCGATAGCCGCTTCCGCGGCGGAGCCGCCTGCGCGGCGCATGGACATGCTGGCTCTTGTCGAACTGGGCGATCCCGGGGACGTCGCGGGGGCGTTGCGGGACCTTATCGCGAACTCGTCGCCGGAGGCCGGGGTGCAGGAAGCGGCGGCGCGCGTCCTGGGGAAGGCGCCCGGAGACGAGGCAGGGCGGTTTTTGCTGAATGCCTATGCCCGGCTTGCTGCGGGCGCCCGCGACGAAGCGCTGAACGCCCTGTTGCGCTCTGAATCCCGCATGCATCTGTTGCTGGACGCGGTGGAGGCGGGGGATATAAGCCGCTCGGCGCTTGGCTGGAACCGTCGCGTCCGCCTGATGCGGGATACGGAGGGCGCCGTGAAGGCGCGCGCCCGGGCTTTGTTGCGGGCTTCGGATGCTTCCCGCCCCGACGTCATACGCGCCTACGAAGCCGCCCTTGACCTGCCGGGCGACGCCGGGCGGGGCCAGGCCGTGTATTTTTCCGTATGCGCCCGCTGCCATGGGGCTGGCCAAGGCGCTGCGCTTTTCGGGCCGGACCTCGGCACGGTCCGGCACTGGCCGTCCCGGGCGCTGCTCGAAGCGATTCTGGTCCCGGAGCGGAGCATTGCGGACGGCTACGAACTATGGCGAATGGAGCGCCGGGGCGAGGCCCCCCTGACGGGTATTTTGCAGGGGGAAACGCCTTCTTCCATTACGCTGGTCACGGAAGAAGGCCGGGAGGAAGTGGCGCTGCGCGGGGCCGTCGAAAGCTTGCGGCGGCTGGACGCATCGCCCATGCCGCCGGGCCTTGAAGAGGATATTTCCCTGCAGGAAATGGCGGACCTGCTGGCCTTTCTGCGGCAATGAATCCGCCTGCTTGCGACCCCTATTCCGCCGCATTCAGCGCGGCGCGCATGGCTTCCGCGCTCGTGAATTTTATGCGGGGCCGTCCGGCTTCCTGCCCTCGGGCCGTTTCCAGTTCGTCGATGCGCGTCCAGTCTTCGTAACTGAAATAGCCCGGGCAGCGGCTACGAATCATGCGCTCCGCCGCCTCGGCGCCCGGCGCTTCCGGCCGAAGCGTCGCGCCCTTTCGCGCATCTTCCAGCATGCAGTTCGCTGTCTCGACAGCGTCCGCTTTGTTCGTGCCGATGACGCCGGACGGACCGCGCTTGATCCATCCTCCCGCGTATTCGCCGCGAACAGGCTGTCCGGTTGCCGGGTCTGTGACGCGGCCCCGTTCGTTTGGAATAACGTGCCGCGCTTCGTCGAAGGGAACGCCCGCCAGCGGGACGCCCCGGTAGCCTACGGAGCGGAAAACGAGCCCGGCGGGAATCGTTTCGAATTGATCCACGGGGTGCGGGCGCAGGCGTCCGTCGCCGGTTTGGCGCAGTTCGTTGCGCACGATGCGCAGGGCGGATACCCGGCCCGCCTCGTCGCCGACGATTTCCACGGGCGAAACGAGAAAGCGTATGCAAAGGCGTTTCGGCTTCCCGGAGGGGCTGCTGGCGGCGAATCCCTGGACGATTTCCACGTTGCGGCGTACGCGACGGCCTGCGGAGGCCAGCGCTTCCTCGCTCAGCGGGTCCAGCGCGACTTCTTCCGGGCGCACGATGGCGTCGGCGCCTTCGAGCGCGCCCAGTTCCTTGGCTTCCGGGGGGGTGAACGCCGCCTGAACCGGCCCGCGGCGCCCCAGGATGTGGACCTCGCGAATCCGGCTTTCCCGCAGCGGTTCGAGCGCGTGGTCCGCAATGTCGGTGGCGGCGAGTTCTTCGGGCGTTCGACACAGGATGCGCGCTACGTCGATCGCGACATTGCCGACGCCGACGACCGTCGCAGAGGATACGGACAAATCGAATTCCAGCTGCCGGTAGTCCGGGTGCCCGTTGTACCACGCCACGAATTCGGTCGCCGAATGGCTGCCTTCCAGGTCTTCGCCGGGAATGCCGAGGGAGCGGTCCGTTTGCGCGCCCGTAGCGTAGAAAATCTGGTGGTAATGCCGCCGCAGGTCGCTCGCGGTCACCTCCGACCCGAAACATACGTTGCCGAAAAAGCGAAATCCGGGCCTGGAGGCAATCTTGTGGTACACCCGAACGACGTTCTTGATGCTCTGGTGGTCGGGCGCCACGCCGCCCCGAACCAGGCCGAAGGGGGTAGGCAGCCGGTCGAACATGTCTATTTCGACAGGCAGGTCCTTTTGTTTCGTCATATGATCCGCGGCGTAGAAGGCGGCCGGGCCGGCGCCCACGATAGCGATGCGAAGCGGTTGATTTTCGGCGCCTGAAGCGGTCATGGGGCGGAAAGACGATGGGTTGGATGGCGCTGGGTCGTTACGGGGCGTGGGCGCGGCTGCGACGCCCGCCGCCGAAATATAGGATACGTTGAGCAAAACCGCTTCGCCTGGCGCGTCGTTTCGCGCGTACAGGGATGCGCGAAGGCGGCGATAAAGAATGCGGCCTTCGTTTGCCGGGAAGCCCCGCAATGCCTATCATGCGGCGTCGCGCTGTTTTTATCCTATCCGAGACATCGTACGCGTGGTTAAGGGGACCGCCTTTTCCTGGACAACGTTCGCCTTGCGCTTCCGGCAGTGGGCGGGCTTCTTCGCAGGCCTGCTTGGCTGCGCGGCGCTGTTGCTCTTGCCTGCGCCCGCGGAGATGCCGCTTGCCGCCTGGCGCGCCGCGGCGGTGGGCCTGCTTATGGCCGTCTGGTGGATGACCGAGGCCATTCCCATATCCGCTACGGCGCTGTTGCCGCTGGCGCTTTTCCCTTTGCTGGGCGTGGCGGACATACGCGCCGCGTCCGCGCCCTATGCGAACCCGCTCGTTTTTCTGTTTCTGGGCGGCTTTCTGATTGCGGCGGGCATGCAGCGATGGAACCTGCACCGCCGTCTCGCCTTGCGCATCATCGCCAGGATGGGGCCGCATCCCTACGCCATTCTGGCCGGGTTTATGATCGCCGCCGCGTTCCTGAGCATGTGGGTGAGCAATACGGCCACCGCGCTGATGATGCTGCCGATCGGGCTCTCGGTGGCGGAGTTCGCGCGCCGGGCCGACGCAAGGAACGTGGAGCATTTCACGGTGAGCCTCATGCTGATCATTGCGTATTCGTGCAGCATAGGCGGCGTCGCCACCCTGGTCGGAACGCCGCCGAATGCGTTCTTTGCGGGGTTCGTGCTGGAGACGTACGATATTTCCATCGGTTTTGCGGAGTGGATGCAGATTGGCCTGCCCCTGATCCTGATTGCGCTTCCGGCAACGTATTTCGTGCTTACCCGGGTGGTTTATCCCATAAATATGAAGGAAATCCCCGGCGGCGCGGCTTTTATCGACGACGAACTGGCCGCTATGGGCCGCATGAGCCGGGCGGAAAAGATGGTGATGGCCCTGTTTGCCCTGGCGGCGACATTGTGGATGACGCGGCCCCTGCTTGCTCCGCTGGTTCCCGGCTTGTCGGACGCGGGGATCGCCATGGGCGTGGGCCTGCTGTTTTTTCTGTTGCCGGTCGATGCGGCCGAGCGGGTGTTTTTGCTCGAATGGAAGGACGCCGAGCGGTTGCCGTGGGGGTTGCTCGTGCTGTTCGGCGGCGGGCTTAGCCTGGCCGCGGCGATCAACGATACCGGGCTTGCGGCCTGGTTCGGTGCGCAGGCGGGCCTTATCGAGGGGTGGCCGGTTTTCGCGATTATTCTGGTCATCGCCTCCGCGATTATTTTTCTGACGGAATTGACCAGCAATATCGCCACCGTGGCCGCGTTTCTGCCCGTCGCGGCGTCCATCGGGGTCGGCCTTGGGGAGTCGCCGCTCCTGTTTGCCGTGCCTGCCGTCCTGGCCGCCAGCTGCGCCTTCATGCTGCCTGTGGCCACGCCGCCGAACGCCATCGTCTATAGCAGCGAGTACGTTACCATTCCCCGTATGGCGCGCGCCGGGATACTGTTGAATATCCTGTTTATTTTCCTGGTGAGCCTCGTCGCGTACCTGTTAATCCCGCTCGTGGACCTGGGATAGCCGAGGGCCTTCGGGCAGGAAATCCGGGGCGGAACATGCCCGGCGCATCCCTGTTACGATGGTTTCGCCTATGGCGGCGAACGCCCCCCTCGCTCCATAACCCGTAACGAACTGTCATGACGCTTGCAGCAACCGGAACCGTTTGGTGGAAAAAACTGCACTGGCAGATTCTGATCGCGATGGCGATCGGCATTGCGGCGGGCCTGTGGGGCGGAGAGTCCTTCGCGGATCGGGTGGAATGGATCGGGCAGCTGTTCATGAAGCTGCTGCGCATGGTCATCGTTCCGCTTGTGTTTACGTCCATCGTGGCGGGCGTGGCGTCGGTAGGCAGCGGGCGCGCCGTGGGGCGGCTCTTCTCCAAAACGCTTGGCTACTACGTATTGACGAGTTTGCTGGCCATCGCCAACGGGCTGATTCTGGTGAATATTTTTCGTCCGGGCGAACGGACCGACGTGACCAGCGCCATCCAGGCCGACGTGCCCGACCTGAGGACGCCCAGTTCGCCGGTGGACATTATCATGGATATCGTGCCGGCCAATGTGTTCGAGGCGGCGGCGGGCAGCCAGATGCTCGCCATTATTTTCTTCAGCATCCTGTTGGGCCTGTCTATCGTGGGATTGCCAGAGCAGCCCCGGGACACGCTGCGGAATTTTTTCGAGTCGGCGTTTCAGGCCATGATGAAACTGACCACCTGGGTGATCATGACGGCGCCGGTCGGCGTGTTCGGCCTGATCGCCACGCTGGTGGGGCGTACGGGTTTCGAAACGTTCGGCGCGCTCGGCCTCTATATGTTCGTGCTGGCCCTGGGCCTGGCGATCCATTTGTTCGTTACGCTGCCGGGCGTACTGTTCTTCCTTGGGCGAATTAACCCGATCATACATTTCCGCAACATGATCGAACCCCTCGTTACGGCGTTTTCGACGGCTTCGTCGGGGGCCACGCTGCCCGTAACGATGCAGACCGTGGAAACGAAGGTGGGCGTATCCAGCCGCGTATCGTCGTTTACGTTGCCGATGGGCGCTACGGTGAACATGGACGGCACGGCGCTGTACGAATGCCTCGGGGCCATTTTCATTGCGCAGGCGCTGGGGGTGTCGCTGGGCTTTACGGACCAGCTCGTGGTGGTGTTTACGGCGCTGCTTGCCTCGATCGGGGCCGCCGCCATCCCGTCCGCGGGCCTGGTCGTGATTTTTATCGTGCTGGAGGCCGTGGGGTTAACCGGCGCGGGACCGGCGTTCATCGTAGGCGCCATGCTGGCCATAGACCGCCCGCTGGACATGTTCCGCACCGCCGTGAATGTGTACAGCGACTCGTGCGGCGCCGCGGTCATTGCGCGTTCGGAGGGCGAAGAAAACGTGGACACGCAAGTCGTAACGTAGTTCAGGAGGCCGAAAATCGCCCTGCCTAAATAATTTAACCGCCGGAATCGGCCGCCTTAGAAATTAAGGGGGGCGTCAAAAAGTCGCTAACGATAAAACCGCTAAAAAGGACTGCGCAATGTCTATACAGGCTGCATGGGAACATAAGGGGGGCGTCTCTATCGCTCAGATTTCGGGACGCATCGATGGCGCGAACGCTTCCGGCTTTCAGGGTGTTCTGGAGGCCGGTTTCAAGATCGAAAACCGGATATTGATCCTCGATTTCGAGCAAGTCGCCTATATCAGCAGCGCGGGTCTGCGGGTTATTTTGTCGCTCGCCAGGAAACTTGGCGATCAGGGCGTAAAATTTGCGCTCTGTTCGATGTCCCGACCGGTTTACGATGTCTTTTCCGCAAGCGGTTTCGATCAGATCATATCTGTTCACGCTTCGCCGGTAGAAGCCATCCGCGACATGGATCATGGCGAAGATCCGCAATCGGACGAAGCCGCGTCGCCTCCGGCGAAAAGCGGAAATTCGTTTGATAGCGATGTGGTGGCGAATAACATGCCCGATATCGTGGCGCTTGCCATTGAGAAATACGAACACAAAAACGACTGTACGCTGCCGGATAAGGCGCGGGAGCAAGCGAAGCAAACGATAGAAAAGGCGTTATGGCGGCAGGCGGAAGCGCTGGAGGAGCGACGTCGGCGCACTCCCTTTGCGGCCGAAGTGTCGCTGTACGCCGCGCTGACTGCGGAAGAGTTGCAGGAGCGCCGCCAGCGCATCATCAGACAAATGCACGCGCTTGCGGAAACTGCGCTGGAGGAAGCGCTCGTCGATCCGGATTGACAAGAATCCGTTTCACGGTAGCACGGGCCCGCCGGCAAGCATTTCCGGGGAGGCTGCGGCCCGGTACCGCTCGAAATTTTCTGCGAAACGCTTCGCCAGGGCGCGCGCTTGCTCGTCGTACGCCGCCGGGTCGGCCCAGGTCGCGCGGGGGGACAGGAGTTCGGCGGGCAGGCCCGGACAAGCGGTCGGAACGGCGAACCCGAAGACCGGATCGGCGCGTACGGGCTCTTCGCGCAACGATTTGTCGTGGATGGCGTCGATGATTCGCCGCGTGCGCCTTAGCGCGATGCGCTTCCCCACGCCGTACGGCCCGCCGGTGAGTCCGGTGTTCACCAGCCAGGAATCCGCGTCGTGTTCGCGCATTTTTTCGGCCAGCAATTCGGCGTACTTGCCGGGGGGCCATACCATGAACGCCGCGCCAAGGCAAGCCGAAAACGTGGCTTCGGGTTCTTTCACGCCCTGCTCGGCGCCCGCTACCCTGGCCGTGTATCCGCTGATGAAATGGTACATGGCCTGTCCGGGCGTCAGTTTGGCCACGGGGGGCAGGACCCCGAACGCGTCGTAGGTCAGGAAGACGATATTGCTCGGGTGCCCGCCGACGCAAGGTATCTTTGCATTGGCGACATACTCGATGGGATACGACGCGCGCGTATTGACGGTAATGCTCGCGTCCGCAAAATCCACCGCCCGCGTAACTTCGTCGTAGACCACGTTTTCGAGGATGGTTCCGTAGCGGATCGCGTCGTAAATCTCCGGTTCGGCCTTGCGGGAGAGGTTCGCTACCTTGGCGTAACAGCCGCCTTCTATGTTGAAGACGCCGCGGTCGCCCCACCCGTGTTCGTCGTCTCCGATCAGGCGGCGGCGCGGGTCGGAGGAAAGCGCGGTTTTTCCCGTGCCGGAAAGCCCGAAGAACAGCGTAACGTCTCCGGCCTCTCCTTCGTTGGCCGAGCAATGCATCGACAGCACATGCTGTTTGGGCATCAGGTAATTCATGATCGTAAAGACGCCCTTTTTCATTTCGCCCGCGTACGCCGTTCCGAGGATGACCATTTCCCGGTCCTCGAAACTGATATCGACGCTCGTTTTCGAGGTCATGTGCGAGGTGAGCCGGTTGCAGGGGAATTCGCCGGCGTTGAAGAGGGTGTAGTCCGGCTCGCCGAAATTCGGCAAGTCTTCCTCCGGAACCCGGATCAGCATGTTGTGCATGAACAGGGCATGGTAGGCGCGCGAGCACACGACGCGCACCTTGATGCGCCGATCCGGATCCCATCCGGCGTATCCGTCCAGGACGTACAAATGATCCCGGGTGTTCAGGAAGTCGATCGCCCGTTCCCGGTTGACGAGGTAGGTATGGCGGTCCAGCTCGATATTGACGGGGCCCCACCAGATGTCGCGGATGCTGTCGGGATGCTCCACCAGCCGTTTGTCGGCGGGGCTGCGCCCGGTCTTGTCGCCGGATCGGATGGCGATGGCGCCGCTATCCACGATGGCGGCGGGCTCCTGCCGGACGATATGTTCGTAGAGCTTGGCCGGGGCGAGATTGCGGTATACCGGGTCCACGCGTATCCCGGCGTATTCAAGCGAAATATGATGACGCATGCGATGCATACTGGTGAATGATGCGAAGAGTCCGCCGCCGCAACCTATCCGAAGGGCGCGTCCCGTCCGCAACGCTGCAAATCCGCAGTAGTTTCTGCCGATTTCAACGCCCCGATCAAGGGCCTCGTATGCGCGGGAAAAAGACGCGCTGGGCGAAGTGGTTTTGCGCGCCGCGGCCTTTACAAATCCGCGATGGCGCGGAACGAATCGCGCAGGGCCGGATAGAGGCCCCGGTAGGCGCGATAACAGGGGCGATAGCGCTTCGCTGTTTCCGGATCGCACGGCGTCGCGCCCGCGATGCGGACGGTCGCGTCGCAGGCTTCGCGGACGTCGCCCCAGGCCCCTGCGCCCGTCCCGGCGAGCAGCGCGGCCCCGAACGCGGCCCCTTCTGTGGTGTTTACGGTAACCAGTTCTGTTTCCAGCACGTCCGCAAGGATTTGTCGCCAGAGCGGGCTGCGGGCGCCGCCGCCGGATATCCGCACCTGCTCGATGGACGTCAGCCCCGCGCTGCGCATGAGTTCGAAGATGTCCCGCAGGCCAAACGCGACGCCTTCGAGGACGGCGCGCGTCATATGTTTGCTTTCGTGGCGCACCGTGAGGCCCGCAAAGGCGCCGCGGGCCATCGGATCGGCGTGGGGGGTGCGTTCTCCGGTCAGGTAGGGGAGGAAGAAAAGCCCTTGCGCGCCGGGCCGTACGTCTTGCGCGGGAGCAAGCAGTTCGTCCCAGGACGCGTTCGGGAACAGGGCGTCCCGATACCATCGCAAACTGCCCGCCGCCGAAAGCATGACGCCCATCAGATGCCAGGTATTCGGCGCCGCGTGGCAGAAAGCGTGCAGGCGTCCGTCCGGATCGACGAAAGGCTGGTCCGCGGAAGCGAACGCCACGCCGGAGGTTCCGAGCGTGAGGGCCACCACGCCCTCGCGGACCGCCCCGACGCCCACGGCTTGCGCGCTTTGGTCTCCGCCGCCCGCCACGACCGGCGTTCCGGCGCGCAGGCCGGTGGCTTCCGCCGCTTCCGCCGAAACGACGCCCGTTACGTCCGGGCCTTCGTGCGTGGGGGGGAGCCAGGCGCGGGGAATGTCGAGCCGGGCGAGGATTTCGTCGGACCAGTCTCGCTTGCGCACATCCAGGAGGAGCGTGCCGGCGGCGCCCGCCCGGTCCGTTGCGTAGTCTCCCGTGAGCCGAAAGCGTACGTAATCTTTGGGGAGGAGCGCCTGCCGGACCTGTTCGTACACGGCGGGTTCGTGTCGGCGGACCCATAGAATTTTTGGCGCGGTAAACCCGGCGAGCGCATCGTTCCCCGTGCGCGCGATCAGTTCCGCGCGGCCTGTTCGCCGGGCGATTTCGTCGCATTCGGCCGCGGTGCGCTGGTCGTTCCAGAGGATGGCTGGACGCAGTACGCGGCCCGCGGCGTCCAGCAAAACCAGGCCGTGCATTTGGCCCGTCAAGCCGATGGCGGCAATCTCGCGGCCCGGAATATCGGCGCCGGCGAGCGCTTTGCGTATGCTTTCCCTTGCGCCGCGCCACCACAAGGCAGGGTCCTGTTCGCTCCATTGCGGGCGCGGCGTTTCGAAAGCGTACTCCGTGGAAGCGGCGGACGCCACGGCGCCTTGCGCGTCGATTACGAGGGCTTTGGTCGCCGTAGTAGAAACGTCTATGCCCAGGAAATACGACATGGCTGGATGGCCGGGAAAAAGGTTCGCTTCGTTGCGCTATTTAACCAGCGCCATGGTTTTGACGGCGACGTCCTCTTCGGTGCGCAGGATGTAGACGTAGGGTCCGCTGGCGAGGCTCTCGGCGTCGAAGCGGACGCGATATCGTCCGGCAGGCCGCGGGCCTTCAAGAAGAAGGCGCACTTGCTGTCCCAGCATGTCGTGCACGGACAGGGTTACGTGCTGTGCCTTGTCGAGGGCGAATTCAATGGTGGTGGCGGGGTTAAAGGGGTTTGGATAGTTTTGTTCGAGGGCGAATGCTTCGGGTATTTCGTTGTCCAGGCGTTCCGCGGAGGTTGGCGTGTCGTCGTCGTTGACGGTAATCCGGGCCGTGGCCGGATCGCCTGGCGTATAGCCGCTGCCGCCTTCTATGGTGGCGACGACGGCGCCGTCGGGTTCGTCGGATTGGTCGTTAACCGTGCGGACGGCGAGGGTAGCTGTGCCGGAGGTCGGCATGTCCACCGTGTGTACGCCCCTGGTGCTTGAAGAAATGAAGTTGCTGACGCGGTCTTCGACGCGTACGCTCACCGTGATGTTTGCCGAGGGGGCAGGCGCGGCGGTCAGCGTGAAGTTCGCATTGTCGCCCTCCGTCACGTCCGCTCCGCCTGCGATCGTTACGACCGGGAGCGCGGGATCCGTCGGGTTTCCGCCGCCTCCGCCTCCGCCTCCGCCTCCGCCTCCGCCTCCACCACCGCCACCAGAGTCGTCATTGAGGATAGTGTAGGTCGCGGACCCTGCGGCGGCGGCAATATCGACGCCCTGCGGCGCGTCGCGCAGTTCCACCACGATCGTCTCGTCGGGTTCGACCTCCGTGTCGCCCCGGATGCGCAGCCGCACCCTGCTTTGCGTAGCGTTCGCGTCTATCGCGTGGGCGTAACATCCGTTTGTCAGCGACAGCGGCGTGTCGTTATCGAAGCGCACGAACTGGTAGTCTGCGCTGGCGCCGCGCGTGGCGGTGCTTGCGCTGCCCAGGCAGGTATTAAAGTTTGTGGCCTGGGAGCGCGCCGGGTTCATGCTGACGGTGACCGTGGCGTAGCTGGCGCCTGCGTTGCCTTCTTGCGCGGAGGCGGGCGAGAGGGCGACGGAGAGCGTGGGCGTCGTCGTCGTTTCGTCGTCGTTTACGTTTACGGTGACGGAGGAGGCGGTTACGCCGCTGTATCCCCCCGAATTGCTTACGGCGTGGGAGATCGTTACGCTTTCGTCGTTCGCGTCGGAATCCTGCTGCGGCGTAACCGTTACGGTCTGCGGGCTGCTATAGTTGGAGGTTCTGAAGAGGAGCGTGGCGCTGTTCGCCGCCGTTCTTCCAGGGCCGTGGACCTTGACCTTGCTGCCGTCGCCGCTCGTGGCCGTTACGGTGACGTTACCGCTCGGCTGCGTATTGAGGGATATTTCGTAACTGCCCGTGGCGCCGCCCTCGGTAAGGTTGAGGGCGTTTTTGGATACCGTTACCCCCTTCGCCTGGTCGTCGTCGTTTACGTTCACGTCGACGGAGGAGGCGGTTACGCCGCCGTACCCGCCCGTATTGCTTACGGCGTGAGAGATCGTTACGCTTTCGTCGTTCGCGTCGGAATCCTGCTGCGGCGTAACCGTTACGGTCTGGGGGCTGTTATAGTTGGATGTTGTGAAGGTGAGCGTGGCGCTGTTCGCCGCCGTTCCTCCAGGGCCGTGGACCTTGACCTTGTCGCCGTCGCCGCTCGTGGCCGTTACGGTGACGTTTGCGCTTGGCTCCGTCAGGAGGGATATGTCGTAACTGCCCGCGGCGCCGCCCTCGGTAAGGTCGAGGGTGCTTTTGGATACCGTTACCCCCGGCGGGGGCGTTTCGTCATCCTCAATGGTTATGGTTGCCGAGGCGATCGAGCCTGCCTTGACAAAGCCCGGCAGATTCGCTGTGTCGATCGCCATCGCGAAGGTCTCGTCTCCCTCGTATGTTGCGTCGTCTATTATCGGGATTGCTACAGAAAACCTGGTCGTGCCTGCGGGAATGGTGTGCGAGGCCTGCGGCGTGTAGTCTGTATTCGCCGTGGCCGTGCCGTCCGTGAATAGCAGCGGCAAGGCAATGTCCTCGCCCGCCGCCGGACTCACGACGATTGTAGGCTGCGCCGTTGGGGTGTTTTCCGAGACAGAGAATGTGCTCCGTACGAATTCCATGGTTACCGACGACGGCGGATCGCCAATATCGAACGCAAGCGTATTGTTGTTGAATGTCAGCGTAACCGTTTCTTGCCCTTCCGTCAAATTATCCTTAAGGATATCCAATTCCAGTGCAGTGACCCGGCGACCGTTAAACTGTGCGCCGTTGAAGGTTACTTCTGCAGTGCGGCTGTTGAGGTTGCGGCAGCTAACGCCTGCAGGGCTTGCGCAGCGCATCGTATAGTCGGTGTTGAGCGATGCGGTGCCGCCGTACGTCAGCGGCAGCGTTACGGTCTTGCCGCTTGGCAGGACGGGGTCGAACGCGATGATAAAGGACACCGTTGCGCCTTCGGGAAAAGTCGTCGTTCCTCTCACCGACAACGTAATATCTGCCTTGGTCGTTACCTCGAAGACGGGCGACATGCCGTACAAGTTGTACGAGTTCGTTCCAGGGGCGGCAGTTCCCTTGTACAATGGCCCTTCGTTGCCCGCGCTTTCTGCGCCGGGGCCATAGGCCGCCGGCGGGATATTGAATATATCATTCGAACCGAGCGGGTTGGCGCCCGCCGTGCAATTGCCGTTCATGCCGGTCCAGACCCTGGCTCCGCTTTCTGTAGCGCCCCGCTCGTTCTTGATGTGATTTTGCCCGCTGCTCCAGCGGTTGTCCCAGCTTTTGTCGCAGAAGTCAAAATAGTTGTCCGCGACCTTGTTTCCGTTCAGCCAGTAGATCGGGATGCCCGAGCTGGAAGCGCTCGTCGAGCCGTCCGTCCAGGCGTTGTTGCTCCACATCCCGGTATGCGTTCGGCCACTCGTCCCGTCGGCTGTGTTGACAAACGCTTTGAACGATTGGCCATAGGCGCGGATGTTTGGATGCGCTCTAACGGAGCTCGCGCTGAGCGTGATTGAGTTGTCATATGTCGAGATGACGGGAAATGTGGCGATTACCGATGATGCTGTCATGAAAAGCAGCCGGAACTGGTCGCCAACGCCGACGCCCGAGGGGACGAGGGGCCAGTCGTGGAACACTGTAATGGTCGCGGATGCGGCGTCGCCGTCGTTTTTCGCGTCGCTGCCGTCCGGTTCGGATAGATCCATGGCGGTGGGGGGCGTGTTTTGCGCGGCGGTCCGGGGCGCGTATCCGGCAAGACCGATCCACAGCGCAAGGAAGATGGTCAGGGCGCGCGCCGTACGCCCCCGCCGGGTTTGCGCAGGCCCCTCCGAAAGGCTCGTCTGTCCGCCGCCGCCCGAAAGCGTCCCGGCGCGGAAGACAGCTACGTATGCAGGGTATTTCATCGAATGCTTGGCGGTCATCGTTCTGATTGCGCGAGGAGAAAATTTTGATAAAAAAATCCGGCTTGGCGCCTCCGTATAACCATGCTATCGTTAGGAAAGTATGTTATTCGATTTCTTTTGTCAAGAATATACGCGGGGTCGGGCCCTGCGCCGCGTCGCCGCGTTTTTCACAAAGTTCCCCTTGATTCAGAATCCAAATCGTTTTATCGTATGGACAGGCGGTCATAACCATCCTGGCCTTGGCCGAGTTCGTCCAACGCAAAACACACGTCAACCTTAACAAGAGGAAGCCCGTCATGGATATCCAGGCTACCTGGGAACGGAAAGAAGGCATCGCCATCGCACATCTTGCGGGCCGCATCGACAGCGCCAATGCGTCGTCGTTTGAGGAGGCGCTGGAAGCCGGGCGCAACGACGAAACCCGGATATTGGTCCTCGACTTCGAAGACGTGACCTATATCAGCAGCGCAGGCCTCCGGGTTATCCTGTCCCTGGCCAAGGGACTCAGGAATACGGGCGTAAAACTTGCGCTGTGCTCGTTGACTCCGCCGGTTTACGACGTTTTTTCCGTCAGCGGTTTCGATCAGCTCATCGCGATCCACGCTTCGGCGGGCGACGCCATTCTTGACATCGACGATGACGCGCAGTCGGGCGAGGGGGCCTTGCCGCCGTTAGAACTCAAGCGCGCGGTCGATCAGGATATCGTCGCGGATAACATGCGCGATATCGCGGCCTTCGTCATCGAGAAATACGAATACAGCCATGACTGCGCGCTCCCGGCCAAAACGCGCGCGAAAGCGCAAGAAACGATAGAAAAGGCATTATGGGCGCGGGTGGAAAAATTGCTGCGCCGCCGTCAGCGCATCCTCGCGGAAATGTTTTCCCTGGCGGAAAATACGCTGAACGAAGTGCTTGGCGACGCGGATTGAGCGCCCGTGTTTCGGAGGCGCCCGGACAGGTCGTGCTGGCCCCTGGCTGGAACGGATGCGGCGGAGCCGTTCTGCGGGGCCTGAAGGCAATTCATGCGGCCCATGCGCTCCATGAGGTGCGGCCTGTGCTGGAGGAAGCGTACCGGGCGGCGGAAAGCGGGCTGCACGTGGCGGGTTTCGTGGCGTACGAGGCCGCGCCCGCCTTCGACCGGGCCATGCGTTGCAAGCCTGCCCGAACGCCGCTCGTATGGATGGCGGCCTTTTCCGACCGCGAGGACTGGGCCCCCGATCCCGGCCCGCCCGCCGTTGCTGCGCTTCCGGCTCCGCACTCCGTGCGTTTCGCCTACGATCTCGCGGCGTACGCCGCGCTTGCCGACGCTGTGCGCGAGCATATCCGGGAAGGCGACGTCTATCAGGTCAACCTCACGGGTCCGGCGTCGTTTGTCCCGCGCTCTGCGCCGTGGCCGCTCTTCGAGGCGTTGCTCCGTCGCCAGCCGGTGCCCTACGCCGCCTGGATGGACGCCGGCTCCGTGCAGATACTCAGTTGTTCGCCGGAATTGTTTTTCGACCGCCGGGGAGATCGCATCGCCGCCCGCCCCATGAAAGGCACGGCGCCGAGGGGCCGCACCCTTGCGGAAGACGAGGCCCTTGAGGCGTGGCTGGCGCGGGACGAGAAGAACCGCGCCGAGAACATCATGATCGTCGATTTGCTTCGCAACGATTTGTCCAGATGCTGCGCGCCGGGTTCGGTGCGCACGGAGCAGGCGTTCCGGACGGAGCGCTACGAGACCCTCATTCAAATGACCACGTCTGTGGAAGGGCGCTTGTCCCGGGGCGCGTCCACGCCGGATGTGTTCGCCGCCCTGTTTCCGTGCGGCTCCGTAACGGGCGCGCCCAAGATTCGGGCCATGGACATTATCCATCGCTGCGAATCGTCGCCGCGCGGCGCGTATTGCGGCGCGGCGGGGTATATGCACGGAGACCGCGCAGTGTTCAACGTGGCGATCCGGACGGTTGAGATGGATTCCGCGCAGGCCCGCCTCGGCGTGGGCAGCGGCGTGGTGTGGGATTCCGTTCCCGCGCAAGAATACGAAGAATGCTTGCTCAAGGCGGGGTTTTTGACCGGGTCGAATCGCGCGGGCGCGTCGCGGACCGGCGCTGCGGGCGGCGCGGCGCCTCCGGGACTATTGCGGGAGCGGGGCCTGAAAGAGGGCGCGGCCCCGCTACTCATTGAAACCATGCGATACGAAGCGGGCGGCGTCGCGCTGCTCGAATGGCATATCGCCCGCCTGCGCAGGTCCGCCCGCGCGCTGGGATACGTTTGGGACGAGCAGGTTTTTCGCCGCCGCGTGGGCGCGGCCGCTTGCGGTCCGGATCCGCGCAGGATTCGCGCTGCGCTGGGGCCTGCCGGCGCCCTGGACGTCTCTGCGCGTCCCCTGCCCGCAACGCATGTCGCGCGGGAATGGCGTATGGGCCTGGCCGACGCGCGCATCGATTCCTCCGATCCGCTTCGCCGCCACAAAACGACCCGCAGGGAGCGATACGACCGTTTGCGGCGCAAGGCCGCGCGAGAAGGGTTCGACGAGGTGATTTTTCTGAACGAGCGAGGGGAAGTGGCCGAGGGTTCGCGTACGAATATCGTAGCGCAATTCGGGTCCCGCCGGATAACCCCTCCCGTGGATTCCGGCGCGCTGCCCGGGGTATACCGTCGTTTTTTGCTGGATACGCGAGACGATCTGGCGGAAGGCGTGCTTTTTCCGGAAGATTTGCGCAGGGCGGACGCGCTTTATGCGTGCAACGCGGTGGCGGGATGCGTTTCGGCGCGCCTCGACGAAAAAGGGGGCTGTATTTACGAAGAATATCCGTCCGGAGCATGATTTTCGGGCCCTTGCGGAAACACGAATCCCCGCGCGTCGCTATTTGCAGAAAATTTGTATTGCAGGGTTGCGCGGACTGCCTTCCGCTTTTATCTTTCAGTATAGTTTTTGCATTTAGCCATCAAACCTTTGCCGCTCCCTTTTGATGTCAGGGAAAGCACCTGAATCCGACTCCCCCATGAGCACAGCAATTACCCCCCCCCCGTTGCGTGCGCGCAAGGCAAGACAGCGTGCGTTTTCTGCTCGCCGCTTTCGCTATCTGGCGTTATTGCCTGCTCTGTTGTTTGCATGGGCCCCCGTCCCGGAGGCCGCCGCCCAGACCAACGTCGAATTCGGACGGGCGATCTACAACGCGCGGGAGGGCACGAACGTCCGTCCGACGCTGGAGTTCAGCTCGGGCACGCACAGCGGCGGGACGTTCACCATCACGACGACCGCGGGCGCCGATATTTCCGGCACGGACTACGCCACCGGACCGCACTCGATTGTGGTGCCGGCCAACGTCTCGAGCCACCCGTTCGACATCGCGATCCCGTCGGACACGGAGGTCGAAGACGTCGAGGACTTCACGATCGAGATATCCTCCTCGCTGCCCACGGGGTTCGCGAGGGGGACCACCAGCTCCGCGACGGTTCGCATCGTGAACGTGAGCGAGGTGGCTTCCAGCTGGGCGCTTACGCCGAGCGGTCTGAGCGTCGGCGATCAGTTCCGCCTGGTCTTCCTCGGCGATCCTCGGTCAATCAACACGGGCAACATCCCCACCTACGACTCGTACGTGCGAAACGAGGCATCCTCTACGGGCACGACGCCCGTGCCGCACACGGAAATACAGGCCTATTCAAGGACATTCAAGGCCCTGGTCAGCGGCCCTACGGACGACGTAGCCCTTCGCACCGCCACGGGGATCCGCGAAAGCAACGCGTACAGCCACACGCCGTGGTCGCTCCCCATCTACTGGCTGAACGGCGACAAGATTGCGGACGACCACAACGATTTCTGGGACGGCACGTGGGACGCGCAGCTCCAGTCCGACACGCGAGGTCCGGATGGGCAGGTCACGGGCGGGGTCCGGCACTGGACCGGCACGCAGACGGGCACGACCCACGCCACCGCCGGCGTCGCGTCGCAGCACCCGGTGCAGCTAGGCAGCGTCAACATCACCTATGGCCAGTGGGGCACGGGTACGAACCCCATCAACAACGGGAACCAGGAGAGGCAAGGCAACCGCCGCCTTCTGGCCATCTCCGGCATCTTCGAAGTGGTGCTTGGTCCGGGCGTCACGATCACGGAGAGCAGCGGCACAACCGTGGCGGAGAACGGCGGCACGGATACCTACGACATCGTGCTGGACTCGGCGCCCGCGGCAAACGTAACGGTTACCGTCACCTCCGGGACGCCCGCCGCGGCGACGGTGAACAAGCAGGGCGGGACGGCCGGCCCCAGCCAGACGTTGACCTTCACGCAAACCAACTGGAATACGGCGCAGACCATCACCGTAACGGGCGTCGACGACAACATCCACAACCCGGGAGACAGCCGTTCCGTAACGATCAGCCACGCGACGTCCTCGACGGATGCAGACTGGAATAACCTGACGGTGTCGCCCGTAACGGTTACGGTAACGGACGACGATCCCATAGGGAACGTCCAGTTCGGCCGGGCGAACTACAACGCGCTGGAGGGCGACGCCCTCCAGCCCACGCTGATCCTGTCGGCGGCGTCGCAAATCCCGGAGACGTTCCAGGTCACCGCCAGCGGCGGCACGGCGACTTCCGGCACGGACTACGCGGCCGGACCGTATTCGGTGACGGTGCCCGCGAACGCGACGAGCCACGCCTTCGACATCCCCATCCGGCCGGACGCGGCCATTGAGGCCGTGGAGACCTTCACGCTAACCATCACGGACTCGCCGCAGAATTTCACGATCGGCAGCCAGAGTACGGCCGATATCCAGATCGTGAACGTCAGCGTCGTGACGTCGACCTGGGCGCTCGCGCCGAGCGGGCTGGGTCCCGGCGATCAGTTCCGGCTGCTGTTCAAGACGGGCAACGAACGGAACGGAAATTCCAGCAACATCGGCGACTACGACACGTTCGTTCGCAACCGCAACAGCAATCATCCGTGGCACAGCGACATCCAGGCATACTCGTCCACGTTCCGCGCCGTCGGCAGTACGCCCACCGTGGGCGCCGCGTGGCACACCGCCACCGGCATCATGGTGAGCGGCGAACCCAGCCACACGCCGTTCTCGCACCCCATTTACTGGCTGAACGGTCCCAAAATCGCCGACGATTACAACGACTTCTGGGACGGCAACTGGGACAACAACAACGACGCGCATATGCGCCACGCCGACGGCCTGGCCGCCACCAACGTGCGCGGCCCGAACACCGGCACCAGTTCCGGCACGACGCACGCTACTGCCGGCGTCAAGAAAAGCGGCAAGGCCTTGGGAACGACGAACGCCAACACCCGCTGGGGCGGCACCAATGTCCAGAACCCCATCGACCAGGGCGACATCCCCAAAGGCGACAACAACCTCTACATCGCCCTGTCCGGCGTCTTTGAGGTGCAGGCCGCCTACGGCGTCACGATTACGGAGACCGGCGGCGGCACGACCGTGGCGGAGAATGGCGGCACGGATACCTATACCATCGTGCTGGACTCGCCGCCCGCGGCGGACGTCACGCTTACCGTCACATCGGGCAAGCCCACCGTGGCGACGGTGAACAAGCAGGGCGGTACGGCCGGCGCCACGCAGACGCTGACCTTCACATCAGCCAACTGGAACACGGCGCAGACCATCACCGTCACGGGCGTGGACGACAACGCCGACAACCTGTTCGACCGTCGCTCCGTAACGATCACACACGCGACCTCCTCTGCGGACCGGAACTACAACAACAACCTGAAGGTGTCGTCCGTAACGGTTACGGTAACGGACGACGACACTGTTTCCACGGGATGCGAATCCTCGCGAGGCGTTTGCGTCCTGCCCGGTTCGGCAATAAACGAGGGCGAGACGGCGGAATTCACCATTATAATGGAACCGGCTCCCGCTACGCCGGCCTCCGTGAATATTGAAGTGAATCAAGATCGCTTTGCGGACTGGTTGCCGGATGCGTATACGGGTATGCAGACAGTGCAGGTTGGTTCGACCGGAAGGGCTACCTACTCCATTCCCACGAAAAACAACAGCGTATGGGACGGCGGTTCAGGGGAGATAGCAGTCCTTATTCTGGATGGCAACGACTACCGTGTCTCAGAACCCAACCTCGCCCACGTTCAAGTCATGGACAACGAGTCCGAGCCTGCAACCCCGCGCGTCATTATCACCAGGATGTATACAGGCAACGAAGGCCGGGTCGCCAACATGGACCTGATGGCCCGCCCTGCGCCGGCTGCGAATATCGACGTCAGCTTTACGGTTACGGAAACAGGCGCGGGGGACTATGTAATGTCCGAGGGTACGCAGACCGTCACGATTGACGCCAGCATGGGCGATTCAACGGCGACGTATCCGGTCCGCATGAATGACGACATGGTCGACAAAGTCGACGGCGAGGTGCAGGTTACGTTGCAAACCGGCGCCGGGTACGATCTTGGCCCTGCGCATGGACATTCGCGCACCGTGAAGATCATTGACGACGATCCGACCACGGTGACGCTTGCCTCTACGGCAAGCATGATTTCGGAAGGGGAGCGTCTGACGTTCACGGTGGAGCTTGGACGGAAACTCTCGGCGGGCGAGGAACTCCAGATCAATCTGCGCCGGGGCGGAACGGCTTCGGCCGAGGACTACGAATTGTCGCTCGTTCCGTTGAACGGCGTGACATTCGCCGCTTCCTCGCTGACATTCACCGGCCCCGCGGCGCCTCAAGAAGTCACGCTGACGCTCGCCGCGCTGACGGATCGCGTGGCGGAAGAGAACGAAACGGTCGAGCTGGGCGTTCGCTCCACGCGAGGTAATCTTGGCGGCGGCGCGACGTCGACGTCCCAACTTGCGTTCACCCTGGTCGAGGTGCCGCCGGAGCGCCACGTAACCATTGTGGCGGGGGGCGAATACGGCGGCGGCGTGCTCGAAGGTAGTGGCACGCAGTACTATTTGCAGGTCGATCCGCAGCTGACGCAGGACCTTGACGTCCAGGTTAGCGTGATGGAGACGGCGGGGTCCGATTTCCTGGACGCCGCGGAGGAGGGCACGAGGACGGTCACTATCCCGTCGTCGAGCGGACAGGCCCTGTTCCCTGTCCCTACGATGTCTAAACAGGGGGTGCAAGCGCGCGGCGGGTTCACGGTCGCCGTTCTGGAAGGCGCAGGCTACGTCCCGGGAGACCCCGCGTCCTTATTGACGGAGATTCGGGACTCCGATGACAATGTGCCCTGGGCGTACTTCCCCTTTCACTTTGGCCTTGACCGCCTGCCCGAAAACGCTGGCGGGACGTATGATGTGATGCTTAATGTCTCGCCCGTGTCCTCCGCGGACATTACGGTGAATTACACGCTGTCCGGCACGGCCTCGCGGGGTACGGACTACGACATCAGCGGGGTTACGAGCAATACGGGGACTGTCCGGGTGCCCGCCAACACGTCTTCGGTGATCATCCCGGTGGCGATTACGGACGACAGCGACGGCGAGGCCGACGAGACGGTCACGCTGACGCTGACGAGCGGGACGGGTTATGATGTGGGAACCACCGTCGAGCATACGCTGACGATCGAAGACGACGACGGCGGTGGCGGCGGTGGCGGCGGCGGCGGTGGTGGTGGCGGCGGTGGCGGCGGCGGTGGAACGCCCGTGGCGAGCTTTGCCTCGTCTTCGGGCAGCGCGGCGGAGAGCGCCGGGGCGCGGAATGTGGCGGTCAACCTCAGCCCGGCTCCGTCCTCCGCCATCACGCTGAATTACAGCCTGTCCGGCACAGCGGTGCGCAACACGGACTATACCATCGCCGGGGTTCAGGGCAATACGGGGACCGTCCAGGCGTCCGCCAACGCTTCTTCGGTGAATATCCCGTTGGCGATTACCGACGACAGCGCGGACGAAGGCAACGAGACGGTCATTCTGACGCTGACGAGCGGGACAGGCTACAGCCTGGGAAGCCCCGCCGCGTATACGCTGACCATCGTGGACGACGACGGAACAGGCCCGCCGCCTCCGCCGCCCCCGCCGCCTGGAACGACTGCGGTTACGCTGTCCGTTTCTCCGAACCCCGTAACCGAGGGCGAGGAGGCGATCGTTACGGTTACGCTCTCGCAACTGGTCTCCAGCGCGGTAACCATACCGCTCGTTCTGAACGCAGGCAACGCCGAAGAAGGGGACTATGGCGCGCTTGCCTCCATCGTGATCGCCGCGAACGAGCCGGGCGGGACGGGCGCGATCTCCACGACGTCGGACAACGACCTGGACGACGAAACGTTCACGGTGGCGCTTGGAACCCTGCCCGCAGGCTTTGTGGCGGGGGCGCAGACGTCTGTCGAAGTTACGATTACGGACGCCACGGGCATCACGTCGATAGAATCGCTCGGCAACGAAATACCCGAGGCCTTCGCGCTGGAGCAGAACTATCCGAATCCGTTCAATCCGACGACGACCATCGAGTTTGCGCTGGACAAGACGCAGCGCGTCACGCTTTCTGTGTACGACCTGCTGGGCCAGCGGGTGCGGGTGCTGATAGACAGCGTCCAGCCAGCGGCGCGCTACCGCGTTCCGTTCGACGCGTCGGACCTGGCCAGCGGCACGTATCTCTACGTCCTCAGGACAGAAGAACAGACCGCCGTCAAGACGATGGTGCTGCTGAAATAGGAGGTTTTTTGAGGCCTGGGGCGCGCCGCTGCCCGTTGTTGCAGAAGGCGCGCCCCAGGCCCCGTTGTTCGCGCTTGCGTTTGCCGCCGTGCGGGCGCGATCTGATCGATCCGTAAATAAATTTCGCGGCGGAGGGTATATTTGAGGCGTTCGCGTGTCTATGGGGGCAACGTAAGGATACTCTGATCAAAGCCACTTCGCTCAGCGCGTCACGTTTGCCTGTACAAGCCGTCATGCTTGTATCGTTGAAATCAGCAGAAAAACCGTAGATTCGGATCGTTGGGTACGTGACGCGCCCTTCGGGAGGCTGCGAGGGGCACGCTGGCTGTGTCATTCCTCATTACGTGGGGCCTGCCACGCTGCTTCGTCATTCCTTGCCAGCGCACCCCTCGCAGCCTCTGAGCTTCGCGGATTTAATCAGAGTATCCTATAACCCTTTCCCGGCATCCCATGCAAATCGATTCGTCTTCCCCTGTTATGGTTACCGGCGCTACCGGATATGTGGCTGGCTGGATCGTTAAGAAACTCCTTGAAGCAGGCGTGACCGTGCATGCGCCCGTTCGGGACCCGGACAACCCGGAAAAATTGCAATACCTGAACGCAATTGCAGAACACGCGCCGGGTTCTATTCGCTACTTCAAGGCGGATTTGCTTGCGGAGGGGTCCTATGCGGAAGCCATGGCCGGGTGTTCGGTCGTTTTTCATACCGCTTCGCCTTTTCGGACCGGGGTTGCGGACCCGCAAAAGGAACTGATCGATCCGGCCCTGCTTGGCACCCGCAACGTGCTGGAGGAGGCAAACCGTACGCCAAGCGTGCAGCGCGTCGTGCTTACCAGCAGTTGCGTCGCGATCTATGGCGACAATATCGACTTGCAAGATACGCCGGACGGCATGTTCACGGAGGAAATATGGAATACGACCTCCAGTCTGGAGCATCAGCCGTACGCTTTCTCGAAAACGGTGGCCGAACGAGAAGCCTGGAAGATCGCCGGGGCGCAGGATCGGTGGCGGCTTGTCGTCGTCAACCCCTCGCTGGTGCTTGGTCCGGGGATCAATCCGCATGCCACGTCCGCAAGCTTCGATCTGATTCGTCAGTTCGGGAATGGCGCGATGAAGGCGGGCGTACCGGATTTCCGCATCGGCGCGGTCGATGTGCGCGACGTGGCCGAGGCCCATCTTGCCGCCGCCTGGTTGCCGGACGCCGAAGGGCGCCACATCGTGTCGGGCCACAATACGACCTTTCCGGAACTGGCCCGAACGCTGATCGACCAATACGGAGCGGACTATCCGATTCCGCGTCGGACCATGCCCAAATGGCTGGTCTGGCTTGTGGCGCCCATGGTCAACAAGGACATGACGCGCAAGATGGTGTCCCGGAACATCGGGCATCCCTGGATAGCCGACAACGCCAAAAGCAAAGAGGCGCTCGGCATCGCGTATCGCCCGCTGCAAGAGTCCATGACGGAGTTCTTTCAGCAGTTGATCGACAGCGGAGCCTTTGGGGAGGAGTAAGGCGCACTCTGGCTTGTGCTCGGCACGCCCACCGCCGCCTACTTCAGCAGCGACATGGTTTTGGCGACGACCTGTTCTTCCGTCTGGATAACATACACGTACGTGCCGCTGGCGAGGTTGCCGGCGTCGAACGGGACATGGTAACGACCCGCAGGTTGTACGCCGTCCAGCAACACCCGCACTTCCTGACCCAGCAGGTCGTACACCGAAAGCAGGACATGCTGCGTCTTGTCCAGCGCGAACGCAATGGTCGTGGACGGATTGAACGGGTTCGGGTAGTTTTGCTCCAGCGCGAATGTTTCGGGCGTTTCCCGTTCTGCCGATACATCCTCCTCGAACCTGATTCCCGCGTTATCGTCGAGTTCGACCTCGGATGGTCCGTTAGCCGTTTCCCCTAATTCGTGCGAGACGTCTTCTACAAGGTGTGGCCATCTTGCTCGACAGTTTTGCAAATGCTCCTCATTGATTGGCCGCTCCGTGCAAATATCCGGATATTTGACCTTGGGGTCGCTCGTTACGACAATCGGGTCCTTCGGGGGGAGGGCATCCCGCGATTCAACGACGCGGACAAATACAATCAAGGGGTTGCCGCTGCCGCGCTGAATCGCGATCGTCCCGCGCGATCCGACCTCGCTGTGCCTTTCCGTTACGAAAATCCATTCATGGTCATCCCAGCATTTATGGAAGTTAACGCCGGACAGCGTCCCGGACGACTTCATCGTACTGGAGGCAGGAACCCGCATAATCGAAGCGGGCCAGTTGGACGGGGGGCCGTTCTTGCGATCAACGTTCGGCCATTTTGCGGGATCGTCAATAAGGCCAAGCCCTACTGCAATGTCCTCGCATAGCGTATTGCTGCCTTGTCCTAATTCCCCGGCTCCGTCCTCGTAATCGTTCACGCCACGAACGAGGTACACAGTGGCAGTATCTTCCGCTGTCTCCGTCCAGACGGCATCCTCCGTGGAGTAATACTCCCACGTTGTCTGCGCCTGTGCAGGCACGGTGAACAGCATAGCGATCAGTGCGGCGGCGAAGCGTTTCATGCCCTTCCCTCCCTTCTTGTTTACGTTTACTCGATGGCGTAGCCAGTCGCAGGCGAGCTGTTCATCCTTGGTGGTCTACGCCCTATGCAATAGAATATAAATGAATTTTCAAAAAATGCAAGTGTTTTTTCAAAAAAAATTTATTTAGGGCCGTTGATGAGGCGTTGCGGTCGAGAGCCGGGGAATTTTCGTCCAGCGCGTCGCTCGCCGTTCCTGCGAAGACATTGTAACGACGGGGCTTGGCAGGATGGAATCCGCCTCGCAGCCGACGGTCTCGCTGCTTTCTTTCGCCGACCATGTCTTCCGGGACGCCCACGGTAGCGCGGACTGCCTTGGCGCCTGAATCAGCCGGGCGTTCGCAATTTTTCCGGCGTTGGGGGCATGCGGATCCTTGACGCGCACCCTCCGATGGCTGGAAACGACTCCCTCTGCGCCTGCTTCGCGGCGCTGACGCAAGGGGCGTACGTACGAGTGCGAACAAGCAGAATAAAAATTTTGCATTCCTGTAGAACCTTCTTGACATAGATGCATTATATGCTATCATATATGTCATATCCCTTGAGGTTGCGATGCCTAAAAACTTGCAAGTCCGTAATCTTGACGAGCGTCTGGTTATTCGGCTGAAACGCCGTGCGGCCCGACACGGGCGTTCGGCTGAAGCGGAGCATCGTGAAATTCTGAGGCAAGCGCTTTCGGCGGAAGTGGAACCTGCATTTGACGAATTAGCGGCTCGACTGCGCGCCATGACACGGGTGCGTTCGCAGACCCCGTCGGAGACGCTCCAGCGTGAAGGGCGAGAGGAACGGTGAATCGCTTTGTTATTGACGCCAGCATTGCCATCAAATGGGTTGTGCATGAGGACGATTCCCTCAATGCCTTGGCCATTTTACAGAAATTTTCCCTTTCGTCCCCGGATCTTTTGATTGCCGAGTGTGCGAATATTCTTTGGAAGAAGGTAAAACGCGCAGAACTCACCACCGATGAAGCAATCATGGCCGCGCATCTCATACAGAGAGCCGATGTCGAACTGTTGCCAATGCGGCACTTGATGGATGGGGCCACACGCCTTGCAATAGCGTTGGATCATGCCGCGTACGACTGTATCTATCTGGCGCTGGCCATTGAGAGAGCGTGCCCTTTCGTTACAGCGGACGAGCGTTTCCGGCGCAAACTCGGGCAGGTTGCCGATGCGCGCGTGAGCGGGAACGTACTTTCAATGGAGGAAGCCCTTGCAATGCGAACGTAACTACATATCCTCCAACTTCGTCTGGTCTCGCCCCCCTACGCCCCGTTCCAGCGTTCCAGCCCCAGCAGGCGTTTGCCGAGATCGTTCAGATTGGCCTTTCCGTACACCTTCTTTTCCAGTTCGCGCGGATCGCCCGGGAAGGCGACGCCCTTGGGCGGTTCGCATTCGCGCCATGACTGGATGCGTTGCCGCCGCAGATCCTCGTTGTGCTCGCTGGCCGGGTACATGGAAACGTATTGCGCCATGCGCACCCGGTCTTTCGAGGTGTTCGGACGAATGCCATGGGCCTGCAGCGAATTCCAGATAATCAGGTCGCCGGCGCGCAGCGGGATGAACTTTACCTCGAAACCGCTGGTGTCCGGGCGAAACGGATCCCGGTCCGCAGGCTGCGTCTTGACCCACTCGTCAAAAGTGCGGAAGAGTTCCGGCACGCATTGGAGTCCGCCGACCTCGTCGTCCGTATCCACGAGGGACAGGACGCCCTGCACATTCACGGGCAGCGGATGCTGCGACGTGTCCACATCCCAATGAATGAAGCCCCCGAACTTGCGCGCGTCCCGATTCGGCGTGTTCAGGTTCGCCCGGTCTATGGTGACCCACAAATCCTCCCGGTCCCAGATATCCACATAGGCGTCGTATACCCGCTGCGTTTGCCGGGTATCCCAAAGGAGCTGGTGATTGTACGCCTCCACCATGCCCGCATTGTTGAGCTCCGCCATGCCGTGCGCTCGCCGGTCCGTTGCGTTCCACGTGGTCGGGTCGCTGGGATCCATTTCCTGAAATTCCCACAAAAAAGCTTTCAGGCGTTCGATATGGTCGGGGGGAATCGCGTCATGCACGATCACATAGCCCCAGGTGGTCCAGCGCTCCCAGTCTTCTTCGGAAAGCGCCCGGAGGGGAAGTTTCTTTTCGATATCCTTGAGCTGGAGGCCGCTAAGCGCCTGATTGCCCTCGTGATCCGGGCCTTTCATGGTTTCCCGCATGGTTTTTCGTACAGGTTGTTAGGCAAAGGAAAGAAGATCGACGATATGGAACCCCGCATTATATATACTCAATATATACTCTTTTTTCACTGGTCTTGTTCGCGTTCCGCGGCCTGTTCCGTCCACGCGTCGATCCCTTCGAGAATCACGGCTTGCAGGCTCGCGTCTTCCAGCGCGCCGAGGTATTCCGACAGCAAGGCGAGTGCTTCCTCGCTGCCTGTGGCCGCAATGCGGCTGACGGTGAAAGGCAGAATGCGGGGCAGTTTGGCGGCGAGCGCGAGGTCCATGGCGCGGCCCATGTCCGCGGACGCCAGCGGTTCCATCGCATACCACGCCATCAGGGGAATATTCTGATCCTCGGCGTCTTCGGCCCGCTGCAGAAGCGCCTCCAGCGTTTCCCATCTGCGTTCGGGGGCCATGCGCTGGAGGGCGCTGGCGACGTAGAGGCGGACCAGCGCAGAATCGTCTTCCCGGGCCATCCGGGCGAATGCCTGCGCCGCCTCTTCGGGAACCTCCTTGTCTTCCGCCAGAAGATAGATTGCCCAGGCCCGGATATGTTCGTTGTCGTGGGCCAGCAGGTCGATCAGCGCTTCGTCCGAAAGGCCGCCGGTTACGTGCAGCACCCAGAGCGCCCGCAATTTCCGCGTTTCGTCCGAATGCGCTTCGAAAAGGGCGCGGAGCGTTTTGTGCACGGCCTCGTCCGGCCCCCGGTCCTGCAGGATGCGCCGGGCGGTGCGGACGTACCAGTCGTTCGGGTGCGCCTGCAATTCGGCCAGTTCCACGGAAGCGCGCTGCTCCAGATCGACGGATACCCATGCGTCGTTTTCATGAGAAATCTTGTAAATTCGCCCGGTTTCGTAATCGTGGCTTTCGGGATTCCCGTGATGGCACTGGTTTTTGTCGTACCAGTCGATGACATGCACGGATCCGTCCGGCCCATATACCAGGTCCAGCATCTGGGACCAGCTGTCGTGGGTCAACAGAAAATCTTCGCCGTGTCGCCCCGCGTACCCGGACCCTCTGCGCTCCAGGATGTCCGTGTTGGCCCGGAACCCATGGATATTGTGCATGAAAATGCGTCCATGGTACGTTGTCGGCCACGAGCCGCCCTGGTATATCATGGCGCCTGCATGGGCATGCCCGCCGCCCGCCACGCCGGATCGCCGGTTGCCCGCATGCGGTCCCTGGTTGCCCACCCAGTGCACATGGTCGCCGATCGGGTCCAGGTCGTCGTATACGTACGGATTGAAATGTTCGCCCGCCTGCCGGATCATGCGGGCGCCGGGAATCACATGGTGCAAATGCGGAATGACGCAGGCCGTAAGAAACAGTTGTCCGTGCGCGTCCCAGTCCAGCCCCCAGGAATTGCTGGTGCCGTACGCAAACACTTCGAAAATGCGCTGCGTGGGGTGATACCGCCATACGCCTGCATTGATTTTTTCGCGCTCGGCGTCTTCGGCGCCCGGTTTGCCCACGTTCGAGTGCGTGAATACGCCGTGCGTACCGTAGAGCCAGCCGTCTGGCCCCCACAGGAAGGAATTCAGCGTTTCGTGCGTGTCGTGGTAGCCGAATCCGTCCAGCAATATCTCCGGTTCGCCCGCGGGTCGATCTCCCGAAGCGTCAATGGGAACGTAGAGCAGATACGGCGCCGCGCCGATCCATACGCCGCCAAACCCCAGTTCCAGGCCGCTCACCAGATTCAGCCCTTCCATGAAGACTTTCCGTACGTCGAACGCGCCGTCCCCGTCCGTGTCTTCGAAAATGAGTATGCGATCCTTGCCTTCGCCTTCCGGAGCCCGCACCGGATAGGTCCGCCCTTCGGCGATCCACACGCGCCCCCGATGGTCCAGCGCCATCGCAATGGGATTGACCACGTCCGGCTCCGCCGCCGCCAGTTGTACGCGGAAACCATCCGGCACCGTCATGGTTTGCGCGGCTTCCTGCGGGCTGCCCCCTTCCAGCAATACAGGATCCCAGGCTGGCAATTTCGCAATGCCGGAAGGATCCAGTTCGTCCGGGAAAGCAGGCCGCTCTGCATGCAAGCGAAAATGATCGAAGTTGATGTGCGCATACGCGTTCTCGGGGATATAGGCCGCCGTGGAACCGCCGGCGTCCTCGTCCACGAGGCGGATGAAAATGGTTTCCCCCACGTGTTCTCGCAGGTCCGCCACGACAGGCCGCAAGGCAAGGTCGTTGTCGCCGCTCGCTGAAAAAAGCACGGCCCCGTCTCGCGCCCGGACCAGTTCGGCTCGGGTACTCTCCAGCGCGCCCCCCGAAATCAGAAAACTTGCGTACGGGTGCGTTGCCTCGAACGCCGAAGAGGTTAGCGTTCCCTTGCTCGCTGGTCCGGTCGTTGCGCCGGAACTGATCCACTGGGCGCCCGCGTGTCCGCTGCGCAAGTCCGCCGGTTCCTGTCTGCGTCGTTCCCGCAGCGTCTGAATCATTTTCGCGACGACGGCTTCGCCCGAAGCGAACGCGTCGCCTTCGACGAGTCCGTTCCCGAAGGCGTCGCCCTCGGCGGTCCAGTCGGTCAGGTCCCCCGTTTCGAAATCGACGTTTAATGCGCGCCCGTCGATGGCGGGCGCATGCCCGGCGTCTTGCCCCCATGCGGGCGCAGAACCCGTCGCAACGACAAGCAATACGGCTGCGGCAAGGGCGCGGGAAGGGACAGGATTAAAAAATAAGCCTTTGCGCATGGCGACTTAAATTATTTAAGGATGCGTGATTTCTACTGTGCGGATGCTCCGCTGTTTCGCGCGTTCTGGCGCCCGGCCGGGTGGTTTACCGGACATGCTGGCGAAAGATGTACGCGCCTTTCTTGTTGACGACCAGAATGTCCGGATAGTCATCGCCGTTCGCGTCTTTCACTGCGAGCGCGACGCCGACCCCTGAATCGTCATCGACAAGATGAGGGGTCCAGACGACATCGCCGCGATCCGTTCGCGCGAGCCGGAACCAGTAGAGGACCGGCGGGGCGTTCGGTTCGGGGTCCATGGCTTCGCCGTGCGCCCGGAATCGTTTTCCAGTCACGATATCCTTCAACCCGTCCCGGTCCATGTCCGCCAGCGCCACGGCATGCAACTGGGAGAACCGGGCCCTGCCCGACTCCTTCGCTGCATCCTCCCGGAGAATAATGTGTTTCTCGAAGCCGCCTTCCGGGAGTTGGCGGAACCATGAAAGTCCCCAGCCGTGCGCGTCGCGGCTTGCGATTACGTCGTTCAGCCCGTCTCCGTCCACGTCGTAGGCGTACATTTGCGCGGCGCCGAGGGCGAACGCTTCTTCATGGCGTTCCCAGGGCGTATCTGCATCGAATCCCGGATTTTCCCACCACCCGTTCGACATAAGCAAATCAGGCAATGCGTCGCCATTCACATCCCCGACGCCGAACCCGTGCGTAAAGCGCGCCAATTCCTCGTACGGCCCGGCGACCTGCCGGAATGTCCACGGTTCGGTCGGTCGCTCCGGGTCGTACGACGCATACCCCGGATACCCGTCCACATGGGCGACGATTTCCGGTCGTCCGTCGCCGTCGATATCCAGAATGTGCGGCGATTCGTTGTCCACGGCGGGCAAGGCGAGGTGCTGCGTCCAGTGTCCGGTATCCTCGCTGTCCGGCTCGCCGGGGTTTTCGTACCAGAACGCCTCTTGTCCCGGAAAGCCGATCACCAGAATGTCGTTCCACCCGTCGTCGTTGAAGTCGTGCACATCGACAATGAAATTGTCCGAATACGAAAAGCCCACGATGCTGAAAGGCTTGGGTTCGTAGAACGCATGGCGCGTCTCGAACGCAGGGCCGACGTACCAGTAGGGTCCCGCCACCAGGTCTGCCGCGCCGTCCCTGTTCAGGTCTCCGATGGCGCCGCCTTCCGCATAGAATATATCGTCGAGATGCATTTTGTCGAAGGCGGCTTGCCCTGCGGCGGCGCCCGCCGTCGAGAGCGAGAGGGCGACGCCCAGGGCGGCGTACAGGGTCCGGGTGCAGAGCATGCTGTTCATGGATCGGTTGGCTGGAGGATGCGGCGGACGCCGTCGAGGAGGATGGTTCGTTGGCCGGGGGTTGCGTTGGGCAAGCGTCCGGTCAGGGTGCGCAGCGCGTCCTGCGATCCTGCTTCGGCGATGCGTTGCACCGTAAAGGATAAGGCGCGCGGCCATTTGGAGTCCAGCGCCAGCGTCAGCGCCCGATCCGGGTCTACGGGTATGACGGGTTCTGTGGCGTACCATATCAGGGTCGGGAGCGCATGCCCGGCGGCCTCTGGCGCATGGCCATGCAGTCCTTCAAGGACATCCCAGCGGCGTTCGGGCGCGACGCTCCGCAACGCTTCCGCAAGATACGCCCTCACAAGCAAAGAAGTATCCTCGCGCGCCATGCGCGCCCATGCGTTCAGGGTATGTTCCGGGATGTGTTCGCTGCGCGCAAGTCGCTGCGCGGCCCGCGCCCGGACCTGTTCGTCGGCGTGCTCCAGCCAACTCCGTTCCGCGTCGTTTGGCGGCGCGTCGGGCGCCGTCGAATCCAGGTCCAGCGGCGGGAGGGCAATATCCTCCAGTGGCGGCAATTCGCTGGGCAAGGGCGCGCGCAGGGCGTCTTCTTCCGAGGCCGCGTCCGCGTCGGCCTCGCCCGGCGCCCGAATAATTTCGAAGCGTCCTTCCATGCCGGCAGCCCGGTGTCCCGGAATCGTACAGTAATAAACGTCGTCCGCCGCGGCAGTGAACAGAAGGTCGGTCTCTTCCCCGACGTCCAGGATTATTTTCGTTTGCGCTTGCAGGGTTTCGAACGCCAGGTCGTGCGCCAGCGGCTCCACGTTCACCAGGACGATCCGCACGGTCTCGCCCCGCTTCGCCCGCAGCACGGGGTTGCGGACCCCGTCGATGTCGCCGCCCACGCCCCGATAGCCGAGGATATGGGTTTCGAGCACATATTCCCGATCCGCTTTCGCGGCTTCCTGCGCAAGCGCGGAATGCCGGGCCGCCGAACCCGGCGGGAGGGCGCCTGCCGCCAGACAGGCAAGAAATATGATCGAGGGAGCGCGTTGCATTGCGGGTGTCCTGTAATTTCAGGAAAAATGTAAAATATTTGCAAAGATGATTATATTGCTTCCCGGAATTCACATCATTTGCCTCGCGTAACCACATGCCGGACCAAATCAGAGTCGCCGTCGTCGGACTGGGCTTTGGCGCCGAGTTCATACCCATTTACCAACGCCATCCCGACGCGGAACTGTGGGCGATTTGCAAGCGAGACGAAAAGGGCCTGAACGAAATTGGCGACCAGTTTGGCGTGGCGCGGCGCTATACGGACTACGAAGCGCTGCTTGCAGACCCTGATCTGGACGCCGTGCACATCAACACCCCGATCGCGGCGCACGCCCCCATGTCCCTGGCCGCGCTGGAGGCAGGCAAGCATACGGCCTGCACCGTGCCTATGGCGACCACCGTAGACGAATGCCTCCAGATCGCGGAAGCCCGCCGCCGCAGCGGCAAGGCGTACATGATGATGGAAACGGCCATTTACACCCGGGAATTCCTGTATGCCCAGGAACTGCTCGCGTCGGGGCGGCTCGGGAAAATACAATTTTTGCGCGGATCGCATCAGCAGAATATGGGCCTGCCCGGCTGGCCCGCCTACTGGTACGGATTTCCGCCCATGCACTACGCCACGCACGCGGTCAGTCCGCTCTTGCTGCTTGCCGCCGCCCGCGCCGAATCCGTGGTGTGTTTCGGTTCCGGGCGCATTCAGGAAGAATACGTCGAACCGTACGGTTCCCCGTTCGCCGTCGAGTCCGCGCTGGTGTCGCTGGCGGATTCGGACCTGTGCTGCGAAGTAACCCGATCCCTCTTCAACACCATTCGGCAGTATCGGGAAAGCTTTGATGCGTACGGCACGGAAGGTTCGTTCGAGTGGGAACAGGTCATCGGCGAAGGGCCCGTCGTCTACTCGGGGTACGAAGACGCCGAGCGCATCGAAGTACCCGACTACGCCCACCTGCTTCCCGCCGAAATCGCGCCGTTTACCACCGGGGGCGTATACGACGACGAGCGCGAGCATACCTCCTTCATTCAGGGGGGCGGGCACGGCGGTTCGCACCCGCACATGGTTCACGAATTTCTTCGGGCGATTCTCGAAGGCCGCGAAGCGGTTTCCGACGCGGCGGCGGCCGCAAACTGGACGATGACAGGCATTTGCGCCCACGAATCGGCCATGCAGGGCGGGCGGCGCATCGACGTCCCCGGATGCTCCTGAATTTCCTTTTCATTTACTCTGCAACGCGATCATGGACAACATAATCAACAAAAACCGTCTTTTCACGGGAAGCATCGTGGCGCTCGTCGCCACGGCTTTCGGCTTCGTTATTCGGGCTCTCATCCTTGACGATTGGGGCAGAGAGTTCAATCTGAGCCAGGAACAGCTGGGATGGATTACAGGGGCGGGTCTGTTTCCGTTCGCTATTACCATTATTCTTTTCAGTCTGATCATCGACAAGATCGGATACCACACCTCCATTCGTCTTGCCTTCGCAGGACACATTCTTTCTGCGCTCGTAACGATCTGCGCCGGGCATATAGGGGATCCGTTTGTGGTGCTCTACATCGGCACGTTCATCCTGGCGCTGTCGAATGGCATCGTGGAGGCAGTCGTCAACCCGGCGGTGGCTACCCTGTATCCCGATTCCAAGACGCACCACCTGAATATCCTGCACGCAGGCTGGCCGGGCGGTCTTGTGCTGGGCGGTATCCTGCTCATTGCGGCAGGCGACATCGGTTGGCGCTGGCAGGTGGGACTGGTGATTTTGCCGACGCTGGTCTACGGCTGGATGCTGGTTCGGGAAGCATGGCCGGTGCAGGAGCGCGTGGCGGCGGGCGTCGATTACGCAGGCATGCTCCGGGAATTGTATCGGCCCCTGTTCATTATTCTGCTGATTATCATGGTTCCGCTGGCCATCACGGAACTGGGCACGGACAGCTGGATTACGGCGCTGATGACCAGCGTGTTGAGCAATACCCCGGTGCATCCGCTCTGGGTGCTCGTGTATACCTCGGCCATCATGTTCGTCCTGCGGTTTTTCGCCGGACCCATCGTGCACCGGATCAATCCGTTGGGCCTGCTGGCTTGCAGCGCCGCCATCGCTTGCCTGGGTCTTATCTCTCTTTCGCAGGCCGGATCGGCTATTTTGTGGGTATTTCTCGCCGCAACCCTGTACGGCGTTGGCAAGACGTTCTTCTGGCCCACGACGCTGGGCGTGGTTTCAGAGCAGTTTCCGCATGGCGGCGCCATGACGATCAATACGATCGCAGGCGTGGGTATGCTGGCTGTAGGCGTACTGGGCAATCCGGTACTGGGCTCTATTCAAGATCAGTTTATCGATAATGAGATCTCGTCTACGGCTCCCGAACTCGTCGAAGAGGTGCTGGAAGCGGAAGGTTCCGGTTTGCTCGGCGCGCGCACCCTCAACGACGATGCGGTGGCGTTGCTTTCCGAAGAAGATCAGCAGCGTATCGTGGCCGTGCAGTCCGCTTCGAGCCAATCCGCTTTGCGGACCGTGGCGTGGCTTCCGGCCTTCATGTTCGTATGCTACGTACTCCTTATTTTGTACTTCCGGTCGAAGGGCGGGTACAAGGCCGTCGAGCTGAAAACGGAGGAACAGACCGGCGGCCTTGAAGGGGCGGCTGAGTTTTAGTCCCGCGTTTCTGCATTACATTGCAATGAACGGGTCGGAGCGCCGTCGGAAAATCCGGCGCGCTCCGGCGCGTCTTTGCGATACTCCGTACAACAAATCATTTCCCACACAACCCTGACGCCATGAAATCGACGCGATACGCACTTTCGCTTTGTATTATTCCGATCCTTGCGCTGTGCGCTATGCCCCGGAAGGCCCATGCCCAGATGGAAGCCCCCGAGGGCTATGCGTCCATATTCAATGGGGAAAACCTGGATGGCTGGGTTATCCCCGAAGGCGACGGCGGCCACTGGAAAGTGATGGACGGCGTAATCGACTATGATGCGGAAAGCGAGGCCGAGGGAGACAAGAGCCTCTGGACGGAAAAGGAGTACTGCGATTACACGCTCAAGATCGACTGGCGCATTACTACGGTGGAGCCGTACACGAATCCCCGCGTACCCATCATCCTTGCGGACGGCACCCACAAGATGGATCAGGACGGCAACGCGATGGTGATGGCGGTGCCCGACTCTGATTCCGGCATTCTGCCGCGCGGCCACGGCAAGGCGCAGCACAACATCTGGAACTGGCCGTACGGTTCGGGAGAAGTGTATGGGTATCGCATGGATCGAAACCAGCCGCCGGAAGTCCGCCGGGCCGCCTTGCCGCTCGTCCATGCAGACCATGCGATCGGGGAATGGAATACCTCGAAAATCGTCGTTCGGGGCCCGTTCATGACCATCTGGATCAACGGCCAGCTTGTTATCGACCGTATTCACCTGAACGAAATTCCCGACTGCGGCCCCATCGGATTGCAGCATCATGGCCACAAGAACGACGCGGGAGAATGGGTCAGCCCGCCTTCGCTGGTGCAGTTCCGCAATATCTACGTGAAGGAGCACATGTAGCGCCTGCGGCGAGGTTTTGCCTTACCGCACGACGGTGAACGCCCGCATGGCGGAGAAATTTTCTCCCTGGATGCGGAGGATATAGACGCCGCTTGACAGGTTCGCCCCGTCCACGGCGAGCGTTTCGACGGTTTCGGAAGGCACCGAGCTGTCCAGTACGCGGTAGACTTCGCGTCCCAGCATGTCGTACAGCGTGGCGCGGACATGTTGCGTTTTGCCTACCGTAAGGTGGGCGCGGGATATGCCCTGCGTTGGATTGGGCCAGGCCGGAGACAGTACGTATTCGCCGAATACGGTCGGGGGGTCGGGCGGGCGTTCGATTTCGCGCACGACAAAAGCGCGCCGGATCGCTGTCCAGTTCGCCGGGTCGCCGCCCAGCCCGGTCGCGTTGGTCCGGCGCAGCGCCCATCCTTCGCCGTCCGCGTTTTCGGGCCAGGGCGCTGCGTCGCGCCACGCAACCCGCTCTTCCAGCGTTTCCGGGACGAACGCCGGGTCGTCTTCCGGGGGATCGTCCGGCCGGTTCAGCTCAAGCGTTTCGCCTTCGTTGGCGAGGCGTCCGTTCCATCCTCCGATAATTCGCCGGGCGTCGTCCCACCCGTACGCCAGCCGGAACGCGGCGGCGATGTCGGGTTCCGTCGCCGGATCGAAGGCGGTTACGAACACGCTGTCTCCCGGCGCAAGCTGGATTCCGTCGGGAAACACGAAATCCACGCCTTTCCGCAAGGTCCACCCGGACAGATTTTCCGTCGCGTCGCTTGCGTTGAAAAGCGCCGCATATTCGAGATTCGGATTGTTGCCCGGGGGATGATACATGATTTCCCGGAAGACGATGCGCGCCGTTCGGGCTGCGCTGTTGGGCCCGCCCAGCGTAGGTTCCGCGAGGGGTACGAAAGCGTCTTCTCCATCCGCAGGCCGTCCGATCGTTTCTCCGGTGCGCGTCGCCCCGAAAATCGCCTCGGCGGCAAACAGGGCCGGATGCCCTTGCGGGTCTGTGGCCACGAGCCGGACTTCGTCTCCGTACGCGCTGCTGAAGGCGAAGCCGTTGTCGGCGTCGGGCGCGTTGAAGTCGTTTTCGTCCAGGACAAGGTAGCCTCCGGCTTCGATGGTCGTACCGTCCGGGATGCGGTATTTGTCGAGGGGCATGCCGTCGCTCAGGAGCCATCCGCCGACGTCGATCGGCTGGTTCGTGGCGTTGTAAAGTTCTACGGCGTCTACGTCCGGCGGGTCGCTGTGCGCAAGCACCTCGTTAACCACCACGTCCCTGAACGCCGCCCGCCCCGGCGCGCCCGGCGCCCCCCCGTATTCGATGCTGGCCCGCCACGCGGCGGCTTGCCCCGGGTCGTCTCTTTGCGCAGGGTCCAGCGTCAGCGAACTGCCGCCGCCGTCCGCGCGCGCAGGCCAGGCGCCATCGTCGTCGTATTCGATGCGGACGACGGTTTCTCCGGTTGCGTCGGTGAGCGCAAGGGTTTCTCCGCCGTTGTTAAGCCGTCCCGAGGCGTACCTTCCCGCCACGTTCGCTTCCGGGCCGTATCGCATGCGGAAAGCGCCTTCGCTGGCCACCACCACGATCCGGGCGTCCGCCGCCAGCGTTTCGTTGCCGAAGGCGAACCGGACGCCCTCGGTAAAGGCCAGTCCGCCCAGCGATGCCGCTGCGTCGGAAGCATTGTGCAGTTCGATGAACTCGAAATCGTCGTTGTTGTCGAAACCCGCTGCGATCTCTGCCTCGGTGGGCTCCGTCGGGTTGTAGTGAATTTCCGAGACCACGATTTGGGCCGCGGCAGGCGAAGCGACGCCCGCAAAGTATTCGGCCTCTTCCAGCGCGGACCATGCGCCGTCGTCCGCCCGGACCCGCGCTTTGACCCGGTTGTACCCGGCAAGGGGGACGCCCGCCGCGCCGTATTCCATGGCTTCCGCCGATAGGCCGCCGCCGGGCAGGCGAGGGTCCGCGCCGTTCAGCGTATAGAAAATGGTTCCGCCGGACGGGGCCTGCGCGGTCAGCGTAAAAGGAGCGGAAGCCTCGCCTGCCGGATGGCTGAATACGGGCGCGTCCACCGCCGGATAGAGCGGCGCGTCCGCCAGCGCGTCCCCCGGCTTGCCAAAGGCGTACCGGCGGGTTCGCTTGAGTTGATCGAAAACGAGGGCCGTCCGGGAAGGCAGAAATTCGTTGCGCACGGAGGCGATTTCCCGCCGCCAGTCCTCCATCGTATACGGCGGCTCCCGCTTCGAATCTCCCCATCGAGCCGATTCTGCAAGGATGATCTCGCGCACCTCGTCGGCCCGGGCGTTCCAGCGGGTGATCGCCGCTTCTCCGGTCAATGCCCCGTCGCCGAAGAAATGGCGCCGCGCCAGGTCCGCAAACCGGAGCCGGTATTCGCTCGACCCCATCAACTGCTGATGAATCCATTGCGGATTGCTGAACTGAAATTCATCTCCCGCCGGAAAGGGACCGGTCCGGTTGCGCCCGTCCCCGAACTGCGACGTCGAAAACAGCGAATGCTCGCTGTCGTGCGCGAACCATACGAAGCCGCGTTCGCCATTTCGCGCCCGGACGCCAAAGAAATTATTCGTGCCGTTGAACGGCGTAATCGGCGAATCCGTGTTCCCGGTCCAGAAGATGACGAGCATGTACTGGATCAGGTTGTCTGCGTCCAGGAGGACCGGGTAGTCCGGGTTGCGCGTTCCGTCCGGGTTCAAGCCTTGCAACTTCATATAGCGCGCGTCGCGTTCCTGCGCGTCGGGCAGCGCGGCCAGCCGGTTCGCCTCGTCGTACAACAGGCGCCAGGCGTCCAGCGTGCCCGCCGTAACCTCCACCGTATACCCTCCGTCCAGTCCAGACGACTTCACGACATCGTAGTCGTCCGGGTTGCCGCCAAGATACCCGGCGCCGTGCCAGTGGTCGGATCGTTCCTGGGTTTGAAAGACGCCCCAGTACTGGCCGTTCAGATACAAATGATAATACCGGCTGCGCGTGTAAGGGACGCCCATGTCCCGCTGGGTGTCCCGGGAAAAGACCTCCCGCACCATCGTGTTGGCCGAAGAGCCGTTGAACGACCACGAATAATTTTGGGCCGTTCGCAGGTCGAACTTGTCGAATTCGTCTACGCCCTCGTCGCCGAAGAGCGCGTAGGACAGGGTCCCCGGCCCGTATTCTCCCCGAAAATACAGGCGAAAGGCATGTTTGGGATTTTCGTCGTTGCGACTCCAGCCTCCGCGGATGCGCACGCCTGCGTTGACCGCGAATCCGTCGCGCCCGCCATGCCGCGCGGCGGGCCCGGTTTCAGGCGGGAAGTCCGGCGGGTAGATGAGCTCGATAGAAGCCGGGCGCTCCCATTCCCGCCCGTACTCCAGCGCGTTGGAGTAAATGCCGCGTTCGCCGTTGAATAGCGAATCGAAGGGCAGGACGATGGAAAAAGAAGGCGCGGCGGCGAGCGCGGCGAGCACGTCGCTTTCCCGCCCCTCGACGATTTCCGGGTCCATCCCCATGTCCACAGCGTTGCCGCCCCAGTAGGAAGGCCATCCCCTGGCCGCCATGCTGCCCGGCGATTGCCGGATCACGTCCGCCGGGAAGATGTACGTGCGCGTCACGCTGGCCGACGGCGCGGCGCCCTCCATGAAGGCGGCGGCCCGCACTGCGGTCGTTTCGTCTATGTAAATCGGCTCCGTATAGGGCGTTCCGTTTGTTTCCGAGGGTTCCGAATGGTCCAGCGTATAGCGGACGATGCTGCCGGGCGTTTCGGGGAACAGGTACAAGGAGAAAGGTTCTTCGAGGAGGGCGCCCGCCGCGCTGAACGTAGGCGGTTCGAGCGTGGCGCGCAGGCCCGGCACGTTCGCCCGCCCCGGCGTGGGCAGGTCGAACCAGGTATATCCGCCGTCAAGGAGGCCGTAGGAGACGTCGGGTCGCTGTTCGGGATATTCCGGCGCGAATTCGGACACGACTTCCCCGGACGGGTCGACGAGCGCCAGATATTCGCCCCCGCGGGCAAGACGGAAGTTCGTGTGAAACTCGTCCCGGGAGGCAAACGCGATTTCGGGGGCCGGTCCCCGGTATGTCGCCGGTTCCTTCTCCGTATAGAGGGACAGGAACGGAATCAGGGTAAGGTCCGAGGAGGTTTCGTTGGCGTTATGCACCTGGACGGCCAGCACATTCGGCCCGGCCCGCAACAGGTTTTTCGGATTCGCCACGGGAAACGGTTCCGGGGAGTCGCCCTGGTAGATAGCGGCCTCGTGCAGGCCCGATGCCGGCGTGTTGAACGAGGGCGTTCCCGGTCGCATGAAACTCCGGGCGATTTCCTCGCCGTTCAGGTAGGCCACGAAGCCGTCGTCGTAGTCCATATGCAGGGTAGCCTGGAGTACGTCGTCCGGGTTCTCTACGGTAAATTCGATGCGGGCGTAGAGCGAAAGGAGGTTTTCTATATCTACCTCGGTCTGGATGTCCGCGCCGCCGTCCTCCCGTTCGTATCCAAGCGCGCTGGCCCCTTCGGCCCAGTTGCTTGCGTCGAATCCCGGCCGGTTCCAGGACGCGGGGGGCTGCCGCGTACCCGGAAAATAGCGGAACCGGTCGCCTCGCCGCACGACGCTGTTCCAGACGCCTTCGCCCGGCTGCCGATCCTTGCCGGAGGCGAACAGGGCAAAGTATTCTCCGGCGTTCAGCGTTTTTTCCGCAAAGACCCATTTGTCCGGCTCGTCCTCGTCGTCGGTCAGCGCCCATCCGCCAAGGTCAATGGCTTGCCTGGTCGGGTTATGCAATTCGATCCAGTCCGAAGCGTCTCCGTCTTCGTCGTACAACGTGGCCTGGTTCGAGGCCATGAATTCGCTTATGACCGGCGCGCCGTCCTGCGCGGCGGCGGTTCCGAAAGCAAGCCATAGCAGCGCCGCCTGCGCCGCGCGCGCCGTCCAGGGAATTCTTCTGAACCGCCGCCCTATCGACAAGTTCTGGAGAAAGCCTAACAAATTATGCCTGTTCATCGTATACATCTGCGGGCTATATTGCCTGTTACGTAAAATACAGGAAATCCGTCCCGAAAAGACAGCGTTTTTTATCTGCTTTTCGGGACATGGCCATCATCCATACTACGATCTCATGCCGCGTCGCTTTCGCATTCTGCTCTATATCGTTGTTCCGCTTATCGTCCTGAGCATTTCGACCTCCGTCATTTTCGAATGGATGTGGATGCGCCAGGTGGGGTACGAGGGCGTTTTCTGGACGCTCAAGTTGGCCAAAATAAGCCTTGGCGCGCTTGCCTTCGTGGTTGCGGGCGTTTTTCTCGTCGCCAATGCGCGGATGCTGGCCGGGGAGTTGCGCTGGGCGACCTTTACCGGCACCCCGCTCCAGGACATCGAGTTGAACCTCGGCCATCCGGCGCATTTCCGGCGCGTCAGGAAGATATTGACCGGCGCCGCCTTGTTTTTCGCCTTGCTGTTCGCGCTCACCTTCTACCTTGGCTGGGACGAGTCGCTTCGGTTCCTCTGGAACGAGCCGTTTGGACAGAACGACCCCATTTTCGGGAAGGATATCGGCTTTTATATGTTCCAGCTCCCGTTCTGGGAGATGATGCAAACCTCTTTTGCGCTGCTCGTTTTCCTTACGCTGCTTGCGCTGCTCGCCGTCTACTCGACGCTGCGCCTCCTGACGTTCGAAGGCGTCCGGCGGGGCGTACAGGCCCGCAAGAATGTTCGAACGCATCTCAAACTGAACGCCGCGCTCTGGTTGCTGCTGCTTGCGGCGGGCCTTTTCCTGGAGCGCTACGAGATTCTTTTTTCCTCGCAGGGGATTGTTTTCGGGGCGGGGTATACCGACGTGCATATCGTATTGCCCGCGCTCTGGATTGTGCTGGTCGCGGTTACGTTGCTTGCCGCATTCCTGTTTGTCAGCACGCGGTGGGCTGTTTCTCGCCGGATGATGGGCGTCGCGGTGGGCGTGGCCGTGGTGGCCTGGGCGCTGGGACGCATGGCGCTCCCCGGCATGGTGCAAAAATTTCTCGTCGAACCGAACGAACTCGAACTGGAGACGCCGTACCTGGAGCACAACATCGCCATGACCCGGCTGGCGTACAATCTGCACGACGTTACGGAGATCGAGTACGAAGCCAACGATACGCTCCGCATAGAGGATATCCGGAAAAACCAGGACGCCGTGGACAATATCCGGCTCTGGGATCCCCGGTTGCTGATCCAGACCTACAAACAGCTCCAGGAAATCCGTACGTACTACGAATTTTTCTCCGTAGACAACGACCGCTACGCGTACGGCGGCGATGTGACGCAGGTGATGATATCGGCGCGGGAAATATCTGCGGACTTGCCGGGCCAGTCGGACAACTGGGTCAATCGCCGCCTGATCTTTACGCATGGGTACGGCCTGGCCATGAGTCCCGTTACGGAAATGAATAGTCAGGGCGAGCCGATTCTTGTGGTCAAGGACCTGCCGCCGGATTTCGGATACGAGGAACTGACCGTAGAGAATCCGGCGATTTATTACGGCGAAGAAGAGGTGGGCGGCTACTACATCGTGAATACGGGCGCCGAGGAACTGGATTATCCCAGCGGGGACGCAAACGTGTACAATTCCTACGCAGGCCAGGGCGGACTGCCCATTCGCTCCCTGCTGCATCGTTTATTGTACGCCTGGGAGCTTCGCGACGTCAACATTCTTCTCTCGGATTACATTCATTCCGAAAGCAGGCTGCAAATATGGCGCAGCGTACAGGAGCGCATCCGGCAGATTACGCCGTTCCTCGAACTGGACAGGGACCCCTACCTCGTGATGGGCAGCGATCGGTTGTACTGGGTGCAGGACGCCTATACGACCTCGCAGAATTTTCCCTATTCCCAGCCGTTCCGGAATTTCAATTATATCCGGAATTCGGTAAAGATCATGGTGGACGCCTACGACGGCGCCGTCGAGTACTATGTGATGGACGACGAGGACCCCGTATTGCAGGTGTACCGCTCCATCTTTCCGAATCTGTTCAGGGCGCGCGAAGAGATGCCCCCGGCGCTGGAGCGTCATTTCCGGTATCCGCAGGACCTGTTCGAAATCCAGCTCGAACGGTTCAATCGCTACCACATGACCAATCCGCAGGTGTTCTACAACAACGAAGACCTGTGGACGCGGCCCTTCGAGAAATACGGCGGCCAGCAACTGGTCATGGAGCCGTACTATGTGCTGGCGCGGCTTCCTTCGGAGGCGGGCGCCGTCGAGGCGGAAGACGCCCGCGGGCCGCTGGAATTCATGCTGATCAGTCCGCTTACGCCCGAAAACAGAGACAACATGATTTCGTGGATGGCGGCGAAGTCCGATTCCGAAGAGTACGGACGCCTCGTGGTGTACAAGTTGCCCAAGCAGCGCCTTATTTACGGCCCGGCCCAGATAGAGGCCCGCGTCGATCAGGACCCGGAAATTTCCCAGCAACTGGCGTTGTGGGATCAGCGCGGTTCGCGGGTGATTCGGGGCAATCTCATGGTGATTCCCGTCGAGAATTCGTTCCTGTACGTCGAGCCGGTGTTTCTCTTGGCGGAAGGCGTGGATATTCCGCAGTTGCAGCGCGTGATTGTGGCGTTCGGGGACGATATCGCCATGGAGCCGACGCTGGACGAGTCGCTGGCCGCGTTGTTCGGGCGAGAAGCGGTTGCTCCCGTGGAATATGCCGCGGAATCGTCGCTGGACGGCGGGGAGGCGGGCGCCGCTGCGCCGACCGTATCGCCGGACGACCTGGAGCGCGTGCGCGCGCTGTGGAGCCGCTTGCGCGAGGCTTTCGAAGCCGGAGACTGGGCGCGCTACGGCGAAGTGATGGAAGAACTGGACCAGGCGATTACGGAATAGGGGCGGGAGGCTAAAGGAGAAACGGTTATGAATAAACGATTTGAAAATCTGTGGGAACGGCTTGATGGCAAGCGGCCCCACATGCCTCACTTCCTTGACGAGATCTATCTGTCGGGCCTTCGCGGCATTAAAGATCTGCGGGTGAAATTCAGTTATCCGGTGAGCGTGATTGCCGGCGGCAACGCGAGCGGCAAGTCAACAGTGCTGTTCGCCGCTGCCTGCGCCTACAAGGTGCCTGGCGCCGGCGTGAAGGATTTCGTGCCCTCTACGCTTTTTCCCGATTACCGACCCAGACACCGGGGTCGTACGGATGCAAGGCAACCGATCGTTATCGAATTCGAGTACTCGACGCCTGTCGGTCGACGCGCTATGCGCTGGCGCCGCGCCAAAGGCTGGAGTCGCAGTTTCTTTGGTCGGAAAGGCGCAGCACAGCCCGAACGTCCGGTGTATTTGCGCACTCTTACCAACTTGAGCGCTCCCTCTGAGGCGCGCGGGGTATTGAGGATGTCTCACCTTAAAGCGCCTCCCGACGAGACGGCGCTGACGGCCTCCCAGATCAATTTTGCACAGCAGATATTGCCCTTTCGCTATTCCGAGGTGACCAGGCTCTCCAGTAGAAACAAGAGCCTGCTTTTTGCCGAGCAAGAGGCGGGCGCATCCTATTCCGAGATGCATATGGCGGCTGGGGAACGCGCCATTCTGCGGTTATCCCAGGATATATCGCAACTGAAAGACGCGCTTATTCTCATTGACGAAGTGGAAGCGGGTCTGCATCCGTGGGTTCAGCAAATTCTTATGTTGCAATTGCAGCAATTGGCGCTCCGTAACAACCTCCAGATCGTCGTCACGTCGCACAGTCCCGTAGCGCTCGACGCTGTTCCGCCGCGCGGACGCATTTTCCTTGAACGCACAGACAATGGGGAGGTGAAACTGCTCCCGTCCTATCGGGACCTCGTCCAGGATGCTCTTTACGGGCGGTGCTATAATACGCTGAATCTCCTCTGCGAGGACGATGTCGCCGAAGGCCTCCTGGATGGCGTACTGGATTGTCTCGTTCCTGACGAGGGGATAAAGCGAGGGGCTATTCGCGTCGGTCGCGATACGGGCGCGGCGGAGTTTCCAATGCATGCCGCGGCGTTCAGGAAATTCGGATCGCTGGACGACTTTGTGTTCGTCCTTGACGGGGATCAGCGCGCTACGGGCCTGGAGCGAAAAATTCGCGACGCCGGCGGAAGCGCCAATGTGCCCGTTCTGTTTTTGCCGGGCAACGATATTCCAGAGGTCTGGCTATGGAAGCGCTTGCAACAGGCCCCCGACCGATGGGCCAACGATTTGGGAACGGATCCTGCAAGCCTCGCCGATGAAATCCGTCGGCTGGACGCCGTCTACGATTCCGCGTCGGATACGCCCGCCAATATCGCCAAGTCCAAACTCTACGATCTGGCGCAGGCGCAAGGCCGGACCATACCCCAGGTTTGCCGCCGGGTTGCATACCTTGAAGCGGCGGACAAGACCAGTGAAATTCAACCGCTGCTGGACGCGCTGAAAGATGTTCTGTTGAGATGGCGCGCGGATTGACGCGTTGGCGTACGGCGAACGCGATGCGCTGAGCGAAGGGGTTTTGATCAGCGTATCCTAAAATAGTTGTCTTTGCCCCTCTGCCGCGTTGCCTTGTTCGAGGGCGAGCAGGAACCGTTTGCGGTCGAGGCCGCCCGCATAGCCCGTCAGGGATCCGTTCGCCCCGATCACGCGGTGGCAGGGTACGATGATCGCCACAGGATTGCGTCCGTTGGCGGCGCCGACGGCCTGCGCCGCTTCGGGCTTGCCGAGCGACCTGGCCAGGTCGCCATAGGATCGCACCGCGCCGTACGGTATGGCCTGGAGCGCTTTCCACACGCTTCGTTGAAATGGCGTGCCGCGCAGGACAAGCGGTATTTCGAAATCCCGCCGCGCTCCGGAAAACCATTCGGCCAGTTCCTTCGCCAGTTGGTCTGTCAGCGGGTGGCTCGCCGAATCGCTCCAGGAAATCGGCAGGTCGAAGCGCCGCGCCGTATTCGCAATATATTCACAAATAGACACGGGCTGCGCGTCCGCCTCGGCGAGCGTTCCGTCGGGCGGAAACGTCAGCAGGCACAGTCCGCCGCCAATGCCGCCGGCCAGCGCGGGTCCAAGGGGCGTATTCGCAAACCACAGACGGACGGCGTCCGACGCGGCCTCTTGCTCGCCCTTGCTGGACGAGACATATGCGCCGGACCTGTGCGCCGCGTCGCGCAAGGCCTTGTTCAGCGTCGTCGCCGACGGGATATTCTGATTCGTTCCGTTGTGGATTCCCATGTCGAAATTTGCTATTGTTACGTTCTGAAGCGTTTTCGCCGTCGCTGCGTTAGCATACGGCGCGTTCGCCCCCGATGTTCATCCCGTATTGTTTCGCCATGCCTTGTATCGTCCGCCGTTTTCGCCGGTTCGTTCCGGCGCCGACCGCGTTTTTCCTCGTTGTTTTTTCCGCCTGCGGTCCCGCGGGCGATACCGACGGCGAGCGGGCCGTCGCTGCTCCGGATACGCTGTCCTTCGTTTTTGCGTCCGAACCGCCGATTGAGGCGGATCCCGCCGAAACCGCCGCGAAGGCGCGGGAAATCGCCGCGTCCGTCGATGCGGCCCCCGCAGCGGGGCTTGAGCTTTCCCTGTACGCCACGGAAGACCTGATCGAAGATCCTGTCGCCATCGACGTAGCGAACACCGGCGAGGTGCTGGTGACAAGGTCCAGCCGCACGATGGGCTTGCTGGACATACGACAACACCCGGACTGGCGCCTCGAAGGGCTTGCCATGCAGACGGCGCACGATTTCGAAGCCTTTCTGAAGCGGGTCATGGCCCCGGAGGCAAGCGACGAGAACGCCTGGATGCCAGACCTCAACGAAGACGGATCCCGGGACTGGCGCGATATCGCCGTGGTCAAGGAGCGGCTCTATCGCCTGGAGGATAGCGATGCGGACGGCGTAGCGGATCGGGCGCATGCGCTGGTTTCCGGGTTTAATACGCCGGTTTCGGATATTCTCGGCGGGCTGATGGCGCACGACAACGATATCTATCTGGGCGCGGCGCCGGGCGTGTACCGGCTGGCGAACGCATTGGGGAATCCCGCGCCGAGCGCTGCGGACGTAACGACGCTCGCCTGGGGATTCAATGTGCATCCCGGATTTTCCGGCCATGGCGTGTCCGGCGTGGTTATGGGACCGGAAGGACGCATTTACTGGGGCGTCGGCGATATGGGCCTGAGCCTTGCGTCGCAGGAAGGGGAATCTATCCACTATCCGCATCAGGGCGCCATTCTCCGGGCTTTTCCCGACGGGTCCGGGCTGGAGTGGTTTGCCCGCGGACTGCGCAATACGCACGAATTTGCTTTCGATTCGCGCGGCAACCTGATCAGCGTGGACAACGACGGGGATCACCCGAACGAAAGCGAGCGGCTCGTATACCTTGTCGAGGGCTCCGACAGCGGTTGGCGGACGCACTGGCAGTTCGGAAAATATCATCAGGAAACGAACAATCCCTACAAGGCCTGGATGGACGAGGGGATGTATTTGCCGCATTTCGAGGGGCAGCCGGCCTTTATTACGCCCCCGATTATGAATTACCATGACGGCCCGACGGGTATCGTATACAATCCGGGCACGGCCCTCAGCGAAGATTGGCGCGACCGGTTTTTCATGTCCGAGTACACCGGTTCTGCCTTCCGGTCGAATATTCATGCGTTTCGCCTTGCGCCGAAAGGGGCGGGTTTCGAGCTTGCGGAAGAAGACGTCGCCGTAAAAAGCGTACTGGCTACCGGGCTGGCGTTTGGCCCGGACGGCGCTTTGTATTTCACGGACTGGATCGATGGATGGCGCTCCAAGGGCGCCGGGCGCGTCTGGAAACTGGCTGCCGCCGAGCCGGACGAAATGCGGCAGGAGGAGGTGCGTACGCTCCTTGCTACGGAATTCGGAGCCGTTTCGACGGATGTGTTGTCCCGTTTGCTGGGCGATTCGGACCTGCGGGTGCGGCGAAAGGCGCAGTTCGAACTGGCGCGCCGGGGGGATGCGGAAACGCTTTTGCAAGCCGTTCGGCAGACGGAAACGCTCCTGGCCCGCATCCATGGGGTATGGGGTTTGTGGCAATTGGCGTTGCGGGACGCCGATCAGGCCGCGCCGCTGGCCCGTTTGCTTGACGATCCGGACCCGGAAATGCGCGCGCAGGCGGCGAAGGTTCTGGGCGACGCGCGCTATGCGGCGGCGGGCGATGCGCTGGTTCCGTTATTGTCCGACGAATCCGACCGGGTGCGTTTCTTTGCGGCGGAGGCGCTGGGGCGCATGGCCCACCGGCCTGCGCTGGACGGGTTGATTGCGCTGCTGGAGGAAGCCAACGGACAGGATGTGTACCTGCGCCATGCAGGTTCGCTGGCGCTGGCGCGGATCGGGGACGCCGAGGCGCTTACCGACCTCTTGGGACATGCTTCCGCCGCGGTGCGTATCGGGGCGGTGCTTGCGCTGCGCCGGATGCGGCACGAAGGGGTTTCGACGTTTCTTGCCGACCCCGACGAAAGGGTGGCGACCGAGGCGGCGCGCGCCATCAACGACGATGGCGGCATTCCCGCGGCGCTTCCCGCATTGGCCGCCTTGCTGGATGTGACCGACTTTGAGAACGAGCCGCTTTTGCGTCGCGCTGTCAGCGCCAACCTGCGGGTGGGCGGCGATGCGGAGGCGGAGCGCCTGGCGGCCTACGCCGCGCGCGCCGCCGCGCCTGCGGCCATGCGGGCGGAAGCGGTTGCGGCCCTGGGGGTTTGGGCGGAGCCGTCTACGCTTGATCGGGTGGACGGCGCGTATCTTGGTCCGGCGTCGCGTCCGGCGACGGCTGCGCGGGAAGCGGTTGCGCCGCTCGTCGAAACGTTGCTTGCGGATGCAAGCGCAACGGTGCGCGAAGCCGCGGTGGTTGCGGCTGTTCGCCTGCATGTCGATGGGATGGGCGCCTTGCTTGCGGATCGGTTGAACAGGGACGATGCGGAAGAAGTCCGCTCGGCGGCCCTGAAGGCGCTTTTTGCCCGGTCGGATGCGGATCATGCCGCCGCCCTGCGCCGCGCGCTGGCGGATTCGAGCGCCGAAGTGCGCATGCTGGCGCTCGAACTGGTTACCGAGGCTGATTTGAGCAACGACGCCGTGGCGTCCGTGCTTGGCGACGCGCTGCGGCAGGGCGGGACGCCCGAGCAGCAAAGCGCGCTGGCCACACTAAGCGGGCTGCCTTCTGCGCAGACAGACGCCGTCCTGGGCGAATTGCTGGACCGCCTCGAAAGCGGAGCCGCCGCGCCGGAAATCCGCCTGGATATTCTGGAAGCCGCGGAGGGGGCCGGGTCCGCCGCCCTGAAAGCGCGGGCGCAGGCCTGGCGAGATGCGAATCCGCCGTTTGCCGCGGCCCGCTACGGAGGAAACCGGCGGCGGGGTCGCCAGGTTTTTCTGGGGAACGCCGCCGGGGAATGCACCCGCTGCCATGCGACGAGCGGGCAAGATGGCGTGGGACCGTCTCTTGCCGGGATCGGATCGCAGTTGAGTCGGCAGCAGTTGCTTGAATCCCTTGTGGACCCGGCGGCGCGCATTGCGCCGGGCTTTGGCGCCGCCGGAGGGCCTTCCGCCATGCCCGACATGTCCGTCTTGCTTTCGGAGCGGGAAATCCGGGACTTGGTGGAATTTATGGCTTCGATACGGTAGCCCTGTTTGCGAGACCGGAAAAAATAATGCGACGTCCATCCACTCCATAGCCATGAACCGTTCCGCCACATTCCGCATCGCCCTGGTTTATCTGCTTGGCGTGGCGTTTGCCGCCGCTTCACCGGCCTCTGCGCAGAATCAGTGGGAAGAGGCTATTCGGGCTTTCGAGCGCATGGACGAGACGGACCCGCCGCCGGAAGGCGCCGTGCTTTTTGCGGGCAGTTCGTCCATTCGGATGTGGTCTACGCTGGCGGAGGATTTTCCCGACGAGCCGGTTATCAATAGAGGGTTCGGGGGGTCGCAGACGTCGGACCTGATTCACTTTGCGGGCCGGATCGTTACGCCCTACGGGCCGCGTCTTATCCTGGTGTACGAAGGGGACAACGACATGGCCGCGGGCAAAACAGCCGAACAGGTCTTTACGGACTACCGCCGCTTCGTTTCCCTCGTGCGCAATCAGCTTCCGGATACCCGCATCGCGTTCATCGCCATCAAGCCGAGCCTGGCCCGCCGTTCGCTCATGGACGAGATGCGCAAGGCGAACGAATTGGTCGAGGCGTACGCCGCCGCCCGCGACCACCTTGATTACATCGACGTTTTTACGCCGATGCTGGGCGAGGACGGCGAACCGTCGCCGCACATTTTTCTGGAAGACGGCTTGCACATGAACGCGGCGGGCTACGCTATCTGGACGCAGGCAATCCGTCCGTATCTCGCAGAATAGCGGGCGTTCGCCGGCCTACGATCCGCCGAAGAATGCGAACGTCACCACATTTCCGGCGGGTTCGCGCACGGTCACCTCGTCGGCTCCGTAGAAGGTGTTTCTGCGGGGAATGACCCGCTCCGCGTCCGCCAGCGCCTCGTCGATGGCGTCCAGTTCTTCCAGCGTACTCGTTTTGACGAACAGCGCGTTGCCTCCGAGGGGCGTATCGACCAGTTCCGGCACATCCTTCCGGACGCTCTCCAGGGTCTGATACATCACTTCGATCGGGCCGTTCGTCAGGATAACGAATCCGAGGCGCGCTGCTTCGTTCACCTCCGCAGTGATGGTAAATCCGAGGCGGTCCACCCAAAAGGGCAGTACCGGCTCGATGGCTTCGACGAGAATGTTCGGCGTAAGCGATTTCATGGCGACAAGGTTTGGTTTCGACCGCAGGAAAAATCAGCGTATTCCAAGATACGCCAGAGAAAAATGGCCGCCTGCAAAAAAATTTGCTCCGGGAGGTCATATTCGGACGCTTTTTGTGTCTTAAGGCGCAGAAACGGGGAAAGACTCCGTAATGGAACCGCTTCCCGGGGCGCAAAACCGAATCAGGTCTTTGCGCCGGACCGGAAGCCGGTTCGCTTTATCTCAAAACCTTATTGCGAGGTGACGTCATGAGAATACTCTCAGCAGAAGAAATGCAAATTACGGGCGGCGGCAACGAAGGCTGCGGCAAATTGACGGCGTATATCGTCGCCGGGTGCGGCGTGTACGGCAGCATTGTCGGATACTTCCGGGGCGGCTGGTCCCAGGCCTGGGTTACGGGCCGACGGTACGCCAGGGCTTGCCGCAAGTTCTGCAGTTAGCGGTCGAGCGCATGCATTCTTGCTGCGCAAGCGAAGAAACGACGGCGGCGGTTCGTCGGGACTATTTCCAGAGGCACTGAAAGCCGGTCGTCCGGCGGCATTCGTGGAGGATGGATATGGATTTGCAAGACGTCAAGCGGGCATTCGCTCGCGCTATGGAGGAACATTCGGGAGAAAGCGTCTGCGTGGCGGCTCTGCTTCGCCATCACGGCGTAGACGGCGAGGAGGTTTATGTTTCCGGCGAATCCATGCTGGATCTGTACGGCGCGCTTGCGGACGCCGGTCTGGACGTGCGCGGGTACGAAGGCACGCTGAGCGGCCTGCGAGCGCTTGAGGCGCCGGGCATCCTGCATTGGGAAGACGAAGAGAAGGAGGGGGAAGGCCGGTTCGTGGTGTATTACGGTTTTCGCGCCGGAAAATACGTCATAGGAGACCCGCGTCGCGGCGTCCGTCGCATGGCGCCGCCGGACCTGGTTCGTTGCTGGCGTTCGCGCATGTTGCTCTATGCCGACGGGCCCGCGCGGGTCGCCCCGGCGTCCGCCGCCGCGGAGCGGTATCGTTGTTTCGACGTGGAAGCGGTCGGCATGGGCAACGAGCGCGTGCTGGTTCGTTCGCGACGCACAGGCGCGGTCAGGGTATTGCGCGCACTGGAAGCGCAGCAGCTGTTTCGCGCCGACAGGTTTCGGAGCCTGGCCGCGCACGAACACCGGATCCGTCGGGATTTCGCCGGTAGCGCGGCGGAGGCCGTGGATTCCGAAACGTGGCGCGCATGGGCCGAATCCGGGTTGCTGACGTCGGAATCCGCCGTACGGCAGGAAGCGATGCGCTACGCGGCGGGCGGTACGGATTTTCCTGAAGAGCAGGGCCATATATCTTCCATCGGCATTCCGACGCGCCATCGCATGGGCAGCGTGCTTGCCGCCCTTCGATCCTGGCGCGAGCATGCGTCCAGGCATGGGCGATCTGTGCGTTTCGTCGTGGCGGACAGTTCGGGGCCGGCGGAGCAGGCGCGGCTCGCAACGGCGCTCAGGGCCTTGCGAAACGATATCGGCGCCCGCGTGGAATATCTGGACGAAGCCTGGCGAGCGACCGTAATGCGCACGTTGGCGGACGAGACCGGTTGCAACCCGGACGTGTTGCGTTTTGCGCTTTGCGGGAGCGAAGCGTGCAGCACGAATTACGGAGCGAACCGGAATGCGTTGCTGCTGGCTACGGCGGGGGAGCTTTCCATGCAGGTGGACGACGACGTCAGCCCTCCCTTGTTCAAGGCGCCGGGGGCGCGATCTGGCATTGCGCTTTCTTCGGAAGCGGATCCCAATGAGTACTGGTTCGGCGCATGCGACTGGGAGCAGGCAGAGGAGGCGGATTTCGTCGGAATGCACGAATCGCTGCTTGGGCGTTCGGTTGCGCGGTTGCTGGAGGAGTCTGGTTGGGACGACATGGTCATAGACGATGCGCAGCCTGCGCTCCTGCGGCGTTTGCCGAACGGCTCTGTGGGGCTAACCTTCGTCGGGCATGCGGGAGACGCGGGGACATCGTCGAATGCGGCGAGGCTGTTTGTCGAGGGGGCTTCTCTGGGTCGGTTGATTCGGGTCGGTTATCCGGAAGGCATGCGCACCCGCGAGGTGGGACGCGCCGTGGCGCGTCCCACCATCGGCGACGGGTTGTTTTGCCTGGGGATGAACATGGGCCTGGATAATCGGGAGCTGCTTCCCCCGTTTATGCCTGCGGGCCGCAACGAGGATGGCGTATTCAGCACAACGCTGGACGCCGTTTTTCCGTCGCTCTTGCGGGGATTTTGCGGGGCATACGTCATTGGGCATCGCCCCGAGGAAGAACGCGCGCCGTTTCCGGCGGAGATTGGCTTCGAGGGTTTCAGGGTCAACGATATACTCGCGGCCCTGATTGCGGAATGGGGCGCTTCGCAGTCCGACGCGCTTCCGCGCAGGCTGTACGACCTCGGGAAACATCTCGCATCGTACGCCTCGCTTGATCAAGCCGATTTCAACAGTGCGTGCCGGGGCGCCGTAGAGCGGTCCACGGGGATGTCGATGCTCCATATCGAGCATGCCTTGTCGGGTCCCGCCGGATCCATTCCGCCCATGCGAGCGGATTTGAGGCGGTTTGCGGATACGCTGGAGCAATTCGTAACGCAGCAAGAATGCAATGCGCCGGTCGATTTGGCCGGCGGCGTCGACGAACGCAGGTCGCGCTTGCGCGATCTGGTCGGCGCCTATGGAACACTCGTCAAACACTGGCTCGACATTGTGTTGTGCGCCCGGGAGATGCGGATGGACGAAGCGGTCGTTCTGCGCATGGGGGCGTTTTGACGCGGTCGAGCCGGCGCTATTTCAAAACCCTTTTAACCAACGAAGAACCATGAAAACACTAACCATCGAGCAAATGCATCGCACGAGCGGCGGTTGCAAAAGCATTGGAGCAAGAATCGGCGTGATGTACGCGTCATCCATGAGCGCAGGCATGATCGTCGGCGGATTCGCGCTGGGCCTTGCCACGGGCGGCATTGCTACCGTCATTTCCGCCGCGGGAATCGTGGCCGGCGCCGGGGCAGGCTATTTGATCTGCCGGGCATCGAGGAGCTGACCTGTTCCGCATTCCACCTGAACCCTAAACCCAAGGTGATCGCTATGAAAACCCTGAACGCAATCCGAATGGCCGCCGTGCTTGGCGGCGCCGGCCGGTGCGACGGCAAACCCGCCCGCGCCCTGCTGGACTTGATCATACGCAATGGTCCAGGTCCGTTTAATCCGCACGGCGCGAGGTACGCGCTGGCCTATCTGCTGTGCGGCAGCTAAAGGAATGGCGGGGGCGGGCGCGTTCCGCATCCGTCCCCGCATTCCCGGCCGTCCTTTTTCCCATACGCCGCCGCGCAACGACACGCGGCGGCGATACCCTCCAAAATAAGATATACCAGAGGCCGTTTACAATGACTTATGGAAGCGATCCGGCGCAAGCCGCGCCCGCCGCCAGCGGGTGGGCCGCTCCGCAGGGCGGCGCGCCCAAAAACAATACCGAAAAATGGATGTTCTGGCTGCTCCTGTTCGGCTATGCGTCGTTGCACGCGATCACGAGCTGGGTAATCACCGAATATGTGCAGACGGCGCCTGTCGAAGGAGGCGTTCTGCAACTTCCCGAAGCGCGCGGCGCGTTCCGCTGGATAGGGTACGCGTCGACCCCGTTCTACGTGCTCGCAAAGGTTGGCTTTACGGCGCTGTGCCTTGCCCTGGGCGCGGCCATTATCTCGTGGAAAGTGCGATTTTCCAGGCTTTTTCATGCCGCCATGATGGCGGAAATCGTGTGGGCCGCGGCGGAAGTCGTACGTCTTTTCTGGATGCTCCTTACGCCGGGCATGGACCCGTTTTTTTACCCTCTTTCCCTGTTGAGCCTTGTGGAAGTCGAGCCGGGTTCTATGTGGGCTGTCCATATCCTGCGGACGCTGAACCTGTTCGAGGCGGCGTATGTCCTGCTTCTTGCGCGCATGATTCGCCTCTCGACCGAGCAAGCGCCCCAAAACGTCACGCTGCTCGCGGCGGTCTCGTACGGCGGCGTCAAGGCGCTTTTGATCGCTGCGATCACGTTTATCCTCCTTTCCGTTTTTTGACAGGAGCGCGCCATGAAAAAGACAGGGGCCGTTCTGGTCGTAATCGCGCTGCTTGGCGTTGTCGCATGGCTTGGCGTATCGTTCCGGAACCTACGGGTGCAGCGTCTTGAAGCCGTCGAACGCCGCGTACGTCTCCCGGAAACGCATCTCGTAGACCTGCAAGACGCGCCGGTCCTCTTGCGCGCCGACGGGCGGCAAAGCGTGGTGCTTGTGTTGTTTACGACTACTTGCGAATACTGCCGGGCGGAATTGCGCGCATTCAGCGAAAAGGCGCTGCTTTTCAAGGAGCACAAGGTGTTTTTCGTGGCCTGGGAGGAGGCCGACGCGTTGCAGGCGTTCGCCGGGGAAACAGGCGTCGACGCCGTGCCCTGGTTTCGCGTACTTCGGGACACCGTTTCGGCGCTTGACGATACGCTGGGCATCGCCATGGTGCCGACGACATTCGTCTATGGCCCGGACGGCCGCCTGCGCGATACGTTCGAAGGTATTGCAGCCATTGAAAGCATTGCGGCTGCCGCTCGCGGCAAGGAATCGTTATGACTCGAAAGGACAAGGCTTGCCGGCAAATAACCAGGCGAGCGACAAAATCGATCGTTCGGCAATTCGATCAGTCCGACTGCGGGGTTGCCTGCCTTGCCTGGATTGTTCGTTTTTTCGGGGGCGAGGAAACCATGGAGCGGCTTCGGGGCCTCAGCGGCACCATGTCGCAGGGCACCACGCTCCTTGGATTGCATCAGGCGGCCGGGCAAATCGGACTTCGATCCGAGCCGTACGAGGCCGGGATCGACGACCTTCGGAGCCTGGACGCCCCTGCCGTGCTGCATGTGGTGCTGAACGACGTCCGCCAGCATTACGTCATTTTATTCGGGTGTTTCGGGGGGCGGTTTTTGATTGGCGACCCGGAAACAGGCATTGTCTGGCGCGACGCCGCAGAACTCGAAAAAATATGGGAGAGCCGGGCGCTCCTGCTCTTGCGTCCGGATAACGGATTCGTAACCCGAAAACACCGGGCGTCGGTCAAGCGGGCATGGTTGTGGGACGCGGTGCGCGAAGACGTTCGCATCCTGATGCTGTCGGTTGCATTGGGCGGTCTCATATCCGCGTTCGGGCTTGGGGTAGCCTTCTTTTCCCAAATTCTCATCGACGATATCCTGCCGGAGCGGAACACGGAGCAACTCGCGACGGGGTTGGCGCTGCTTTTCCTTGTGCTGGCGGCGCAGGGAGGCATGGGCGTCGCTCGGCAATTATTGCTCCTGGGCCAGGCCCGCGCATTCAACAACCGCATCACGAGGAGATTTCTGGACGATTTGCTGCGCTTGCCCTACGCTTTTTTCAGTTCGCGAAAGACAGGCGACCTGATCGCCCGCCTCAACGACGCCGAACGGCTTCAGCAAACCGTAACGCATGTACTGGGCAATGTGATTATCGAGGCGCTGGTCCTTGTGGCGGGCATGGCGTTCATTTTCGTACACAGTCCAGGCATTGCCGGGGCGGTATTGCTTTCGCTGCTTTTGTTCATGCTGGCGTCGCGGCATTTTCATCGGCCTGTCGCGAAGGGGCAGCAGCGCATCATGACGGCGCATTCGCTGAACCAGAGCGGGTACGTCGAAGCCATTCGGGGCATCGAGGCGATCAAGTCGGCCAACGCCGAGGCCGTTTTCACTCGGCTGATGCGCGATACGTACCTCCATCTTCAAGAGGAAATTTTCCGTTTGGGCCAGGTTGCCGTACGGTTCAGCGGCGTACTGACGATCGTGGGCGCCCTGATTACGACGGGCGTACTGGCGTGGGCGTCGATGCTTGTGTTTGGCGACATCCTGGGGCTTGGCGCCATGGTCGCTATTTTGCAAATGATCGGGATGGTGGTGCCGAGCGCCCAGGCGTTGGCCACGTCGAACGTGGATTTTCAGGAGGCCAAGGTCGCTTTCGACCGGATTTACCAGTTTACTTCACTGCGCCCCGAATACGATGCGGAGGAAGAAGCGGCAAAGAGTCCCCTCGGCCATGTCCGGCGCATCAAGGTTTCCCGCGTCGTTTTCAGCTATCCCGGCCAGTTGACCCTGCTCGGCGACGTTTCGTTTTCATGCTATTCCGGGGAGCTCATGCTGATTGTCGGGAGCACGGGGTCCGGCAAATCGTCCCTGTTGCGCATGTTGCAGCGGCTCGCCACGCCCCAATCCGGGGAGGTGCTGGTCAACGGATGCGACTGGAATGAATTTTCGGTCATCGGATGGCGGGATATGCTCGGCGTGGTTCCGCAGGATATCCGGATATTCAGCGGGACGCTTGTAGACAACATTCGGCTGGGTCTTCCGCTTGATCCCCGGGAAGCCATAACAAAATGCGAAGAGGTCGGGCTTTCCGACTTTTTCGAACCGTTGCCGAACGGGTATATGACGCTCGTGGGGGAGGGGGGCGCCGCCTTGTCCGGCGGGCAGCAGCAGCTGGTGGGGTTGGCCAGGGCGCTGGTTCGCAGTCCGCAGGTGCTCCTGCTCGACGAACCCACGTCCGCCATGGATAGCGATACGGCGCGGCAGGTTATGGACATGCTGGATCGCTATCGCCAGGATTGCATAACGATCGTGGCCTCCCATTCGGCGTCGTTTCTGTCGCGGGCCGACCGCGTATATCGCATTGACAAGGGCGCGTTCCGCCCGGAATTCACGCCGCTGGACCGCGCCCGCCTCGCTGGAACATGACGCGCCCGCCTTGCCTTCCCGCCGCCCTGCCCCGAACGTCAATTTCCCCCTGTAACAGCGCCGCCTTAATAAGTAAGGGGCGGAAATCCGGAACCTTATTTATTAAAGTCCGCGCTGGCAAGGGATAACGAAACAGCCCATTTTATTCCTCCCGAATCAGAATCATGGCCGTGAGCGGAGCCAGTTCCAGCGCGAGGCGCCCTTCCTCCGACCGCAGGGCCGGGGCCTGTGGCGCAAGCGCGTTCCGAAAAGCGCCTTCCACGGGAATCGCCGCCGTATGCGCCTCCTCGGAGGCATTGAACGCCACGAGGGCGGTTTCGCTTTCCGAGGCGCGCACGTAGGCGAGGAGCCGCCGGTCGTCGTCGGCCAGCGCATAGTCCAGGGTTCCGCGCGCGAACAGATCGCTGTGCGCTTTCCGAATGCGCGCCAGTTCCCCGATGAACGCATATAAATCCATGTCCGGCGCAACCGGGTCCGCTTGCCGCGCTCCCGCGTGGGGCATGGCGCGTTCGTCTTCGTACGAAAGGTCTTCCCACAGGAGCGGTTTCCGGCAGTCGGGATCGTCCGCCCCCCACATGCCCACTTCGTCGCCGTTCCAGATATGCGGCGCGCCATAGTAGGTAAACTGCTGGGTCAGCACCAGGCGCCGCACGGCCTCGGTTCGTTCGTCCGGGCGATCGATCTTGTACTCGGGATTGCCGCGGGGGTGGGCCTGGTATTTGTATTTCGTCTGGTTGTTGTAGAGCGAGGTCCCGAGGCGCGGGGAATCGTGGCTGGCCCCGAGATTCATCATGGCTTCGAGATGCGCCCGGTCGATCCCGCGTTCCACGGAATCAAGGTGCGCGATATAGCCGGTGGCCGTAAGATGGGGCGGCGTCCGGGCGAAAAAGCTTCGCGTAGGCATGTACCACCGGTAATTCATTACCGCGTCGAATACGTCTCCCTGCACCCAGGGTACCGGATCGGCCATGTGGTCCGGCCACTCCTCCCACCAGACTTCGCCCACAAGGTACGCCTCCGGGTTGATCTCCCGTACGAAGGTCCGGTACTCGCGCCAGAATCCCTTGGGCACCTGCTCCGCCACATCAAGCCGAAAGCCGTCTACGCCGTCGCTCGGGTCGCCGTCCCCGTTGGGGTCCATCCAGCGCCGCGTCACATGATATACATGCTGTTTCACGGCGGGGTGCAGGTTGCCGCCCTCCATGCCCTTCGTTTCCACCTCGACCTTTTTCAGGTTGGGAAGCGTGGAGACGCCCGCCCAGCCCTCGTATTCGAATTCGTTTTCTCCGGTGGCCGGGTCGTCGAACCGTACGATTTCATACCAGTCCGCGTAGGGCGAAGCAGCCTGCTTCTCCAGAATATCTTCCCATGCCCAGAACGTAATGCCCGTATGATTCCATGAATAATCCAGGATGACGCGCATGCCCCGCTCGTGCACGGCGGCGACAAGGTCCAGAAAAAGCCGGTCCGCCGAGGTCCATTGCCAAGTGGCCGGATCTGCCGGGTTTTCTTCCGCCATGATCGCCGCGTCTCCTTCGGGATCCGGCCCGAAATTTCGGTCGATATGCCGGTAGTTTCGGGCGTCGTATTTGTGCAGCGACGGCGCATCGTTGATCGGGTTCAGGTACAGCGCCGTCACGCCCAGCGCCTCCAGATAATCAAGCTTGTCCAGTATGCCTTGCAGGTCGCCTCCGTATCGCCGCGCCTGTACGGTTCGGTAGAATTCCTCGCCGGACGCCGCCGCCCAGTCTTCCTGCCGATACCAGTCCTGCGTCCACGGGGCAGGGCGCCATCCTTCGAACGACCGGTTGGGGTACGCCCCTGTGGTGTTCTCGAACGCGGGGTCGTTGGTCGGGTCTCCGTTGCGGAATCGCTCCACGAAAATCTGATACCAGATGGCGTCCCGGCTCCATTCGGGTACGGGGGCGGGGTCGTCGGACGGCGCCGGGGATGCGTTCGCGGCGTTTACGTCGTTTCCTCTGGCTTCCGGTTGACAGGAGAGGCCGCTGGCGGCGAGCAAGAGGGCGAGCAAGGCGGTCAGGGCGCGGCTTTTCGCAGCGCCGCAGGGCGTAGCGTGGCGTTTCATCAGCGTATGCTTTATTCGGTGCTTGAAACAATGTAGTTTTTCCAGGTCGCAATGGCTTCCATAAACCGGGACGTCAGGTCGGGATGGCCGCTTGCGACGTTTTCGGATCCGTCCGCCTCGCCCGCCATGTCGTAGAGTTGCATGGAAGCAGGGTCGGCGCCTCCTGCGCGCGCGTCCCATACGAAATGCCATCGCGCCGTGCGTACGTAATAATGGTCGGCGGGCTGTCCCATCACGTCGTTTTCGCTCCGCTGCTGCGTGGCGTGGCCTATCAGCATGTCGCGCCCCAGGCGCCCGCTGCCCGCTATGACAGGCCGCAGCGACCCGCCCGGCCACAGGGTTGCGAGTTCTTCGGGGAGCGCTATGCCTGCGTAGTCGAGGAGCGTGGGCGCGATATCCGTCGCGCTCGCCAGGTCGTCCCGGAATACGGCAGGTTCGATCACGCCGGGCCAGGAAAAAATAACCGGCGTTCGGAAAGCCAGGTCATGCAGCGACAGTTTGCCTTTCGGGCCGCCATTGGCGTACAAAATGGGATCGTTTGCATACTCTTCGAACGGAGGCTGCTCCCAGCCATTGTCGTTTATATACGCGATCAAGGTGTTTTCGCGCAAGCCTCGGGCGTCGATATGGTCGAGCAGCGCGCCAAGGCCCGCGTCGAACCAGGTGCAGTTCGCGTAATACTGCCGGGCCGATTCGGAAAGCCGGTTATTTTTTCCTGAACCGGCGTTATTATACGGCGCATGGTGCGCATCGGGCGCGTCCAGCGGCGTATGGGGCAGCGAGGGGGCGTACCAGACAAAGAAAGGCTGTTCCGCATGCCGGTCTATGAAATCGAATACGGGCTGCATGGTTTCTCTTCCCGCCGCCAGTCCGTCGCCGCCCATAAATTTCAGAAACCAGCCCGGCTCGCCCCAGTCGTCCTCGTCCCATCCGGCAGACATTCCCTCCGTAAATCCTCCGTTTGCATACGACCCTTCCCACCATTTTCCCGCCTGAAAACTTGCGTAGCCCTTGTCGGCGAGCAGCGTGGGCAGCGTCGCGAATCTTCGCATGACCTGCGCAAGGAACGCGGCGTCTCGCCGGCGGCGCGCGTCTCCGGAAGCCGCCGCCCAGTCCGCCTCGCCGCGCACCGCCTCGGCATGGTAGCGATCCGCAATCCGCCGATACTGCGCCGGATACAGGCCCGTAATCAGGGTTTGCAGCGAAGGGCGACAATAATTCGCCGTGGCGTGGGCCAGGAAGAAGGTGGCGCCTTCGCTTGCCAGCCGGTCCAGGTTCGGGGTGTGCACATGCTCCGAACCCGTGAATCCAAAGTAAGGGAATCCATGGTCGTCCCCGATAACCAGCACGATATTCGGGGGGCGATCCGACGCCTCTTGCGCATGCGCCGCCCGGCCCGCCGCCGTCAGGCACAGCGCCGCGAGAAGCGCAAGCGCGCCGCAGGCCGCGCCGGACAGGGCCTGATGCGGGAGGGGCGGGGTGGGGAAACGATGCGGGCAATCCGCCGCGCAGGCAACGCCACGGGTCATGATTCCAGGCAGGATCGGGGAACATGCAGGTTCATAATACGCAGGTTTAAGGATAGCATTCCGTTTTTCGTCCTGCATTTTCCTATATTTTCGCCTCGGCCTTCCCCAAAATGCCCGAATTTCGCCAAGATATTTTTTATTTTCTTTACATTTTAACACATTTCCCTTTTTTTGATATATTGCTTTGCTGTTATTTACATTTCTTTACTTTTCATAAAATGCTTTACTTTTCAAAAATATTATTTACTTATAGATGTATTGATTTACGATTGTATTTTCCGCTTTACTTTTGTGTACGCCCCGGACAACGGATTCCGCCCAGGCCGCCATTCCCGCCCGCCCAGGCCGCCATTCCCGCCCGCCCAGGCCCCCATTCCCGCCCGCCCAGGCCCCCATTCCCGCCCGCCCAGCCCTCCATCCTCGCCCGCCAGCCCTCCATTCCCGCCCGCCCAGGCCCCCATTCCCGCCCGCGCAGGCCTCCATCCTCGCCCGTCCAGACCTCCATCCTCGCCCGCCCAGGCCGCCATCTCCTTGACGCATTCATGCCCCGAGGCCTTTCTATATATCGTATATCCATAGGGATTTGCGCGGCCCTGCTGCTGGCCTCCTGCGGCGGAACGCCGGAGGGCGACTCGGTGGCGGTCGTGGCGGGCCGGCCCATTGGCGTGGAGGAATACCGGACGCGCTATGTGGATTTCCTGCTTTCTTCCGGCCTGCCGGATGAGGGAATCCATCGGGCCGCGTACCTGGAGCAATTGATTACCCTCAAACTCATGGCCCGCGACGCGATCGAGGGCGGCCTTGCGGCGGAGCCGGTCTACCGGTTCGCAGAGGAACGCATGCGCCGCAAACTGCTCGTAGCCGCCTGGATGCGCCGCGCCGTTTACGACTCCATCGCTGTTTCGGAAGAGGACCTTGCGGATATGTTCGTTCGGATTAACACGACCGTAACGGCCCGCCACCTGTACGCTCCTACCCGCGCCGCCGCCGATACGCTGTACGAACGGCTTCTTCGCGGCGCTTCGTTCGAGGCGCTGGCCCGGGAAACGTTCGCCGATACCGCGCTGGCCCGCAGCGGCGGCCACCTTGGTTCCTTTGGTTTCGACGAAATGGACCCGGCTTTCGAGGACGTGGCTTTCGCCCTGTCGCCGGGGGAGTTCAGCCCGCCGGTCCGCACCGCGCAAGGGTATTCCATCGTGCAGGTCGAAGAGCGCTTCACGAAACCCCTGCTCGCCGAAACCGAGTTCGCCGCGCAAAAGGACAAGATGCAATGGTACGCGCTTGAACGCAAGCGCCGCCGGGCCCGCGCCGCGCTTTCCGACCGTTTCCTTGAGGAAGCCGCCCTGTCGTACCATGCCCCGGCGTTCGACCGCCTCCTTGCCCGGATTACGGATACGGCGGATCGCCCGGAAGACGGCGCTGCGTCTGCGCCGGACCTCGAAGACGCGGACTGGCTTCGCAATCCGCTGGCGACGTTCGGCCCGCCTCGCCATCGCCAAACCTGGACCGTTTCCGACTTCCGGGAGCGGGCCCGCTTTACCGATCCCCGGCAACGCGGCCGGGTCCGCGACGCCGAAATGCTGCGCCGCTTCGTTGGCGGACTGATCGTGCAGGAGACGCTGCTGGAGAACGCCCGCCGCGCGCGCGTGGATCGTACGCCCGAATTCGCCCGCGCGCTGGACCGCGCCATGGAGGAATGGGCCTTCGAATACGCCTGGGACCGCCTCGCCCGCAACGTGGCCGTGCCGGAGGACTCCGTCCGCGCCTGGTACGAGACCTACGACGAAACGGCCGAACCCCCGGCGCTCGTGCGGGCCCGCCTCCGGGAGCGCATGACGGACGAGGCGCTTCGGGCGCGCGCAGAGGACTTGCGGACGCGGTACGAGGTGAAAATATATCCCGAAATCGTCTCTGGATTGCATATTTCGGGCGCCGCGCCCTGATCCTGTCTGGCCTCCGTATCGCGCCGGCGGGATCGGCTCGCCGGCCCAAACGCGCCCCGTACTCTTTTATTTTGCATATTTTTCATATTTTTTCCGCATCTTTTGTCCGCCGCGCGCCGCGCTCGTTCGTTTTTCGCCCGCCTTGCCTGTCGATCATGTTTTTCCGTCCGATATTGGGCCTGCTGTTCCTGTTCGCTGCGGTTCCCGCCGCTGCGCAGACCGGCAAGGTCGTCGGCGAGGTAACGGATTCCGCCACCGGCGAGCCGCTCCCCGGCGTCAACGTGGTTATCGAGGGCACGACGCAAGGCGCCGTAACAGACCTTGGCGGCGAATATATTATCATTGGCGTCCGTCCCGGCGCATACGACGTGGTGGCGTCCTTCATCGGGTTTGCCCGGCAGCGCCGCGAAGGCGTACAGGTAAACGTGGACCTGACCACCGCCGTCGATTTCGCCATGTCGGAAGAGGTTATCGAGGGAGAAGAGATCGTCGTGACCGCCGTGGCGGAGGCCGTCCGCAAGGACCTTACCAGCTCCGAGGCCCGCGTCACGGCGGAAACCATCGACAAGCTGCCTGTAACCGAGCTTTCGCAGGTGCTTGACGTGCAGGCGGGGGTTACCACGCGGGACGGCATTCACATTCGCGGAGGCCGCAGCAGCGAGGTCGTGTTCATGGTGGACGGCGTGCCGGTCAGCGATAGTTACGACGGTTCGTCCGTGATCCAGCTCGAAAACGACGGCATCGAAGAATTGCAGGTTATTTCCGGCACGTTCAACGCAGAGTACGGCAACGCCATGTCCGGCGTGATCAACGTGGTTACGAAGGAGGGGCGCAGCGATCGCTTTTCCGGGTCGGCGCAGGTGTATTCCGGGGGCTACGCCGTGGCCGGCGAAGGCGGCGGCGACTTCCTGCGGGGCGTTCGCGCCGAGGAGCGCACCCAGGCAGGCATTCAGTACCGGGACGTCGATCCGTATTCCTATTTGCCGTTCGAGCCCACGCATTTCCGCAACGCCACCGTGTCGCTCGAAGGCCCTGTCTGGAAGGACCGCATCACCTTTTTCGCGCTGGGGCGCTATTTCAAAAACGACGGCTGGCTATACGGCGCCCGCCTCTTCGGAATCGACGGCGCGGCGGGGGATTCCTCGCTGGTCCCCATGAACAATTTCGAGAAGACCAGCTGGCAGGGAAATCTCAGGATTCGCCTGAGCCGCAAACTGATCCTCAACGTCATTGGCCTGGGTTCGTTTTCCAGCAGCCGTCCGTACAATCTGTTCCGCCGCTGGGCCCCCGACGGGCGCTTTCGCAGTTTCGACGACGGCTACGACGCCAAACTGAAACTTACCCACCTTATCGGTCCCCGCACGTTCTACACGTTCAACGCGGGCGTTTTCAACCGCGAGGCGAAGGGCTATGCGTACGAAGACCCCTTCGATTCCCGGTACAACGATTTCGACCTGGTCGCGCGGGATTCCGTCGAATATCTGCCGGGCCAGTACATCGAGGTGCTGAGCGGCGGGCAGCGGTATGCGCGGGGGGGAACCAACCTGTCCCATTTCAACCGCACTTCCCGTTCGTACTTCGTCAAGGGCGACCTCTCCAGCCAGATAACCGATCACCATTTGATCAAAACCGGCTTCCAGTTGCGCATCGACGACATTGCGCTGACCGCGTTCAACCTGATTCCTGCCATCGACGAGACGGGACAGCGGATCGAGCCGTTCCAGCCCGCCATTCCGACGGAGTCCAGCGTGGCGTACAACAGTTTCAGCGACCTTTCCCCGCGCACGATCAGCGCCTATGTCCAGGACAAGATGGAGTTCGACGACTTCATCGTGAACGCCGGCGTTCGGATGGATTATTTCGACGCCCGCGCCCGCGTCCCGGCGGACCCCTCGGATCCCAATATTTTCAACCCGCTCAAGCTTGCGAACCGTTTCCGCGACGCGAACGGGGACGGCGTGATCCAGCCGGAGGAAGAAACGCCCGAAAACGCGCTCGCCGTGGCGGACCGCGAGCCGTACTGGTGGGAGGACAGTACGCCGAGGCTGCAAATATCGCCCCGCCTGGGCGCCGCCTGGCCCATTACGGAGCAGGGCGTGATTCACTTTTCCTACGGCATTTTCTTTCAGATTCCCACCCAGAACAGGCTGTTCGAGAATTTCGGCTTCAAGATGCCGGCGCTTTCCGGGTCGTACGGTCCCTTTGGGAACCCGGACCTCGACGCGCAGAAAACGACCATGTACGAGATCGGTTTGCGGCAGGGGTTCGGCGGCATTGTGGCCGACGTGACCGGATATTACCGGGACGTGCGCAACTGGGTCTCTACGTCGCAGCCCATCGTCGCCGCGCTGCCCGGCGTCCGCTACGTCATCTACACGAACCGCGATTACGCGAACACGCGCGGACTCACCGTGCACTTGTCCCGGGCGTTCGCTGGCGGCTACGGCCTGGACGCAAGCTACACCTATCAGGTGGTGGAAGGCTCCAACTCGAACCCCGCGGACGAATTTTTCTCCTTGCTGAACAACAGCCAGCCCACGCTCGCGCTCTTGCCCCTGAACTGGGATCAGCGGCATAAACTGGCGGGCGCGTTCTACGCAGGCACCGAGACGTACGGCGGGTCGATCCGGTTCCGCTTCGAATCGGGATTCCCGTATACGCCCACGTTCGCTTCCGCCGCGCTGACCGGCAACGACGTGCAGCCCGAATTTCCCTCCAATTCGCGGCGGGCCTACAACACGTTCGAGGTGGACCTGAATCTGTACAAGGAATTTCAGGCGGGACCGGTTCGTCCCCGCGTTTTTCTGGAAGTGTTCAACCTGCTGGACGCCCGCAACGTGGCCACCGTGTTCGCCGATACGGGCGAGCCGGACGTAACGCTGGACCAGCTGCGCACCGGGCAGTTCGATCCGGGATGGTTCGTGCGGCCCGAACATTACCGGGAGCCGAGACGGGTGCAACTGGGCGTCGAGGTTCGATTCTGACGCAGCGAGGCATGGTATCCATGAACTATCTACGCTTGACACGACAGCGCACGGCGCCGCGCCGCTTTTTCGGGCGAGCGTTTGCGCGCCGGTCCGCCTTGCTCGCCCTGCCGACGCTGGCCCTCGTCGCGTTGTCCGGCTCGCTTGTCGGCGCCGCCCGCGCCCAGGGCGTCATCGACCGGAACCATGTGCCCAGCACGGAGCGCGTCGACCCGTTCGAGCGCCGCCGCGACAACATCGACGCCAACAACGTCCGCGCCACCATCACCAACTGGGCGCAGTCGGGGCAGTCCGGGGATCCGGGAGATTTCTGGTACGAATGGCCCAAAAACACGGGCCGCCGCTACGTAGCCCTGACCCAGTTGTGGGTAGGCGCCGAGGTCGAGGACGAAAACAACGACACGCTGTGGGTCGTGAACGTGGCCGATTTTCGGGGGAATCCCGTAAACGACAACATTTCGTGGACGTTCGAGCCGGTCAAGGGGTACGTGAATCCGGCGGGCGCCGAATACGGCATTGCGCAGTCGGACGAGCCGACGTCCTGGCCCGCCGCCTGGCCGGACAAACTCGGCGACGCACAGGATCCGGGCTGGAGCTACTCCTGGAGCGGCTTTTTCGGCAAGGACGTGTTCAACGCCGACCAGGAATTTTTCTACAAGATCGGCGACGACCAGTATGATCGGTATCCCACGTATTTCCCCGACTCGACCGACGTCAGCCGCCGGGGGATGGGGCTTGTCGCCGAGGTTCGGGTGCTGGCCTGGAGCCAGATTCTCATTCAGGACGTGGTCTTTTTCATTCACGGCGCCAAGAACGACGGCACCCGCGATATTCGGAAGGCGGGCCTCTCCATGTGGCTGGCGGACTGCGTAGGCGGCGATTGCAGCGACGACATTCCCTATTTCGATTTGCTGGAGGACGTCGCGTTCATGACGGACATGGACGGCGTAGGCAACGAATTTTTCGGGGCGGACCCGGTGGGAACGGCCACCTTCGCTTTTCTGGAATCGCCCGGCAACGCCGAGGACCGCATCGACAACGACGGGGACGGCTCCACCGCCGAAGATTGCAGCCCGATTATCAGCGAATGCAACAGCCCGGTGATTCTCGCCTCTTTCCTTCAGGGGGAGAATCCCACGAACGCCATCGACGACAACGGCAACGGCCTCGTGGACGAGAACGGAACGCACGTGCCGTTCGTGACCGCCAGCGGGATACCGCAGGCGGGGGTAGGCTACGCGGATTATATCGACAACGACGGGGACGGCGAAGCGGGCAGCCCGGTCGTTACCGAGGCCATGGCGGCGCAGGCCGCGTCGGACCACTGGCGCCGGTGGCCGCCCGTGCTGGCTACGGACGCGAATGTGCGGGACGTGCACCTTGTGGGGGTGGAGGAGGACGACGTGGGGCGCGCGTTTCGGGACGGGATCGACAACAACGACACACATCTCGAAGAAGGGAACTACCTGGCCGAGCCGGATTCGCCCACCGTCACGCAGGAGATGGTGGACGCCGCGGCTTCCGACCCGTACCGCCGGTATCGCGTTCCCGGAGCCGGGATCGTGCTGTACGACGTAGGTCCGGAAGATATAGGCAAGGCCTATGCGGACGGCGTGGACAACGACAACGACGGCGCCACGGACGAAGGCATCGACGAGGAAATCGACGAAATGATCGACGAGAGCCGGGCCGACGGAATAGACAACGACAAGGACTGGAACCAGTACCTTAACGACACCGGACTGGACGGCGTGGCCTTCAATGGCGATCCCGGCGACAACGACGCCATGCCTACGTCCGGCGCCGGCACGGGCTTCCCCGGCGAGCGCAATATCGACGTGACGGATATTTCCGAATCGGACCAGATCGGCATCACGAACGTGCGCATTTTCGGGGCAGGCACGCTGGGGATCGGCAGTTCTTCGGATCGGTACCTGTTCCGCCGCTTCATGTTGCCGGGCAATTTCGATACGGAACTGCCCGATCCCGGCGACACCGATATTACCGTGTCCAGCGGCATTTTCCCGCTCAAGGCCGGACAGACCGAGCGCATTTCGCTGGCGGTCGTGCTGGGAGGCACGCAGGAGGAAGCGCTCCAGTCGAGGGATTACGCCCTTCAGGCATACCACGAAGATTATCAGTTTGCCCAGGCGCCCATCACGCCCACGCTGCGGGCGGTGCCCGGCGACGGCAAGGTGACGCTCTACTGGGATTCGATTTCGGAGCAATCCTACGATCAGTTTCTGGCGGGCCTTGGGCGCGAGCCGTACGATTTCGAGGGATATCGCGTCTATCGCTCCACGGACCCCGCGTTCCTCGATCCGCAGATTATTACGGACGGTTTTGGCAACCGGCTCTTGCGCAAGCCCATCGCCCAGTTCGACCTCATCGACGGGTTCGGCGGGTTCCATCCGGTGGACGTGAACGGCGTCCAGTTCTATCTGGGGGACAATCGCGTCAGCCCGGGCGAAGGGAGCAATGGCCTGGCGCACCTTTTCGTGGACGAAGACGTGAGGAACGGGGTGACGTATTTCTATGCGGTCACGGCCTACGACTACGGTTCCGCAGAGGACAATATTCCGCCGACCGAAACCCCCATTCGCATTCAGCGGCTCCCGGACGGCTCCATCCGGACCGGCCCCAATGTGGTGGAAATCTCGCCCGCCGCGCCCGTGGCAGGCTATGTGGACCCCACGCTTGGAGAGATGCAGCGCGTGGCGGGGACCACGAGCAGCCGCATTCTCTACGAAATCATCGATCCGATCTCCATCGCCGACGATCGCCGGTTCCGCATTGTGTTCGAGGACACGCTCATTTCCGGCGGACGCTTCAGTCCCGATACCCTGACGACCAAAAATTTCTCGCTCGTGGACGTTACGGCGGACGATACGTTGCTGCGCCGCTCCACCGCGTTCCGCCCCGGACGGGAATTTCCCTTGCTGGCCGACGACGGCGATCCCATCGGGTTCAGCCTGTCGTTTTTCCCGGAGCCGTTCATTGTGCTCAACAAGGCGGAAACGGCCTGGAACAGCGAGGATATCTATCCCGTCTCCCTGGACCCGCATTCGTCCGCCGGGTTCGTGCGCGGATTGCGCAATCCGTTCGACTACCGCGTGAAAGTCGTCGGCGACGGGCAAGGGCAATCCATTGAAATGCAAGTGACCCGGCGCCTTACGCTGCCTGCGCGCCCGACGAACATAGAAGTGTATCGCCTGCTCCCGGACGGTACGGAAATTCCGGTCGAATATGCTTTCTGGGACATTACCGGCGACGATTTCGTCTCCTCCGTTTCAACCGCTCCGGCCTCCTGGACCGCCAACCCGGACATTGGCGAGAGCGATTTTATCGTACTTAGGGAAACCAAGGTGGGGGACGACGGCGGCGATTCCGTCATTACCTGGCGCATCGGGTTGAATTTCGTTTTCGCAGACCGCCGCGATCCGCAGGAAGGCGACGTCGTCACCATCGTCACCCGCAAGCCGTTCCTGTCCACCGACGCATTCGAATTTACCGCCACCGGCCCCCGCGCGGACCTGAATGCCGCCCGGGACATGCTGGACCAGATTCGCGTGGTCCCCAATCCCTACGTGGCGACCAACTCGTTTGAAGCGCTCAATCCGTTCAGCACGGGCCGCGGGCCGCGCGTCATCAAGTTTATCCACCTGCCGCCGCAAGCTACGGTCCGCATCTATACGGTGAGCGGACGCCTCGTGCGCGCGCTTCGGCTTGCCGAAGGCAGCAACGACGGCCTCGATCCGGCCTCGCTCCTCGACGGCACGCTGGAGTGGAATCTGCAAAGCGAGGAGGGGCTATCCGCTTCCTACGGCGTCTATTTGTATCATGTGGAAGCGCCCGGCGTCGGCGAGCGAACCGGCACGTTTGCGATTATCAAATGATCGGATGAACGGGAACCAGAACATATTGCGCCACGTATCCATAAAGCCTTTTTTCGCGTTCGGAAAATCGCTTCTTGCTTCCGAATGGATCCCTGCCCTGCCCCCGTCGCGCGGAAAAATTCAGCGCGAAAACGCCGTCCAAACCGGATCGCCCGCCACGCTGCCTCGCGCTCGCCGGTATTTCCATGCGCTGTCCCCCTGTTTGCTGGCGGCGGCGGCGTTGCTTTGCTTGTCTGCGCCCGCCTTCGCGCAGCAGGATTTCGATAGCCAGACCCGCGCCGTCACCAAGCGGGGCACCACGGCGGCGGACTTTCTTGGCATTCCCGTGGGCGCGCGCGCCACGGCGCTGGGCGGCGCCATCACGGCCACGGTTTCCGATCCCATCGCCATTTACTGGAATCCCGCCGGAATCGCCGCCGTGGAAGACGTGCGTTTCACCGGCGAATACGCCGAATGGCTCGCAGGGATCGACTTTAATTTCATGGCCATGGCGATACCTGCCCGGTTCGGGGTGGTCGGGCTGGGGCTTACCGTCATGCGGACCCCGGCCATGGAAGTGACCACCGTGGCCATGCAGGATGGCACGGGCGAAACGTTCGACGCCGCGTCCTGGGCCGCCGCTCTGACCTATGCGCGGGCGCTCACGGATCGGTTCGCGATTGGCGGCTCCGTCAAATGGGTGCAGGAGCGCATCTGGAATTCGGCTTCCGGCGGCCTGGCTTTCGACGTCGGCACGCAGTTCGAGACGCCGTTTCGGGGGGTGCGCCTTGGCGCTTCCATCAGCAATTTTGGCTCCAAATTGCAAATAACCGGAGACGACCTGCTGGCTCGCGTGGACGTGGACCCCAACAACCGGGGGAACAACGAGAGCAACCGCGCCTTGCTCAAGACAGACCGCTTCGATTTGCCCCTCGTCATGCGCATCGGGCTGTCCGGGGAGGTGTTCCAGCGCGGCGGCAATCGCCTGACGCTGTCCATCGACGCGCTGAACCCGAACAACAGCGAACAATACCTGAACGCCGGCGCGGAAATCGGCTTGCTGGGAGACTTGATCATGTTCCGGGGCGGGTACAGCGAATTGCTGCTGGAAAACAGTTTGCGCTCCTTTACGCTCGGCGGCGGGCTGCGCTACCAGTTCGCCCCCATCCACTTCGGCGTGGATTACGCCTTCGAGCAACACGAATACTTCAACGCCGTCAACCGCTTGACGCTCACGATGCGGTTTTGAGGGGAGCTTCCAGTTTTTGCCTCGGTGGCGCAGAGAGACATGTCGAGCAAACTCGCTTCAGGATTCCATTTTACAGGAGCCGTTTAACGGAACACCCCGAAAGCGCTTCGCCGAACTTTGCGACAGGCACGACAATGCAAGAAGACATATACTCGCGTTTCCATGCCTCGTCCGCTTCCTTGCGGAGGCGCGCTTTCAATTGATCGGCGAGGTTCATGAGCAGCGCTGGTTCGACAGGCAGACGTTCGGCGCCAATGACCACCACGTATCGCATGGGTTTCGTATCCCGCGCCATCAGGTGAAGGAAGCCGTAGGTGGTTCGCGCTTTGGGCGCGAGGTCCTCGAATATTAATTCCTTCGTTTTCATTGCGGCGGCGAATCGCTGTCGTTCATTGTCTGGTACAGACGATGCGGACGGGTCCTTGACTTCCACAAGCACAATCTCGTTCTTTCCCTCGGCGATGAAATCCACTGGTTTCATGCCTTGCGGCCAGGAGGCGCCGTTGCGGTCAAACAGTTCGGCTTGCCAAGAAGCGCCAAAAGCGAACTCAAGTCCGCCTTCCTGTAAAACACTCATCCATTTCCTCCCAGCGCGTACTCGATGGAACGGTCGTACAACGATGAGAATGCCTCGGAGATAGCGCTGTGTTCGAGTTGAAACGGCTCTTCGGCCACTTCGCATGCTATCTCATCGTTCGAATCGTCTCTGTAAAGCGCGTAGAAACGCGCCCGGTCACCCTGCCTCATGCGAATGTCCAGTTCCTTCAAAATCGCGTAATCGTGCGTGGCGATGCAAATCTGAACGCCCATGCGCTGCAACTGCAGAAGAATGTCGATGAGAACGCCGACAACTTTCGGATTGAGATTCGCCTCGGGCTCGTCCCAAAAGAGCACGGAACCGTTCAAAAGCGTACCGTTCTGGACCAGAAGCCATAGAAGTCCCAGTTTGCGCATGCCTTCGGCGAGCAGCGTGAATTCCAGATTTCCGCGCTTGTTTCTGAGAAAAAACTCTTCGTTTTTGATCTTCACCTTGCCGGAGATCGCCTTCTGCAAGGACGCCATGATTCGCTTGCGCGCCTGGTCCGTCGGTCCGCGCAAGGCCGGGCGATAGGCGCGGTCGAGAATATCTGCGTATACTTCCTCGAAGTGGATATCCCGTTGCGTATAGAGGGAACGAAAGCCCGGAGCGTTCGAAAGCATCTCTTTAACAGGTATAAAAACGCTCTCGACGGGCTTTTCTAACCATTCGTTGTACCCCCGGATCGTTGCGGACGAGGGCTTAATGGCGTGATTGGAGAAGGAAGCGCGAAGTTTACGATCTCCCCTCCAGACTTCGACAGCCCCTCGCGCGCTTCCCTGCTGGCGTTTGACCAGGCGTCCTACGGCGTGTTCGGACGGCAGAAAAACGCTTGTGATTTTTTCGGCAAGGTTCTTCTCTGTTCGGGTGACGTCGCAGGCGGCGTACGCCACTTTCAGCAGATGGGTCTTGCCTGTGCCATTGGCTCCGATGAACACATTGACGCCTGGGCTCAGGTCCAGATCGAGCGACTCGAAGGCCGTGAATCGCTCAAGGCGAATGCGCGTCAGCGTTTCGACCTCGTTTTTTGACAAGGCCGAAGGCGCATCGCAGATTTGCGGCATTTCAGAGTTGTCGTTCATGGGTTTTGGCGCAAGCAGGATGTCAGCGTCCGGCAAGTATCCCTGAAATGGGTTGAAGCAATCTCGTCGCGCGGTATGTCGATCCGTGCAGGCATGGAGCCGCATCCGTTGGTGGGGATGAATGCGATGTATAGTACGACGGCGCAGCCTGATGTTCCATCCTCCCCAGCCGAGCGACCTGTCGAAGCGCCTCCGCCGCCTCGCCGCGATCCCGCTTCCGGCGGCGGCGCCTGCCTTGCCCGTCCCCGCTTTCGAGCGCGCGAATATAGGGTTCAACGCCGTCAACCGCTTGACCCTGACGATGCGGTTTTGAAGATTTTTTTGCGAAAAATTTTGCAAATAACGTTAAGAAATTGTAAAATCCGTCCCCCAATGCTTATGCCAGGCGTCGCAAGCGGGCGGGCGGCCTTCGGCCGGCTTGTCTGCCATTCGCCTGAATTCTCAGTCACTACCTTACTTAGTACGCAAGATTATGCACACGTTTACGACAGCGAGCGCCCGGATCGTCCGCCGCTTCGCACCCTTCACGTACGCGCTGCTGTTCGCGCTCGCCGCCGGCTTCGGCGCGCAGGACGCCTTGGCCCAGCGCACGGTTACGCTGCACCTGAATACGGCCTCGGCCCCGGATACGCTCAGCGCCATGCACGAAGTGCAGGTGCGGGGCACGCTTACGGATGCGAATGGCAGTATCGACGGCGCGAACACGTTGCCCGACGGCAACGTCATCAACTGGGGCGACGACACCACGCTCAAGCCCATGAATGTCGGCGGCGACTACTGGATGGTTTCGTTCCAGATTCCGGACAACCACGGCCTCGAATTCAAATTCTGGGCGACGCTGCTCAATCCGGATCACAACGCAGGCCTGGAGTGGGAAGACGGCGGCAACCATAAAATCGAGGTGGGGACGGGAGACGTCGAACTGGGCGTCCACTTTTTCAACAAGAGCGGCGGCGACCAGGCGGACGGCTACGAGTGGCGTCCCTACAGGGTGGCGATGGGAGACAGCATCGCAGTCTGGTTCCGCGTGTTTGCGTACACCGACGGCAGCGTGACCGGCGGCTATGATCGCGACGATGCGATGCAGAGCGTTGAAGTGCGCGGCAGCCCCGATACGGGCGGCCCGCTTACCTGGGACGCCATGACGCAAGTGCAACTCGCCAAAGAGAGCGCCGACGATACGAAGCCGGGGTATGACCTGTACTCGGGCGTAGGCTACTTCCCGGCTACCGCGGCGGGCATGGAGCAGGAATACAAGTTCGTCCTCACAGGAGATAGGGATGGCTGGGAAGCCCAGGACAACAGGAAATTCACTGTCCCCATGGCGGATACGACATTGCACTATGTTTATTTTGGCGATACCGATCCGATTAAAGGGGCGCTTGTCGAAGGCTCCGTCATCTTCACCGTGGACACGAAGCCGCTGGAAAGTATCGGCGTATTCGATCTGGCGCGCGGCGATTCCCTTGAGGTTCGCGGCGATTTCAATGGCTGGGATTGCAGCGATCCCGATAAATGCGAGTTGCTGCGCGAACCCGGCACGACGACCTTCGAAAATTCGGTCGTGCTTACGCTGGTTTCCGGCGCCGAGGGGAGCTACAAGTTCTACCTCAATTTCAACGACGAGAACTTCAAGACTGCGTTCGGCATAGATCCGGTTTCCGGTTGGGAAGAACCCATCACCACGACGGGCGCGAACCGGAAATTCGTCTTCAATGGCGTCGAAGATCAGGACCTCGGTTTGCATTACTTCAACGACATTGCGGACGGGAATATCATTCCTCCCGGCACGTCCGTGAAGCTCACGATGAGCGTGGACATGAACCCGGCGCTGAGTCCCGTAAAGGCCGATAAGTTCGATCCCAAGCGGGATTCCGTCGTGGTGAGTTTTAACGACGAAATCTGGAAGTTCACCATGAACCTGCCCCGCGCCGACGATGCGGCCTGGCGGGGCGACGGCAGGCTGTATCTGCTTGACGACAATGACGACATGGTGTACGAGGCCACCGTCGAAATAGGGGGCGTCGCCCGCAACGACATTGCGCTCGGCACGTATGCGGGCCTTCAGTACAAGTACCAGTACATCAACCCGGAAGCCGCAACGGAGAGCGGAGAACAGGGCGGCGGCTTCGGCGATATAGGCCGGAACCGGGTGCGCTACATCAAGGCGAACGACGACGGCTCCTGGCCCGCCGCGTTTGCGTTCGAGCAAGACAAGTATGTGGAAGAGGGCTTGCTGCCGTACGAAACGAATCCCGCCACCACGACGTCTGTGGAGCCGGCGAACGCCGAACTGCCCACGCAAGTGACGCTGGGCGAAAACTACCCGAATCCGTTCAACCCCGCCACGACCTTTGAATACGCCATCGACCGGACGGTCCATGTGACGCTCAAGGTCTACGATATGCTGGGCCGCGAAGTGGCCACGCTGGTGGACGGCGTACAGCAGGCGGCGAACTATCAGGTTCGGTTCGACGGTTCCGGGCTGGCGAGCGGCATGTACCTGTACCGTCTCGAAACACCCGCTCAGGTGTTGACCCGGCGGATGATTCTGGTCAAGTAACCGGGTTTTCGGAGCCATTCCGGGGAGTGCGCCCGGGCGCGGGCGGCGCGGATCAGGCGGCCGAAAAGGCTGCCCCGCGCCGCCCGCGTTTCGATTTTACAGCCTGCCGGAACAACAAGGCCCCCGCGCGTTCGTACTGTTCGGCGCGTATCTATACCTGTATATATACTGCGTTATATATACTGCGCGACGAGGGCGGCGCGCCCGTATCGCGCATGGAAACCGTAGTTCGTCGCCCGCCGCGCCCCCCGCGCGGCATTCCACGAATACGCTCATGAAAAAAGGCTGGATGTTTTCCGTGTTGTGCGTACTGTGTACGGCCTGCGCCCAGGCGCCTTCGGATGCGGAGGCCGGCTTCCCCCCGGACACGTTGCAGGCCCCCGTATACCTTGGGGCAGACCTGTCCTATGTGAACGAGATGGAGGATTGCGGCGGGGTCTACCGCGAGGATGGACAGACAGTGGATCCTTTTGCGCTTTTCGGCGAGCGGGGCGCCAACCTTGCGCGCATTCGCCTGTGGTACGACCCCCCGACCGAGTACAGCGCTTTTTCCGACGCCCTGCGCGCCATCCGCCGGGCCAAGGCCGCCGGCATGCAGGCGCTCCTGGATTTTCATTATTCGGACCACTGGGCGGACCCGGGCAAGCAGGTTCCCCCCGCCGCCTGGCAGGGCCTCGCCGTAGACGCCATGCGGGATTCGGTGTACGCCTATACGTATCGCGTACTGGACCGGCTTGGGGAAGAAGGCTTGCTTCCCGAAATGGTGCAGGTCGGCAACGAAATCAACCCGGGCATGCTGTTGCCCCAGGGCAGTCGCGACCGATGGGCGTCGCTCGCCAAACTGCTGCAAGGGGGCATTCGGGCGGTTCGGGACGCCGCCGCCCGCCACGAAACCCACATCGACGTCATGCTGCACGTAGCGCAGCCGGAACACGCCATGTCCTGGTTTACGGAAGCCGCCCGCGCAGGCGTCGAAGACTATGACATACTGGGGGTTTCCTACTACGCCCAGTGGTCGTCCGTCCCCCTGTCGGACTTGTCGGATCGTATAGCCGCGCTGGTTTCCCGGTTCGCTCCCCGCGACCTCCTCGTGGTGGAGGCAGCCTACCCCTGGACGCTAACGGGCGCGGACCCCGCAAACAACATTCTGGGCAGGGACGCCCTCGAAGCGGGCTATCCCGCCACGCCCGCCGGACAGAAAGCGTACCTCGTGGACATGACGCAGGCGGTGTTCGACGGCGGGGGCGGCGGCGTGACGTACTGGGAACCCGCCTGGATTTCCACGTCCTGCTCCACGCTCTGGGGCCAGGGTTCGCACTGGGAGAACGCAACCTTTTTCGACTTCAATCGGGGCAACGAGGTGTTGCCGGGCATCGACTTCCTGAACCACGCCTACGATTTCCCCGAAGGGCGCGTCGCCCCCGCTCCTGCCCGTCCCGCATCGGCGGAGCGCGGCGAACAGCCCCATTCCGTGGAACTTTCCGAAAATTACCCCAACCCCTTCAATCCGCAGACCACCATTCGGTATGCGCTGCCCGAGGCGGGGCCGGTGCGCCTTGCCGTGTACGATCTGGCGGGCAGGGAAGTGGCCCGCCTCGCGGACGGCGTCCGGGAAGCGGCCCGCCACGAGGTTCGCTTCGACGGCTCCGGGTTGCCAAGCGGCATGTACCTGTACCGCCTCGAAACGCTCGGCCGCGTCCTGGTCCGCCCCATGACGCTGATCAAGTAGCGGGCTCGCCGCCGGGTTGCTTGCAGAAACAGGCCCGGTCGCTTGACAACGGCATGCTGCATGGCGTATTATTACAAGCGTACGGGTCGCGCGGAAACAGGGCGATCTTTAACAAGCACGATTCGCGTAAGCGGCGCTTTCCCTTGCTTCCTGTCGATGGGCGCGGAAAGGAGTTGAAAATGATCGAACGGCTGTACATAGACAATTACAAGTGCCTGGTGAATTTCGAGCTGGGGCTTGATGAATTGACCTTGCTGCTTGGCGTAAACGGCGCAGGAAAGTCGTCCGTGCTGGATGTGGTCGTTGCCGTGCGGAAACTTTTGAGCGATGGAATCAGGGTTAACGATGCTGCTGCATTCCCCCCGGATACCCTGACAAGATGGCAAACCCGTCGCGAGCAGGTCGTTTCGCTGCGTGTCGCGCTCGAGGAAGATACGTTCGACTACAGGTTGCAGGTGGAGCATGGAAGAGAAAAAAAGCGCGCTCGCATTCTACTGGAGCGATTGAGCGTGGAGGATCGCCCGCTGTTCGAATTCGAAGAGGGAACCGTTCGTCTGTACAACGACAACCATGACCCTGGACCCGTGTTTACCCAGGACTGGTCCGAGTCTCAGTTGGCCCGGGTGGTTCCGGGGCAGAGCAATACGCGACTGACGCAGTTTCTCGACTTTATGCGCAAAGTGATTGTGTGCAGTCTGATTCCGCCGATGTTCAGCGCAGAAGCCATGCACGAGGACGCCATGCTATCTCACGACGGCGCCAATTTCGCCAACTGGTGTCGTAGCATTTTTCAGGAGCAAGCGCACCTGGTTGGGCCATTTACGGAGACCCTGCGCGAGGTCATTGACGGGTTCAGGGCCATACGTCTGGACCGTTTAGGGGTCGAGTCCCGCGTACTGACGACCTCTTTTGAAGAACATGCGGCAAATTTTAATATCCTGTTTAGCGAATTGTCCGACGGGCAACGTACGCTTATTGCGCTGTACGGGCTACTTCATCTCACGGAAGGGCAAGGATATTCCCTGTTCCTGGACGAACCGGAGAATTATGTGGCGCTGCCGGAAATACAGCCGTGGCTGATTAATGTGTCGGAAGCGTGCGGCGATACGCTCAGGCAAGCTGTCCTCTGTTCGCATCATCCGGAATTGATCGACTACCTTGGCGGAGATCACGGCGTGCTGCTGGATCGCGGCGAATCCGGCGCCGGGACGATGGCGAAGCCTCTGGACCTTTCTCTCGCGCCCGATGGCCTTTCCCTGTCTGAAATCATCGCCAGCGGTTGGGAGAAATGAGCAGACGGGTGGCGATCACGGTGTTGTGCGAAGACGCGCAGCACGAAGCGTTTGCGCGATCTTTTTGCAAGAACAAGCCCGCTTTTTCTGATTTCGTCAGACCCAACGCCCTGATGCCCTGCCCGCCCCGACGGCTCAGCCTGTGTTTCGCGATCCTTGCCCTTTTCTGGGCAAGCCTCCAGCCGCATGCCGTTGCCGCGCAAGATCAGCCCCAAACCCTTCCCGTCGTCTTTCGCTACGTCCCCGAACAGATTTTCGCCGAGCGCGCCTTTCTTCCCGGGACGTTCAACGGATGGGGAGCGCCGTATCGGGCAGGCGGCTCCTGCATCCGGGCAGGCCATGCCTCCGCCATGTCGTTTGTCCGGTTCGAACGCTACTGGCGCTACCGGATTCCCCTCGAAATCGGCGAGACGTACGAATACAAGGTACAGGTCCATCGCGACATCGCAGGCAACGAGTGCGTCTGGCTCGCCGACCCGTTGAACCCCCGGTCCAATCCGGCGGACAACAACAATTCCGTGCTCACCGTTACGGACCCCATGATTTTCCAGCCCGCCCAGGAAGTGAATAACGACGCGTTCTCCGCCGGACTCTTCTCCACGCAGCCGTTCGCCTCCATCGTTTACCATATCAATGGCGTCGAATATACCGACGGACTGGATCATTACGACGCCGAGGCGGGCGTTTTCCGGGTCGAACCCGCCCGTCGCGTCCCCCCCGGCGCGCAATTTCGCATCCAGGCCACGGACCAGGCGGGCCGCAGCGTCAAAGCCGGGATCGGGCGTATCCTCGCGCCCGTCGAGTGGGTGGGGCCTTCTTTCTCGACGGTCAAGGAGCAAGCCGTCCTGCGCGCCCGCGTTACGGGCCTGGACGGCGCCATAGACCCGAATATCACAGAGGCCACGCTGCTGCGGGGCGGAGAAGACGTCGGCCCGGTTCCCGTAACGGACGGAGAAGCCCGCGCCGCGCCGTCGCTCGAACTCGGCGACAACGAATTCCAGCTTCGCCTCGATCTGGGCGGGCAGACGCTGGTTTCCGACCCCATTACCGTAACGCGCCGCCTGCATCCGCTGGATATCGACGTTTTCGACGTGTCCGTAACCGGTTCCGCCAACGCGGTCAACCTGTCCTTCGCGCTCTCCGAAAACAGCGAACATATTTCCCTTGCGCTCCCGGACGCCGCCCCTGCGCCCGGCGATTCCGTGGTCATTACCGTAACGCTGGCGCATAACGCGCCGCCCGACCCGTTCGACACCGCAAACGTAACGTGGGGGACGTACAGCGTTGGCGACAGGGCCCTCGTCGTACAGGGCCTGGCCGACGGCCCCGGGGAAGCGTACTTCAACCTTTTATTCAGTCGCTCCGACCATCCGGGCGAAACGTTCCGCCGCCGCGTCGCCATTATTATAGAAGAGGATGGCGCAGCGCGGGAAATGCGCTACGAAGAAACCGCTTCCTGGGTTCGCAACGCCGTGGTTTACGAAATTTTCCCCTTCAGTTTCGGGAGCGCGGCCTCCGGAACCGCTGCGAATCCCGGCAGGCGCATTCGCGAGATCGCCCGCGAACTGGATTACATCGCCGAAATGGGGTTCAACGCCATCTGGTTCATGCCGATCATGCACAATCAGGTGATGAACCAGATTTCCGGGGGCTACAACATCGTGGATTTCTACACGGTCGATCCCCGCCTGGGCACGAACGCGGACTTCAAGGCGCTGGTGCGGCGGGCGCACGAGCTCGGCATACGCATTATAATGGATATTACCCCCAGCCACGTATCCCCGGCGCATCCGTGGGTCTCCAGCTTGCGCGCCGGCGGGCCGCGCGGGACGTATTTGCAGACGGAACCCAGTCCGCACAACCTCGGGCGCGACAACCGGGGCGCAAACCTGCCCGAAGTGCGCCAGCCCGGAGCCGGTTACTACAAATACCAGGGATTCGGCGATCTGGCGAATCTTGACTGGAACAACGACGACCTGCAAGCCGAAATGCTCAACGCGCTGGCGTTCTGGATCAACGAATTCGACATAGACGGCTGGCGGCTGGACGTATACTGGGGTCCCTGGCGCCGCTACGGGCCGGCGCGTTTCGGGCGGCCCCTTCGCGCGCTTATGAAACGCCTGAAGCCGGACGCCTGGCTGCTTGGGGAGATTGCGGGCACGGGCGCGGGCACGGAGGTATATTACGCCGACGCCTTGCACGGCAACCGCTTCGAGGGCGGCATAGACGCAGGCTACGACTGGCTTTTTTATCATAACGCTGTCCGCGGGGGGTACGGTCGCCTTGCCGCATACGACCAGTATGCGCGCAACAACGATTTTTATCCGGGCCCGAACGCCCGCTATTTCCGCTTTCTGGAGAATCACGACGAACCGCGCATCGCCGCGTTGCATGCCTCTCGGCTGGATCGGCTGTTTCCGCTGTCGGGATTTTTGCTTACGACCACGGGCGTGCCCATGGTGTACCAGGGGCAAGAGGTGGCTTTCCATGGGGGATCGGACCCGAGGCGCGCCCCCGTGAACTGGAACACGCCCCGCAACCGCGCATTCGCCCGGCATTACCAGCGCCTGGCGCATGCCCGCGCCCGGTTCCCGGCGTTCGGTTCGCAGACGCTCCGTACGTTGACCACGCGCGGCGTGTATGGCTACGTGCGCCCCCGGGAAGACGAAAACGCCGTGGTGCTGGTCAATTTTTCGTCCGCGCCCCGCGCCGTGACGGTCGATCCGGGCGCCCATGTCGAGATGTCGGCTTCCGGTCCCGTCCCGTATTACGATATTTTTGCGGATACCCTTGCGTCCTATGCGGGGGCGTTCGAGGCGATCGTGCCGCCCTACGAGACGGTCGTATATATAACGAGTACGGACCCCGGTTTCGACCTGCCTGCTCTTCCGCCGTTGCCCTACGGGGCCGTTTACGTCGGCGCCGGGCGCGAAGAACTTCCCGGTTTTGTGAAACTTTCAAGGAATTATCCGAATCCCTTCAACCCGGAGACGACCATTGAGTATACGCTGCCGCGAGCGGAAACCGTGCGCCTGGTCGTATACGACCTGTTGGGCAGGGAGGTCGCTCGCCTCGTGGATGGTTTGCAGCCGGCAGGCCGCCATAGCGTTCGTTTCTCGGCGGGGGAACTCTCCAGCGGAACGTATGTATACCGGCTCGAAACAGCGGGGGAACGACATGCGCAGACGATGGCGCTGGTCAAGTAGCGGCTCGGCCCTGCAGGCGATAAACGAGCTGTTGCGCGCGCCGGCGCCGCGAATTTCGACGAAGAGTGGGATCGTCGGAACCGCGCGTATTTTCCCCTGTTGAAAAAAAATATGGAACAGGGCTTGACTCTGTTTGTTTAGAGCACGAAATTTGCACTTGACATTGGAAAAAACATTCCGTATACTTTTCAGGTACCGGGTACTTGACAAGTATGCGGCGATGCCGTACATTGTCAACAAGCGCCCTTGTGCGCCCCTGTGGCGTATCTCGGGCGCCCAAGCCTGCCTGGACACACCCACCCATACGAAAATGATCACCCTCGCCGAGAGGGTGGCGCGTCATTTTAACCAACATTGAGCATAAGCCATGACGTTCTTGCTTCAGAAACACTATGCGATCCACCGTACGCAAGTGCGGGACAGCTTGCGGTCCTTCGCAAGCGGAGTCGCTTTAACCGGCCGCCTCGCCGCGGCCTGCCTGTTGCTCGCGGGCTTCCTGGGTGTGGGCTCCGCGACCGCGCAGGCTCCTCCCACGATCCTCCGCCTGGGCGGCGGGGACGTAGCCCTGAAACTTGACGATCTCACGACCGACGCCACCAATGACTACCTGGATATACATCACTATGTGATTGGAACGGGCGACCCGGTCAACAATCCTTCCGGGATTCCTCAAGGAGGAGGCGCCGCTGTCAATACGTCGTTCCTGATCGGCGGGCTTGCCCTGGTTGCCGTTGACGATGTGGATAACCACAAGTTGACGATTTCTCCGCTCGCCACCGGTCGGTTCAAGATCGCGCTTTCGCCTGACGGGGAAGCGGCACTGACCAAGGGCGACGACATGACGAATGTAGGCCAGCCGCATGAATTCGTGATTGTGTCGGCCAATGCGCCCATGCTGACGATGAAGACGGGCGACGACTCGTACAATCAGCAGGCGAAGGACGACAGGATGGACATTACGTTGACGCCGCGGGACGACACCACGTTTCCCGCGTTTGACATAATTGGTCTTTTCACCGATCCGGACGACGTGACGCTTACCTACAGCGCCAAGGCGGATACCGTTGGCAGAGGCAAGGCGGATGGCTCCGATGGCGAAGCGATCGTAACCGCTACGATCAGCAGCGACAACAAGCTGATGATTTCGCTGACGGACAAGGCCAAAGCCCAAGACTCGACGGACGTATGGCTTACCGCCACCGACCCGTCGGGCGAATACGCACGGAAGCGTTATTATATAAGCACCGGCTCCCCGACCAATCCGTACGTCAAGGAGGGACTTGATGACGTAATGATCCGGGAAGACGCTGCAAACACAGACATCGCTGCGATCATGCTGGCAGGCACTGCGGACGATCCTGCTTTTGCGGACGAGGCCTTGACCGCTGCCGGAACGTCCCTTGACCCCGATACCGGGATGGATCAAGGCGATGGCCTGCGTGCGCTGGAAATCCGTGTCGCCATTGGCGACAAGGATGCGACGCGGGTGGCGGGTGCCACCGACGCCGATTTCACGTGGGTTACCAGTTACATGAATGCAGAGGTCGAAGGGAACGGCGGCGAAGCGCCTACGATGACGATTGACCCGCGTGCGGCGGGTGAGGTCACCTTTACCGTAACCGCTACGGACAGGGGGCCTGCTTGCCCGGCCGAAGACAGCGAAGGCAATGCCTACATCACGATCAAAAAGGACAACACTGCTCAGACCGACCTTACCGCTACGGGCGACGATGCTGCGGTCAAGTGCTACGCGGAAGCCAACTCGGACACCACGGTAGATGCTGACGAGACGATGGATCTCTACAAGGATTCCAAGACCGCCACGACCATGTTCAAGGTAACCATCGTGTCGAAGACGACGCCTTCGGTGACGACCGATGCCATTACGCTTAAGGCCCTGGATTCTGAGAAGGGCGCCATGGGGGCCATGACGATCAACCTGGAGGATTTGAACGGCGCCGACTCGGGCGAGCCAATGGCTTTCAACAAGCACGGTCAGAGCCTTAGCTATGCGGTCACGCTGGCGAAGGAGAAGACGAAGGTAGGCGATCAGGAGATAGAGACGGATGTAGCCATAGCCAGCGTGGAGGGTTCGATGGTTACGGTAACGCCGATCTGGCGCGCTGGCGACATCACGGTCAA
>JAJDWX010000003.1 GCA_022825385.1 Rhodothermales bacterium
TCGGGCTTGTCGCTGATGACGGTTTCCGTCGTCAGGAGCAGGCTCGATACGGACGCCGCGTTCTCGAGCGCCGTGCGCGTCACCTTCGTCGGGTCGATCACGCCCTCCTTCATGAGCGCGCCGTACGCTTCGGTCTGCGCGTTGAAGCCGTAGTCGCCCTCGCCGTCGATGACGGTGCGCACCACGATAGAGCCTTCGAGTCCCGCGTTCTCCGCTATCTGCCGCAGCGGCTCCTCGAGCGCGCGCCGCACGATGCCTACGCCGATGGCCTGATCGTCGTTCTCTGTGGCGGCGTCCTCGAGCGCGCCGAGCGCGCGCAGGTACGCCACGCCGCCGCCAGGCACGATGCCTTCCTCTATCGCCGCGCGCGTCGCGTGCAGCGCGTCCTCTACCCGCGCCTTCTTCTCCTTCATCTCCGGCTCCGTCGCCGCCCCGATCTTGAGGACCGCCACGCCCCCCGACAACTTCGCCAGGCGCTCCTGCAACTTCTCCCTGTCGTAGTCGCTCGTCGTCGTCTCTATCTGCTGCCGTATCTGGTTCGTGCGCGCCTTGATCGCCTCCGCCTCGCCCGCGCCGTCGACCACCACCGTCGCGTCCTTGTCTATCACGATGCGCTTCGCCCGCCCCAGATAGTCGAGCGTCGTGTTCTCGAGCCGGTAGCCCTTCTCCTCGGAGACGACCGTGCCGCCCGTAAGGATGGCTATGTCCTCGAGCATCGCCTTGCGGCGGTCGCCGAAGCCCGGCGCCTTCACCGCCGCCACGCGCAGCGTGCCGCGCAGCTTGTTCACCACCAGCGTCGCGAGCGCCTCCCCTTCGATGTCCTCCGCGATGATAAGCAGCGGGCCGCCCGTCTGCGCCACCTTCTCGAGCACCGGAAGCAGGTCCTTCATCGACGAAATCTTCTTGTCGTGGATGAGCACCTGCGCGTCCTCAAGGATCGCCTCCATGTTGTCCGCGTCGGTGACGAAGTAGGGGGAGAGGTAGCCGCGGTCGAACTGCATGCCCTCGACCACGTCGAGGAAGGTCTCGATGCCCTTCGCCTCCTCTACCGTGATGACGCCGTCCTTGCCCACCTTCTCGAAGGCCTCCGCGATGAGGTCCCCTATCTCCGCGTCGCTGTTCGCCGAGATGGAGGCGACCTGCGCTATCTCTCCCTTGCCCTCTATCTCGCGGCTCAAGGAGCGCAGCGACCCGACGACGGCCGCCACGGCGCGCTCGACGCCCCGCTTCAGGTCCATCGGGTTCGCGCCCGCCGTAACGTTCTTGAGTCCCGCCGTAACGATGGCCTGCGCGAGCACCGTCGCCGTCGTCGTGCCGTCGCCCGCCACGTCGCTCGTCTTCGAGGCCACCTCGCGCACCATCTGCGCGCCCACGTTCTCGAGCTTGTCCTCGAGCTGCACCTCCTTCGCTACGGTTACGCCGTCCTTCGTGACGGTGGGGGCGCCGTAGCTCTTCTCTATGATCACGTTGCGGCCCTTGGGCCCGAGCGTCACCTTGACGGCGTCGGCGAGCGCGTCCACGCCCCGCTTGAGCGCCGAACGCGCCTCCGTGTCGAATACGATTTGCTTTGCCATGATTCTTCGAATGTCGTGTTGTTTTCCTTGCGGTAAATAGAATGAAAGCGCCAGGGAGCGGCGGCGGGCGTTAGCTGACGACGCCGAGGATGTCGCTCTCGCGCATGATGAGCACGTCCTCGCCGTCAAGCGCGATCTCGGTGCCCGAATACTTGCCGTAGAGTACGCTGTCGCCCGCCTTCACGGTCATCTCCACGTGCTTGCCGTTCTCTATCTGGCCCGGGCCAACGAACAGGACCGTGCCGCGCTGCGGCTTCTCCTGCGCCGTGTCGGGAATGAACAAGCCGCTCGACGTCTTCTCCTCGGCGGCCTCCGGACGAACCACCACGCGGTCGCCGATTGGGGTGATGCTGGTCATGGTGTTTTCTTTGCCTCCTCCGGCGCGAGGCCGGACGATGTATTAGGATTAACAGGGGTGAAACAGGTTTGCGAAATAAGCGAACGCCCCGGCCCTATCAAACGGTGTGCCAATTCCATAATCTGCCGTACTGGCACACTTCGCGCCAGCGGCATGCGACAGGCCGGGACGATACGGAACCCGTATCCTGACGAAAGGGCAGGCCCGCCGCAGAAGGCCCGATGTTTATGTTTTTCGAGCGCCCCATCGAACAGGGACACACCATCCCTGGCTATTCGCCGCATATTTTGCGGAGAATAGCCTGACGAAAGGGCAGGCTTGCCGCAGAAGGCCCAAATTTCCTGTTTTTTCGAGCAAGTCATCGAACAGGACATAATTTCTTCGGTTATTCGCCGCAAATTATGCGTAGAATAGGGTGAGAGCGCAAATTTTCGCCGCATAATATGCGGCGAATAAAACAAAAGCACAGGATTTCGGCCCGCGCAAGCGCCTGAGGGCGGCGCCTCAGCGGGTTTGCAGCGCGAGTCGTAGCCGCAGGTGTCGCGGCGGCATGGATATCCCTGGACGAGGGTATACTGACTGTCGAACGCATTTTCCAGCATGGTGGACAGGCGCCCCGCGAAGGGTCCCGCATTCCAGGCGAAACTTGCGCTGGCGCCTGCGACGAACGAGGCGGCCGGATATCCGGACAAGACGAACAGAAGAAGGAAGAATGCGCCAGGCGAGCCGGCGTTCCGGCGTTATGGAGCCGCAAGGGTTTGGCATGTCCTTGTCTCGCCGTATTTTAGGGACACGCTGATCAAAAACCGCTTCTATACCCATCTTCCGCGCCTTGGCTTTTTTGCGAAAAGGTTTCTTCTCTTTATTTCGGCGGTTCCGGAGGGCCTCGGAAACGCAAGGGGAGCCTGTGGGCGAAAGGGCGGTTTTTTCCCCGCCGCGCGTTGCGCGCGAAGACATAGAGGCGCTGGTCGGGATGCCTGTTCGCGCCATGGAACCGTACGAACAGGCGCTGCGGCACCGCTCTCTGCTTGCCAACCATGCCGCCGGCGAATCCAACGAGCGCCTGGAGTTTCTGGGGGACGCCGTGCTTGATTTCATTATGGCGGAATACCTTTATCGTCGTTTTCCGCAGGCCGACGAGGGGTTCCTGACCCGTTTGCGGTCCCGGATCGTGAGCGGGCAGGCCCTGGCGGAGCGCGCCGCCGAACTGGGACTTGGCGACATGATTTTGATGAGCGGCGCCATGCATCGGGACGGGGGCCGCGACAGCGCCGCTATTCTGGCCGATGCGTTAGAAGCCGTTATCGCCGCCCTGTATCTCGACCTCGGAGAACGCGCGGTTCGCGAATTTGTCCAGAATAAAATCCTTGCGCGGCTCGATCTGGAAGACCTGGCGAATCTTAAGGACAACCACAAAAGTTTACTGCTGGAATACGTGCAGGGGATCGGATGGCCGCAGCCCGTCTACTGCGTTGCGCGCGAAGAAGGGCCGCCGCACGACCGGGTATTCACCATCGATGTGTTGCTGCGCGACGAACCTTATGGCCGCGGGCGGGCGCAAAGCAAGAAAAAGGCCGAACAGAAAGCCGCCGCCGAGGCGCTTGACCGATTGCATCGCGAATCTCCGAGCCGGTAGCGCATCCGGGCGACATGCACAGTAATCCATTCATGTTTACGCGCTTCGCATAACGTAACCAGCCATGTCCACCGTATTTTCCTCTACCGACCGTTTTGCCGCGCGGCACAATGGGCCGACGGAAGAAGACATTCGCGGGATGCTCGAACAAGTGGGGTGTTCCTCCCTGGACGAGCTCATCGCTCGCGCGATTCCGTCGGATATCCGTCTGGACAGGCCGCTGGATTTGCCCGAAGCGCTCAGCGAACGGGACTTGCTTGCGAAAGCGCAAGCCCTGGCCGACAAAAATTGCTTTGCCCGGTCGTACGCAGGCATGGGCTATTACGATACGGCGACGCCTGCGGTGATCCGGCGCAACGTGCTGGAAAATCCGAACTGGTACACCCAGTATACGCCCTATCAGGCCGAAATCTCGCAAGGCCGGCTGGAGGCGTTGCTGAATTTCCAGACCGCGGTGGCGGAGCTGACCGGCTTGCCCATCGCCAACGCTTCGCTGCTTGACGAAGCGACGGCCGCCGCCGAGGCCATGACGATGCTGGCCCGGAGTTCGACCAAGCGCGGCGCGCATGTTTTCCTCGTGGACGCCGGGTGTCATCCCCAAACGATCCGGGTCGTGCAAACCCGGGCAAAGCCGCTGGGCATAACGGTTGCGGTCGGGGATTGGCGGACCTTTGCATTCGGCGACGAAGCGTTTGGCGCCCTCGTGCAGTACCCGAGCACGGACGGGGCGATTTACGACTATTCGGACCTGTGCGCGCGCGCCCGGCGGGCAAAGGCGCATGTGGCGGCGGCGGCCGACCTGCTTGCCCTGACGCTGCTTGCGCCGCCGGGGGATTTCGGGGCGGACGTCGCCGTGGGAACCACGCAGCGGTTCGGGATGCCCATGGGGTATGGCGGTCCGCACGCCGCGTATCTGGCCGCGACCGAGCCGTTCAAGCGCAGGATACCCGGACGCATTATCGGTCTGTCGGTGGACGCGCACGGCGATCCTGCCCTGAGAATGGCGCTTCAGACGCGCGAGCAGCACATTCGTCGGGCCCGGGCGACCTCCAATATTTGCACGGCGCAGGCGTTGCCCGCCATTATGTCCGGCATGTATGCGGCGTATCATGGGCCGGACGGGCTTCGCGCCATTGCCGAGCGGATACACGGCCTCGCCGTCCTGTTGGCGAACGGCCTGGAGCGTCTGGGGCATGGCGTCCGGCATGAACATTTCTTCGACACGCTGCGCATAGACCCGCGGCGCGGCGACGCGGAAAGCATTCTTCGGAACGCTGCGCGGCATGGCGTCAATCTGCGCCGCTACGACGACGATTCGCTGGGCGTGGCCCTCGACGAAACCGTGGGCCTGGAGGAGATGGATACGCTCTTGCATATTTTCGCAGGCCGGCGCAACGGCGTATCGGCGGCGACGCTTGCCCCGGAGGCGCCGCCTGCCTATGCGGGACCGATGCGCCGCGCCGCGCCGTTTATGGAACATCCGGTTTTCCATCGGTATCGTTCCGAAACGGAAATGATGCGCTACCTGCAACGCCTCGCCTCCAGAGACTTGTCGCTCACCACCAGCATGATTCCCCTCGGATCGTGCACGATGAAGTTGAACGCGGCGGCGGAGTTGTTGCCGATTACGTTGCCGGGATTCAGCGGTCCGCATCCCTTTGTTCCGGCGGATCAGGCGCTGGGATACGCCGAGTTGATCGAGGAACTGGATGGCTGGCTCGCCGAGATCACCGGACTTTCCCGTACGTTTTTCCAGCCCAATTCTGGGGCGTCGGGAGAATATGCGGGCCTGCTCGTCATCAAGGCCTGGCACGAATCCCGGGGAGACGCCCGCCGCGACGTTTGCCTGATCCCCGAATCGGCCCACGGGACGAATCCCGCCAGCGCCGTCCTGGCGGGCATGCAGGTGGTTGTGGTCAAGACGGACGAGGCGGGCAACGTGGACGTGGCGGCGCTGCGCAACGCGGCGGAAAAACATGCGGATCGCCTGGCGGCGCTGATGATTACGTATCCGTCCACGCACGGCGTGTTCGAAAAAGACATCCGGGAAATAATCGACGTCGTACACCGCTGCGGGGGGCAGGTCTATCTTGACGGGGCGAATATGAATGCGCAGGTGGGCTTGTGTCGTCCCGGCGATTTCGGGGCGGACGCGTGCCACCTGAATTTGCACAAGACCTTCTGCATTCCGCATGGCGGCGGCGGTCCGGGGATGGGTCCGATTTGCGTGGCGGAGCACCTTGCGCCGTTTCTGCCCGCCTCGCCGCTGCCCGGCGCGCCGGACGAAGCGGCGGCGGTGGGGCCTGTGGCGGCAGCGCCGTACGGCAGCGCAAACATTCTGGTCATATCCTGGGCGTATATCGCCATGATGGGCGGGGAAGGGCTTACCCGGGCCACGAAACTGGCTATCCTGAATGCGAACTATATGATGGCGCGGCTCGAAAAGACGTATCCGGTGCTGTACAAGGGGGCTTTTGGCCAGTGCGCGCACGAGTTTCTGCTCGATTTGCGGCCTTTCGGCCGAAGCGCGGGCATTTCCGAGCGCGACGTGGCCAAGCGCCTGATGGATTACGGTTTCCATGCGCCGACCGTTTCGTTTCCCGTGGCGGGTACGCTCATGATCGAACCCACGGAGAGCGAAACGAAAGAGGAACTGGATCGCTTTTGCGAAGCGCTGGAGCGCATCCGGGAAGAAATCCGGCAAATCGAAGCGGGCGAGGCGGACCCTGTGCAGAATCCGCTCAAGAATGCGCCGCATACGGCGCGCATGGTTGCTTCCGACGCCTGGCCGTATCCGTACAGCCGGGAAACGGCGGCCTTCCCGGCGCCCTGGACCCGCGAACACAAGTTCTGGCCTTCCTCGGGACGCATCGACGACGCCTACGGGGATCGCAACCTCGTTTGCGCGTGTCCGCCCGTAGCGGAATACGCCAGAGAAGACGCCAGAGAAGACGTACGGGAAAACGTATCCTGATCTTCTTGCCGATAGCCTGCGTACGAAGTATTTTGTATGTTGACGGGGTGGTTTCCGGTAGTTGCACCCCCTGCTTTTTTCGCGCGACAGCCGCTTGCGAGGCGGCGTATATCCATGGCCCATACCTTGCCGGAACGCAGGACGGTTCTGATTGTGGACGACGAACAGGATTTGCTGGACCTTCTCAAGTACAACTTCGAGAAGGAAGGATTTCGAACCATCGTGGCGCTTGATGGCGCCGCAGGGTTCTCGCAAGCGCAGCGAAGCAACCCGGACCTCATTGTGCTCGACATCATGATGCCGAAATTAAACGGCGTCGAGGTGTGCCAAAGGATTCGCCAGGATGCGAAACTGCGCGACAAACCGGTCATCATGCTCACCGCCCGCACCGAAGACCAGGATTACATAGAGGGACTGGACGTAGGCGCCGACATATACATAGGCAAGCCCGTTTCGATGCCCGTGCTCGTCAGTCAGGCGAATGCCCTGCTTCGAAGCGCGGGACGGACGCAAAATCCGCCGGACGTTTTGCGCCTGGGCGCGCTGGAGGTCAACCGCGACCGCTATCTCGTGGTGCATAACGGCGAGGAAATTCGTCTCCCGAGAAAAGAATTCGACCTCCTGTATTTTCTGGTGTCGAATCCGGGCCGCGTGTTTCGTCGGCAGGATTTGCTGGACGCTGTCTGGGGCAATCGCTCGTATGTGACGGACCGCACGGTGGACGTGCACGTGCGCAAGCTGCGCGAAAAGCTGGGCAGCGGCCTCATTGCGACGATAACCGGCGTAGGATACAAACTGAAAGCGTACTGATGCAGCGCATTGCGGCGAAAACGGCGTGGACCGCCGCGCTTCTGGCAGGGGGCGCTTGCCTTGTGGTTGCGCTGGTTACGGGCATTTCCTTTGCGTGGCCCGTCTTCGTGGCCGCCGCGGTGGGGTTCGTCATGTATTTCGCGGCGCGCCGCCGCGTTACGGACCGCTTGCAGGGGGTCTACGACGCGCTGAGCGAACTTCGGCGCGAGCAAGGCTACGCGGATGCGCCCATCGACGATAGCGGGGATGAAATAGACCGGCTTGCGCGGCGAGGGAATCAGACCCGATACGCAGTCAAAAATCATATTGCCGAACTGAGCCGGGCGGACAGTTACCGCCGGGAATACGTGGGCGACGTTTCCCATGAAATAAAAACGCCCGTATTCGCCATTCAGGGGTTTGCCGAAACGTTGCTGAACGGCGCGCTCGAAGATTCGAAAGTCAATCGGGGGTTCGTGCAGAAAATTTTGCATCACGCGTTTCGGTTGAGCGCGCTCGCCAGGGACCTCGGGGAGATTTCCCGCATTGAAACCGGGGCGTTTCAACTGGATCGCGAGCCGTTCGCCGCCGCGCCTGTTTTCGACGAGGTCGCGGAATCGCTTGAGCACGCGGCCCGGAAAAGGAATATTCGCGTGCATAGCGAGGTCCATGCCGGCGCGGAATGGATGGACGGGGATCGCGATCAACTTCGGCAGGTGCTTGTCAATCTGGCGGAGAACGCCATCAAGTACAACAACGACGGAGGGTACGTGCGCCTTGTCGCCCGCCGCTCGGAGGATCTCGTGCGCGTGTCCGTGGAGGACAACGGGATCGGGATGCAGCAGGAAGACGTGCCTCGCGTCACGGAACGCTTCTTCCGCGTGGACAAGAGTCGGTCCCGGGCGCAGGGGGGCACGGGCCTGGGCTTGTCCATTGTGAAACATATTCTCGGGGCGCACGGCGCCGCGCTCGATATACAGAGCGCGCCCGGCTCCGGATCGACCTTTGCGTTTTCGCTGCCCGCCGTCGAGGGGCAGGCGGTCGCCGAATCTTTCTGATTTTCCGCGGCGTTCCCGTTTCCCGCGCAGGACGCGCCGTACATACACGATCTTTCCGCATGGTACGCAAGGCGTACGAACTTTCCCGCGCGCAAAAGCTGTTCGTCTTTTGCGCCGCCGTGTTCCTTACCGCGCTCGTGGTCGCCGAAGCGACCGCGGGTAAATTCTTCACGGCCTTCGAACTTCCCCGGGGCCTGGTCCTTTTCGGGGTTACGTTCAACGAAGTGATTATGACCGCCGGGGTGATCGCCTTTCCCGTCACGTTTATCGTAACGGACCTGATCAACGAGTACTACGGCAAGAAAGGCATTCGCTTCGTGACCCTGGTGGGCATGGTTATGATCGGGTTCGAATTTGCGTTGCTGCAGGTAGCGATGGCGGTGCCTGCTGCGCCCGTTTCGCCCATTTCCGACGAGGCGTTCACGGCTGTTTTCGGCACGACGGGCCGGATTATTTTCGGCAGCATGACCGCCTACCTGATCGGGCAACTCGTAGATATTCACCTTTTCCACCGGCTCCGCAAGCTTACCGCCGGGCGGATGTTGTGGTTGCGCGCCACCGGCTCCACGCTCGGCTCCCAGTTCATCGACACCTTTGTGGTGCTGGGGGTCGCCTTCTGGGGACAACTTGGATTCCAGCAGATTCTGGCGATCACGCTGTTCAATTACGCCTACAAATTCGTCATCGCCGTCGTAATTACCCCGGTCATTTACCTGGCGCACTGGGCCATGGATCGGTATCTGGCGCAGGACGGCCCGGATTCGTTATCCAGCGGCGATGGCGAGGCGACGGCCCGGCGGGAGGCGCACGCCCTCCCGGATTGACGCCGGGCGGTTTCAGGCGATTTCCGCGATTTCGTTGAAGGTGCGGTTCACGAACGAAAGCCAGCCGTGCGGATCGCTGCCCCTTTTAACGACGTCGAAAAACGCTTCCTGCAATTCCGCCGTGACCGGACCTCGCCGCCCGCTCCCGATCCGGTGCTTATCGACCGAGCGGATGGGCGTGACCTCGGCGGCTGTCCCCGTAAAGAAAAGTTCGTCGGCGATGTAGAGGGCCTCGCGGGGAATGCGCGTTTCCACAATGTCGTAGCCGCGGTCTCTGGCCAACGTGATCACCGTGTCGCGCGTGATGCCCGGAAGAATAGAGAGCGCTACCGGCGTCGTAAGGATTTTTCCGTCGCGCACCAGGAACAGGTTTTCCCCGCTCCCTTCGCCCACGTGTCCGTCGTAGGAAAGCATGATGCCTTCCGCGTACCCGTTCAGCACCGCATCCATTTTCGCCAGCGAGGCGTTCAGGTAATTGCCTCCGGCCTTGGCAAGCGCCGGGAAGGTGTTCGGCGCCATGCGATTCCAGGAAGCCACATGCACGTCTACCCCTTCGCTGAGCGCCTCGGGGCCCAGGTATTTGCCCCATTCCCACACGGCGATCACCGTTTCGACCGGGTTTTCCAGCGGATTGACGCTCATGGGGCCTGCGCCGCGGAAGGACAGCGGACGAATGTAGCAGGCCCTCATGCCGCTTTCGCGCACCGTGCGGAGCGCCGCCTCCACCAACTCGTCGATCGGGTAGGGGATTTTCATCCGGTGGATTCGCGCCGAGTCGATCATGCGTTGCATGTGCTCCCGAAGCCGGAAAACCCCCGGCCCCGCGTCCGTATCGTAGCAGCGAATGCCTTCGAAGACGGACGATCCGTAATGCAGGGCATGGGTCAGCACATGCACCCTGGCGTCCTCGTACGGGACCAGCTTGCCGTTGAACCAGATAGGGTGTTTGGACATGGGATACGCAGGACGTAAAGAGGAGAACGAATCCTCCGGTAAAATGCTTTAAGGATGCTCTGATTAAATCCGGGAAGCTCAGAGGCTGCGAGGGGTGCGCTGGCAAGGAATGACGAAGCAATGTGGCAGGCCCCCACATAATGAGGAATGACACAGCCAGCGTGCCGCTCGCAGCCTCCCGAAGGGCGCGTCACGTCCCCAACGACCCGAATCTACGATTTTTTCTGCTGATTTCATCGATACAAGCATGACGACTTGTGCAGGCAAACGTG